>NZ_CP074375.1:6000000-6300000 GCF_013116765.2 Achromobacter deleyi
ATTACCGCGACGCGCGCGAGCTCTATCTGGCGCAGGGCCAGGTCTATCTGGATGTGCGGACCGAATCGTCGCGGCCCTTCGTGGCGCGGACCCCGTGGGGCACGGTCCGGGTGGTCGGCACCGCGTTCAGCGTCAGCGCGCGCGCGGGCGTGATGCGGGTGCAGGTGGAGCGCGGGCTGGTCCGGGTATGGGGCCTGGATGCCTCCGGCGAGGGCGTGCTGCTGCAACCGGGGCAGATGGTGCGCGCGGGGCGGGACGGCCTTGAGCCCGTGCGGGAGGTGCAGGCCGGCGGGCGCGATGCCTGGCGCCAGGGCTGGCTGGTGTTCGACGCGACGCCGTTGGCCGAGGTCGTGGCCCAGTGGAACGCATGGCGCGACGAGCCCATCATGCTGGACGCCGAGCCGGCGCTGCACGCGTTGCGGGTGACGGGCAGTTTCCCGGCGCGCGAGCCCGGACGCTTCCTGGCGGCCCTGCCCAGCGTGTTGCCGGTGGCCGTGGCCGAGCTCGCCTCGGGCGGCACGCGCATTTCCCGCGCGGGAAAAAAATAATTGTCCGGTAAACCAGCGTTCGTTCGTTTTCCCTGTCAGAACCCTCCCTAGGACTGACCATGATCGAACGCTACACCCGCGATGCGCCGCTGCGCGCAGCGCGCCATTTCCCCATCCGGAGCCTGTTTGCCGCCGCTATCGGCGTGGCCAGCGCGGCGGCGGCCGCCCAAGGCGCGGCCGCCGTTGTCGATGTCAACCTGCCGGCCGGGGCGCTGTCGCAATCGCTGAACAGCCTGGCGCGCCAGACCGGCACGCCCATACTGGTGGATGCAGGCCTGGTGGCGGGCAGGACGGCGGATGCCGTGTCCGGGCGCATGACCGCCATGCAGGCCGTCCAGGCGCTGCTGGCCGGAACCCGCCTGCGCGCCCAGGAACAGAACGGCGCCATCGTGCTGCGGCCCGCCGCCGACGATGCGGCGACCCTGGAGGCGGTCACGGTAACCGGCAGCGGCCTGGGCGAAAGCGCCTGGGGGCCCGCGCCGGGATGGGTGGCCTCGCGCAGCGCCACGGGCACCAAGACCGATACGTCGATCCTGGAAAATCCGCAATCGGTCAGCGTCGTGACGCGCAAGGAGATGGATGCGCGCAATGTGCAGACCGTGACCGAAGCCGTCCAGTACACGCCGGGCGTGTCCGTGGACCAGCTGGGCATGGACAACCAGATCGAGTGGATTTCATTGCGGGGCTTCAGTTCGCCGTCGTCCTACCTGGATGGCCTGCGCCTGGGCGCGATCTGGCAGAGCGAGCCCTTTGGGCTCGAGCGCGTGGAAGTGCTGCGGGGGCCGGCCTCGGTGCTGTACGGCGAAAGCGGGCCGGGCGGCCTGACCGGCATGGTCAGCAAGCGGCCCTCTGCCGAGCGGGCGGGCGAAGTGCAGCTGCAGGTGGGGAACCAGGACCGGTTCCAGGGGGCGGTGGACCTGACGGGGCCCGTGGGTGAAACCGACGAGTGGCTCTATCGCGTGATCGCCTTGCAGCGCGACAGCAACACGGCCGTGGACTACGTGAAGAACGACCGGCTGTTCCTGGCGCCGTCGCTGACCTGGCAGCCCAGCGCGGCCACGCGCGTGACGCTGCTGGCGCAGTATCAGCGCGACAAGATCGGATTCCTGCCCCAGTACCTGCCGGCAGACGGCACGCTGCGCGAAAACCCCAACGGCAAGGTGCCGCGCAGCCGCTACGTGGGCGAGCCCGACCGCGAGCATTACCTGCGCGACCAGACGGCGGTGGGCTACAGCCTGGAGCACAAGTTCAATGACACGTTCTCGCTGCAGCAGAACGCCCGCTATGCGCGCGTCCATCAGGAGTTCGACACGGTGACGGGCAACGGCCTGCTGGCGGACCGCCGCACGCTGCGCCGGCGGCTCTTCGACGCCGACCAGACCTCCTATGACATCAACGTCGACACGATGCTGACGTCGCGTTTCAGTACCGGGCCGCTGGCGCACACGCTGCTGACCGGCTTCGAATACGCGCGCCAGCGCTACGACAGCCTGAACTGGATCTGCGGCACGGCCGAGTGCGCGCCGCCCATCGACCTGTTCAATCCGGAGTACGGCCAGGCCATCCGCCGTCCCGATGTTCCGGTCACGGACGCCTTGCAGCATCAGGAGCGCCTGGGCGTCTACGTGCAGGACCAGATACGCCTGGGGCGCTGGGCCTACACGCTGGGCGGACGCTGGGACCGCGTGCGCCAGAACATGATGGACCGCCTGTCCGACACGAACACCCGCAGCTCGGACCACGCCTTCACCACGCGGGTGGGCGCGGCCTATCTGTTCGACAATGGCATCACGCCCTACGCGAGCTACACCGAGTCCTTCCAGCCGACTTCCGGCCTGATCTACCCCAGCTCTCCCGCCAAGCCCACCACCGGCAGGCAGTACGAAGTGGGGGTGAAGTACGAGCCGGCCGGGCACAACAGCTTTGTCGGCGTCGCCTTGTTCGATGTCGCCCAACGCAACATGGCGACGACGGATCCGGTCAATCCCGGCTTTATCGTGCAGTCGGCCGAAACCAGCGTGCGCGGCGTCGAACTGGAAGGCAAGCTGGAGCTGAGTCCGCAGCTGAGCGTGCTGGCCTCCTACACGTACACGGACGCGGAATACACGCGCAGCAATGACGGCAACCAGGGCAAGCAAGTCAGCCTGACGCCGCGCAGGCAGGCGGCCGCATGGGTGGACTACGCCTTCACCGATGCGCTGGCGGGCCTGTCGGCCGGCGCCGGGGTCCGGTACGTGGGCAGTCGCTTCGGCAATTCCTCCAATACGATCGAACTGAGCTCGTACACGCTGGTGGATGCCGCGTTGCGCTATGACCTGCGCCGCATGGGCGGCCAATGGCGCAACGCGTCGGTCGCGCTGAACGTGAACAACCTGTTCGACAAGGACTACGTCGGCGTCTGCCTGAGCAATACGCGGTGCTACTTTGGCGCGCCGCGCACCGTCATGGCGACGCTGACCTATCGTTGGTAAGGGCCGGCTGCCCGTCCGTCTTGTCGGCGAAGTAGCGGGCGGGCGTCTTGCCCAGCGTCTTCTTGAACATGGTGATGAAGGCGCTGACCGATTCATAGCCCAGGTCCTCCGCGGTGCGCTGCACGGAAACGCCCGCGGACAGGCGCTGCAGGGCCAGGATGATGTGCAACTGCTGGCGCCAGCGGCCGAAGCTCATGCTGACTTCCTGCTGCACCAGCCGCGCCAGCGTGCGTTCGCTCATGGCGACGCGCTTGCCCCATTGCGCAACCGTGCTGCGGTCGGCCGGGTCCGCGTTCAGCGCGCCGGCGATTTCGCGCAGGCGGGGGTGATCGGAGATCGGCAGGTGCAGATGCTCGGTGGGCATGCACGCCAGCTGCTCCACCAGCACGTCGGCCAGCTTGAGGTTGGCGGGGGTCGTGGTGTCGGCCGGCTGCAGTTCGGCCAGATGCACGACCAGCTCGCGCACCAGCGGCGTGATCGCCAGCGTGCAGCACGCGGTCGGCAGGCGCGGCGCATCGGCCGGGACGAACAGGAAGCAGACACGCCCGTTGGCGGTGACGCGATTGCTGTGCGGCACGCCGCCAGGAATCCAGACGCCGCATTGCGGCGGCACCATCCACAGGCCTTGAGGCACCGAACAGGTCACCCCGCCCCGCAGCGACAGCACCAGCTGGCCCATGTGGTGCCGGTGCGTCGGGGATTCGTTGTCCCGCTCGGCCGCATGCACGGGCATGGCGAAGGTCCACTGCGTGGCGGAGTCGGGATCAAAGGGAGAGGGCGGCGTGTCGGGGGTATGCATGGGCTGCCCGGCCAGGCGCGGCGGAATGGCGGAATCTAGTGATAGTTTGTCATTATCTCGAAATTCGGTAAAGAGGCGCGTGCGTAAGCTGAGGGCGTCGGAATGCGGCTTGTGCGCGCGTTCCCTTCCCGTTTCCGCAGGTTGCCTCAATGACTCACGTCCCTTCCCACTCCCGTCCCAACAGCCGCCCGGTGCTGCTGATCCTGGGCATACTCTGCATCGCCATGGCCCTGCGGGCGCCGGTCACCGGCGTGGCTCCGCTCATCGGCATGATCCGCGAGCAGCTGGGCCTGTCCTCGGCCGCGGCCGGCATGCTGATCACCCTGCCGCTTCTGGCCTTTGCCTTCGTGTCGCTGTTTGCCGCGGGGCTGGCGCGCCGGTTCGGACTGGAGCGCACGCTGTTCGCGGCGATGCTGCTGATAGCCGCGGGCATCGTCGCGCGCACGCAGGGCGCGGCCTGGGGGCTGTATGCGGGCACGGCCATCATCGGTTCGGGAATTGCCGTCGGCAACGTGCTGCTGCCCAGCCTCTTGAAGCGCGATTTCCCGCAACGCGTCGCCGGCCTGACCTCCGCGTACGTGCTGACCATGAGCGTCGCGGCGGGCGTGGCATCCGCGATCGCGATTCCGCTGGCCAGCCTGTCGGCGGGCGGCTGGCGGTTCTCAACCCTGTGCCTGCTGGTGGTGCCCGTGATCAGCGTGCTGCTGTGGCTGCCCCAGCTGGCCAACCACACCCCGCCGGCGGCGACGACCGCGCATGCGCCGCACGGCGGCCGCTTGTGGCATTCCCCGTTGGCCTGGCAGGTCACGCTGTACCTGGGCATCAATTCCTTTGTGTTCTATGTGGGCGTGAGCTGGCTGCCCGCGATCCTGCGCGACGCCGGTTTTACGGCCGAGCGCGCCGGTTCCCTGCATGGGCTGCTGCAGCTGATGTCTGCCGTCCCGGCCCTGTTCCTGGCCCCGGTGGTGCGGCGCCTGAAGGACCAGCGCGGCGCCGCGTTCTGCTCGGCGGCGGCTTCCTTCGTCGCGCTCGCGGGCCTGATCGCCGCGCCCGCCTGGGCCACGCTGTGGATCGTGCTGCTGGGTTTGGGCACGGGCGGCGGGATCATCCTGGGACTGGCGTTCGTGGGGCTGCGCGCCAGTCATGCGCAGCAGGCCGCGGCGCTGTCCGGCATGGCGCAGTGCGTCGGCTATCTCTTCGCGGCCACCGGCCCGGCGCTGGTGGGAGCGCTGCATGACGGACTGGGCGGGTGGGGCGTCGCGCTGGGCGTGTGCGCCGCCTTGTGCGTGGCGATGGCGGTCATCGGCCTGTATGCGGGCCGGGCTATCCAGATTGGCCGGCCCGGTCCTTCCACAAGCGCACCAGCGTATCCGGCGCATCCGCCTCGGGCACGTCGAAGCTGACCTGCGCGGTTTCCGCGCCTTCGTATACGACCTCCACATGGAAGTAGCGCTGGTCGCCGCTGGCGTCGGCGCACGCGGGCACGGCCTTGGGCGCCGCGTGTTGCAGCGCGTCGCAGACCTCCTGGCGCACGCCCGGCGGGCAGGTGGACAAATCGATGTGGCGGGGCTCGGCCAGGCCGGGCAGATAGGCCAGGCCGCCTTCGCGGGTCAGGCGCACGAGCTGGACCAGGTCGAGCGAAGGCAGTTCTATCATGGCAGCACTCCCACGGTCTTCCAGGCTTGCTCGACGGCGCGGCGCACGGCGGCATCATGCCGTTCGCCGGCAATCACCAGGGTCAGGCTGGCGAAGCCCTTGAAATCCGCGTCATGGCGCAGGCGCTTGTCGCACAGCGTGTCGTACCAGACGCGTCCGGCGCCATTCCAGGCGTTGCCGTCCAGCGCCGTGGCGGCCAGATGGAAGGCGCGGTTGGGGATGCCGGAGTTGATGTGTACGCCGCCGTTGTCGCGCGGCGTATCGACATAGGCGCTCATGTGAGCGGGTTGCGGATCCTTGCCCAGCACCGGGTCGTCGTAAGCGGTGCCGGGCTCGGCCATGGAGCGCAGGGCGCGGGCCTTCACCTTGGGCGTGAACAGGCCCTGGCCCACCAGCCAGTCCGCCTGCCGCGCGGTCTGGCCCAGCGCGTACTGCTTGACCAGCGCGCCGAATACGTCGCACAGCGATTCGTTCAGCGCGCCGGCCTGGCCCTGATAGAGCAGGGCGGCTTCGGTGTCGATCACGCCGTGCGTGAGTTCATGTCCGATGATGTCGACGGCGACGGTGAAGCGGTTGAATATCTCGCCGTCGCCATCGCCGAACACCATTTGCGCGCCATTCCAGAAGGCATTTTCGTAGTCTTCGCCGTAGTGCACGGTGCCCACCAGCGGGAGCCCGTGAGCGTCGATGGAGTGGCGCTTGTAGACGTTCCAGAACAGCTTGTAGGTTGCGCCCAGGTGCGCGTAGGCCTCGTCCACGGCGGCGTCCCGGCTGGCGGGCCGGCCTTCCGCGCGCACCAGCCTGCCGGGCAGGGTGGTGGTGTTGGCCGCGTCATGCACGGCGCGCTCCGGCGTTCCCGCCGGCGCGGCGTGCCGGGTCGGCGCGAGCGTGGCGCGAGGCGGCTGGTCCGCGGTTTCGCGCAGGCTGCGCTGCTGCTGATCGATGATCAGCGTCTTGACGGCGGGCATGCTGACGCGCGCATCGGCGTGTTGCGCCAGGCGGTCCAGCATGTATGGCGGGACCACTCCGATCAGGGGAGCGGACTCGGAAGGACGTGGCATGGTCGGTCTCCGTGGTGGGCGCCGGATGCAGGCCTGGGCGCGGGGCAGGGTTTACGGTAGCAGACGGGCCGGGCTTGAGGACGTAACAGTGTGCGGCGCAATGCGAGCAGCGAGATGGCGCGCAGGGCCGCGTCTCGACAGCATCGCCCGGTTCCGGTAATTTCGTCCGCTTTCCATCTTTGCCGATCCGTTTCATGCCGCCTGTCGACTACCGCATCAAAGCCATCTCGCTGACCGGCACGCATCTGCTGCTGACGCTGGCCAATGGCCAGGAACTCACCGAGCCGATTGCGCGCCACATCCGCCTGGAAAAGGCGTCGCCCGCCGACCGCGAGCAATGGCAGCTGGTGGATGACGGACATGGCGTGGTGTGGCCTGCGTTGCTGGAGCCTTCGCCGGCGGGCATGTTGAATGTGCACGACCTGTTGTGGGACCAGCGTTATGAACAGGCGCTGGCGGCGCTGAGCGCGGCCGACTGGAAGCTGGGCAGCCTTTGCGGCGAGGACCGGGAGCTGGTGGCGCTGTGGCGCATGGAGGCGGACATCAACAACGGCGGCTTCATGCAGTTTCTGTGCAACTGGGGCGATGAGACCTGCCAGCTGGCCTTGCGCGCGTTACGCAAGGTTGGCGCGGTGCACATGCTGTCCGTACTGTCGCGCATGCGGGGGCTGATCGACCGCTTCGAGGCCTCGCCGGAAGTCGTCCAGCTAAACGATATCTACGGTGCGATGACCGCGGAAGAACAGCAGGAAATGGAGGCGCTGGACCATGCCTTCTGGGAGTATCCAGACCGTTGTCGCGCCTGGGACTGCGCTTCTACGGGGCGTGATTTCCCGCTTTTTGGCTCTTGAGAAACGTTTCGCAACGCCTGGGTGCATTCGGTCAACATGCGCTTGCGCCGTCCTTGCCCATGCGGGATAGAATCCCGTGCTTCTTTCCCGGGGGGGACGCTCGATGCGGTATTTCCTGATCTTGGTAGGGGCGGCGGTGGTTGCCTATCTGCTGGCCCGCGGCATCGCGGCAGTGCTCTCGGACCGTAAACGCACAAAAACAGACAGGGACTCGAAGTGAAGCCGACAGACATTCAGATGGTCAAGACGATCGGCGCGGTCAAGCCGCGCAGCCTCAAGGTCGCCATCGGCACCGGCATCCTGTTCCTGCTGATCCTGTTCATTGCCTTTGGTTCGTGGTTCCAGGTGGACCAGGGCGAGCGCGGCGTGGTGCTGCGCAACGGCAAGCTGGTGCGCGTGTCCGAACCGGGCCTGGATTTCAAGACGCCCTTCATCGACAACGTGATGACGGTGTCCGTGCGCGACCATACCTTCGTGTTCGAAAAGCTGGAGGCCTACAGCTACGACCAGCAGCCGGCGACGCTGCGCGTCTCGGTGTCCTATCGCGTGCCGCCCGAGCACGTGGCCGAGCTGTACTCGGAATACGGCACCATCTCCAATCTCCAGATGCGCGTGCTGGAACGCAAGACGCCGGACGCGGTGAAGAACGTGTTTGGCCAGTACACCGCGGTGCGCGCCATCCAGGAGCGCCAGAAGCTGGGCCTGGATGTGAACAACGCCGTGCTGAAGACGATGGAAGGCGCGCCGGTGCAGGTGGTGGGTGTGCAGATCGAGGAAGTGGGCTTCTCGCAGGCCTACGAGCATTCGATCGAGCAGCGCATGCTGGCCCAGGTGCAGATCGAGACCACGCGTCAGCAAAAAGAGACGGCGACGATCAACGCCGAGATCCAGGTGGTCAAGGCCAAGGCCCAGGCCGACGCGCAGCGCCAGCAGTTCACGGCGGAGGCCGACGGCATCCGCATGCGCGGCGAGGCGGAAGCGGCCTCGATCCGGGCCAAGGCCGAGGCGCTGGCCGCCAACACCAACCTGGTGAGCCTGAACGCGGTTGAAAAATGGGATGGAGTGCTGCCGTCCACGCAGGTGCCCGGCGCGGCCCTGCCGTTCATCGGCATCAAGTAGCCGCGGCGCCTGACGGGTGCGCCGGCGTGGCGGGCATCCGTTGCCGCTGGCGCGCGAAGTCCACGATATGCTCGCCGGGCACGGCCTTGCTGTAGTACCAGCCCTGCACGATGATTTCAGCGCTGGACTCCAGCGCCGAAAGCTGCCTGTCGGTCTCCACGCCTTCCACGATGATCTGCAGGTTCAAGGCCTCGCAGAACCGCAGCAGGCCGCTCATCACCAGCGCGCCCCGCTCATGGCTCTGCGCCAGCACGAAGCTGCGGTCGATCTTGACGGCGTCGATCTGGAATTGGTGCAGGTAGCTCAGCGCGGAATAGCCGGTGCCGAAGTCGTCGATATACACGCGCGCACCGATGTCATGCAGCCGCCCGAAGGCGATGTGCAGGGCCTGGGCATCCTCGACCAGCGCGTCTTCCGTGAGCTCCACGGAAACCTGTCCCTGTGCTTGTTCCAGTACCCGGATCAGCTTGTCCAGGAAGACCGCCGAGGTCAGCGTGCCGCCGGTGACATTGATGGTCATCGGCAGCGTGAAGCCTTGCGCGCGCCACGCCAGGCATTGCCGCACCGCCTGCCTGGCAACCCACAGATCCACCTCGCGCATCAGGTCCGCCTGCGCCAGCCAGCGCAGGAACTCCAGGGGGGCCTGCTGCGCGCCTTCCGGGCCGGTCGCGCGCAGCAGCGCCTCGCAGCCAGTGCACAGACCGCTGCGCAGCGACACCTGCGGCTGGAATTCCAGGTAGAAGTCGTACTCGCTGATGGCGCGGATGCGCGAGATCTCGGCCTTGCGCCGTGCACGGTTCGTATAAGTGGCCACCACCGGGTCGTTCGCGTACAGCAGCGATTCTTCCTGGAGTTGCGGGAAGGTGGTGTCCAGCGATTTGAAATAGACCGTGGCGTCGGCCTTGCGCTGGCGTTCCAGCGCAATCACGTAGGGCGCATAGATGCAGGCGCCCAGCAGCACCAGCAGCAGCTGCAGGGCGACTCCGCCCAGGTGCTCGCCGGCGCCGATGTACGCATTGAACAGCACGGGCGAGGTCAGCGGCAGCGCGACCGTGGCCGGCGGCATCCAGCCCAGTTGCACCACGGCCAGCGCAATGACGACGTTGGTCACGGGCGCGAGGATGAAGGGAATCAGCAGCCGAGGATTCAGGATGAGCGGCAGGCCGAACAGCAGGATCTCGTTCACGTTCAAGAGCGATACGGGGATGCTGGCCAGCGCAAGCAGGCGCAGCGATTCGCTGCGGGAAAAAAGCAGGATGGCCGCCGCCAGCGACAGTGTCGCGCCGGCTCCGCCGATGAAGACGAAGGCACCCAGCAGGGTGCTGTTGAGCGCATAGACGCTTTCATAGCCCGCGGCCAGGGTGGTCGCGTTGAGTTGCGTCGCCTGGTCCAGCACCTCCATGATGGGAGCCAGGGCGTGAACGCCGTGGATGCCGAAGAACCACAGCAGGGAATTCAGCGCGGCGACCAGCGCACCGGTGGTGAACGGGTTATCCAGCGAGGCGACGCTTAATGGAATGTTGAATTGGGCCACCGCGGGAATGCGCAGGACGGAGGACAGCAGCGCCATCACCAGGCACGCCGTCAGTATGCCCGGCACCACCATGTTCAGCGTATCCCGTACGTTTTCGCTGATCAGGCCGTCGGGCGCCAGCCGCGTCCAGCGGCGGCGGTGCAGCCATGCCATCAGCGGCACGGTCGCCAGCGGCGAGACGATGGCGATGAAGAGGATCAGGGTGGACGCCGCCTGGGGATAGGGCGCCAGCAGCGTCTCGGCAATGACCACGTACGACAGGCACAGCAGCGCCGTGGGCAGGTGAGGAAGACGGTGACGGATCGAGAGCATATAGCCGATGGACATGCCGGCCATGAGCGGCATGAGGCCGGAGAGCTTGCGGTGCAGGCTGGCCAGCAGCGTTGCGATGCCGTCGGGCAAACCCAGTTGCCGGGCGCAGACGGACAGGAGCAGGAACAATGCCGACACCAGCAGACAGGGCATGGTCCACAGCAAACCCTCGCGGATGGCGCGCAGGGCATTGGCGCTTGCCAGAGCGGCCAGCCGATCTTTTGGGTATAGCGGGAAGATCGATTTCGGCATGGCCGTCGCTTCCCCGGTGGACCTGAGCGATGACGCTCCGTCGCCGGGTGGTGTAAAAATCCGTTGCCGCATCCTAGCGCCTGTATTCATCCTTTAGCAATCCGAATGCGGAGGCCTAGGGATTCCCCTCTGTCAAGAAATGAAAAACGGACGCATCGTGTCAGGACAACGGCGGCGGGACGCTATACGATCAGCCGGAAAGCCGCCCATTCGCGGATGGCGCGTTCTTACGCATAAGCTTCACCAAGAAGGAGACATGGATGTCTCAGTTGGATTGGACGCCCGGCGATACCATGCCGGATCGTCAGGGCTATTACGAAACGCGGCTGGACACGGGCTACACCGCGATTTCGCTTTACAGCGTATTGGGATGGATGCCGCTGAAGACGCCGGGCAACATGGTGAGCTGGCGAGCCTTGCCGCCGGCCGCCGAGAAAGAAGAGGCGGAGCGGCATCTGCAGGAAATCAGGGCCGCGCAAAGCCACGTCCCGATGGATTACTAGGGGCTTGAGCAGGGCCGCGCGGGGGCCGTGCGGGGTGGTAGTTGCGATAATGAGAATTATTTGTAAAATCCGCAGCTTCGCCATCCCCGTTTCCCGATTGGTTCATGTCCCGCCCCTCCTCGCCCCGCACCGGTTGGCTCGCCTACTATGACGAGCTGGTGGGCGTATGGAGCCGGCGCACCGGCAACCGGCATGACGCCGAGGACGCGGCGCACGACGCCATTGAAGGCCTGCTGAAGGCCGACGCCAGCGTTGCGCTGAAGGCGCGCAGCTACCTGTTCCAGGCCGCCGGACACCGGCTGATCGATCGCTGGCGCAGGCAGGCCCGCGTGGAGCATGTGCCGCTGGACGAACTGGACGATGCCGACCAGCCCGCGCTGCTCGATCCGGAATCCCCCGTACGCGCGGCGCGCCTGGCCGACGAGCTGGCGAAAGTCCTGGCGGAATTGCCGCCCAAATGCCGGGAGGCCTTTGTGCTCAACCGCATCGAAGGCTGGACCCAGGCCGAGGTGGCGGCGCACATGGGCTTGTCCAAGAATATGATCGAACGCTATGTCATGCGGGCAATCGAATTTGTGCGCGACCGCATGCATGAACACAATCGATGACGATGCCTTTTTCCAATGACCGCGATGATGCAAGCGATCCCGCCACCGCGGCGGGCTGGTTTGCGCGCTGGCATTCCGGCGACCTGACGCGCCGCCAGCGGCGCGCATTCGCCCGATGGCGGCGCGACCACCCCGAAGGCGCGCGTGAGTTTGATCGCATGCAGCAACTGGGCAAAGCCGCGGCCGATCTGCCGCGGGATCAGGTGCGGACGTTGCTGGGCGGATCCATTCCCGAGCGTCCCCGGCGTTCGCGCCAGTTGCCGCTGCGCATTGCGTTCGCCTGTGCCGCATTGGCGGCGGCCGCCGCCGTGGCCTGGTGGAGCCTGCCCGCCGAGACGCCCTCGTATGCCGTGGCGGTCACCGCCGAGCGCGGCGAGCGCCGGCAGGTCACGTTGCCCGATGGCTCCGTGCTGGAGATCAACGGTGGCACCCGCGCCGACGTGAAGCTCTACGACGGGCGCCGGGAAGTGGCGCTGGACAGCGGCGAAATCCTCTTTACCGTCAGCGCGGACCCGTCGCGGCCCTTCATCGTGCGCGCCGGCGGCGGCGTGGTGCGGGTGACGGGCACCGTCTTCAATGTGCGGCGCGATGCGGACCAGGTGGCCGTGCTGGTGGCATCCGGCACGGTGGAAGTGACCGGCGGCCATTGGTGGAACCTGGGCCGGGCCGTGCTGCGCCCCGGACACGGCATCCGGGTGCCGGGCAGCGGGGCGATCGGCGTGCCGGCGCCCGCCGATGTCGAGAGCGCCATTGCGTGGCGCGAAGGACGGGTGGTGTTCAAAAATGCGCCGCTGACCGAAGTCGTGCAGGAAATGAACCGCTATCTGTCCACGCCCTTGCGGCTGGCGGATGAGCGGGTGGGGCGCCTGCGCGTGTCGGCGTCGTTCAGCCTGGACCGCCCCGAGGCCCTGGTCGACGCCTTGCCCTCCGTGGCGCCGGTCCGCCTGACTCCGCGTCCGGGCGGCCCCACCGATATCAACGCCAGATAGGCCAGGGCCCGGCACGGTTACAAAATAAACGAGAATGGGATTCAGGTATATCCGCGGCTGATTCGTTCTACGAAGGAAGGCGCCAGGGCGCCGCGTTTCCATCCGGGAAACGTCTCTCATCGTCGAACCGAAACAGCAGGTATTTGTGACTATTCCAGCAGCCAGGCATTTCCCCGCGGCCGCGCGACTCGCGTGCGCATCCCCCCGTTTCTTGCTGTCTTCCCTGATGCTGGCGTTGAGCCTGTCGATGGCGGGCGCGCCGGGCAGCGCGCGCGCCCAGGCGGCCGCGGTGTCGATCGATATCGCGGCGCAGCCCCTGGGCGACGCCCTGATGCAATGGGCGGCCCAGACCAAGGTGCGCGTTTTCTACGCGCCGGATGTGGTGGCGGGCCTGAGCACACGCGGCCTGCGGGGCAGCCTGGCGCCGGAGGAGGCGCTGCGCAGCCTGCTGCAGGGCACGGGCGTGACGTATCGCTGGCAGGGCGACAGCATCATCCTGTCGCGCGATGGCGGCGTGGCCAACCTGGCGCCCGTGACGGTGCTGGGCAATACGGACCCGGCCGTGACCGAAGGCACGGGGTCCTATACGACGCCGGCCTCGTCCGCCGCCACCGGGCTGACCCTGTCGCTGCGGGAAACGCCCCAGTCCGTCAGCGTGGTGACGCGCCAGCGCATTGACGACCAGAACCTGCGCTCGCTGGACGAGGTGATGGGCAACGTGGTGGGCGTGCAGGTGGTCAGCGAGGACACCGACCGCACGGACTTCTGGTCGCGCGGCTTCTACATCGACAGCCTGCAGTACGACGGAGTGCCGACCACCATCGGCCTGTCCATGTACGGCGAATCCGACAACGATTCGTTCATCTACGACCGCATTGAAGTGGTGCGCGGGGCCACGGGCCTGATGACGGGCGCGGGCAATCCGGGCGCGTCCATCAACCTGGTGCGCAAGCATGCCAACAGCCGGGAATTCACCGGCTCGGTGAGCGCCGGCGCGGGGTCGTGGAACCAGTACCGCGGCACGGTGGACATGACCACTCCGCTGAATCAGGAAGGCACCGTGCGCGCCCGCATGGTGGCGCTGTACCAGGGCCGCGATTCCTACATCGACCTCTACCATGCCAACAAGAAAGTGTTCTATGGCGTGATCGACGCGGACCTGACGCCGTCCACCCGGCTGAGCGTGGGCGCGGACTACCAGGACAAGCGCCCGCGCGGCTCCACCTGGGGCAGCCTGCCCGTGGTGTTCAGCGACGGAACGCCGACCAACTGGCGGCGTTCCAAGACCACCGCCGCGGACTGGACCTACTGGCACACGACCAACCAGACCATGTTCGCCACGCTGGAACACCGCTTCGACAATGACTGGGAGGTCAAGGCCGACTGGTCGCAGCGCAAGAGCAAGTACGACGCCAAGCTGCTGTACCTGTATGGCGACCTGGACCGCGAGACGGGCACGGGCCTGGGGGCGCTGCCAGGCTACTGGAATTCCTATGCCCAGCAAACCTCGCTGGACCTGCAGGCGAAGGGGCCGTTCAGCCTGCTCGGACGCAAGCACGAACTGGTGGCGGGCGCGATGCGCAGCCGTTATGGCGAGGACTTCTACCGCTACGGCTTCGACCGCGACACGCTGGCCGACACCGGCAATTTCTATCAGTGGGACGGCTCGTTCCCGCAGCCGGCCTGGACCGAATCCACCCTGCGCGGCACGGTGACGCATCAGCGTGGCGTCTATGCCGCGGTCCGCTGGTCCCTGGCGGACAACCTGACCGCCATCACGGGCGGCCGCTACGCCACCTGGGAATCCAAGTCGTCCGAGCGGGACCAGGAGGATTCCCAGTTCATCCCCTATGCCGGCCTGGTCTATGACCTGAACGACACCTACTCGGCCTACGCCAGCTACACAAGCATCTTCCAGCCGCAGGACAACCGCGACAGCAGCGGCAATTACCTGGACCCGGTGCAGGGCCAGAATTATGAGGTCGGCATCAAGGGCGAGTACCTGGATGGCAAGCTGAACACCTCCATTGCGCTCTTCAGGGTCAAGCAAAGCAAGGTGGCCGTGCTGGACGGCGACAAGCTGGTGCCGGGCACGCCCGATCAGGCCTACACGACGGCCGACGGCGTCACCACCAAGGGCATCGAACTGGAAGCGAGCGGGCAATTGGCCCCGGGCTGGAACGCCTATGCCGGCGGCACGTACTACACCAGCCGCGACGCGCAGGGCGTGTCGGTCAATACCGAGAGGCCGCGCGCCATGGCCAAGCTGTTCACGACGTACCGGCTGCCGGGCGCGTGGAGCAAGCTGACGGTGGGCGGCGGCGTCAACTGGCAGATCTCGACCTACAGCAAGGTCGAGACGGGCGATGTCACCGTCACGGCCAAGCAGAGGGCCTATGCCATCTACAACCTGATGGCGCGCTACGACTTCAACTCGCGCCTGTCCGCGCAGGTGAACCTGAACAATCTGTTCGACAAGAAGTACTACCTGGGCGGCGTGGCGAACCA
This sequence comes from Achromobacter deleyi, assembly GCF_013116765.2. Taxonomy (GTDB): domain Bacteria; phylum Pseudomonadota; class Gammaproteobacteria; order Burkholderiales; family Burkholderiaceae_B; genus Achromobacter; species Achromobacter deleyi_A. The sequence goes on from NZ_CP074375.1 coordinate 6,015,212, forward strand.
GGTCTATTACGGCGAACCCAGGAACGTGTTCGTCAACCTGACCGCCAGGTTCTGACGCGGTTGCGCCGGGCGCGGGCGCGCAGCCCCGGCGCGAAAGACGGAAGGATGCCCGGGCGCGTCGCCGGCAGGCGCGCCTTGCAAAGACAAAAACCGCAATTATAATTGCGAATCATTTTCATTTTGTCTTGTTCTCTGGCGGCGACGCCGGGCCGGACCGCCATGCCATCCTCTTCATTCGCCCCTCGCGCCGAGGTGCAATCCGTCTATCAGGCCCATCACCAATGGCTGCGCGGAGTGCTGCAACGCAAGCTGGGAAATGCGTCCGACGCGGCGGACCTGGCGCACGACACGTTCGAGCGGCTGATCCGGGCCAATGTCCGCGAACCGCTGAACGAACCGCGCGCCTACCTGCGCACCATCGCCACGCGCCTGCTGATCGGCCGGGCGCGGCGCGCCGCGCTCGAATCCGCCTATGCCGAGACGCTGGCGTTGCAGCCGGTGGCGGTCGAGCCTTCTGTTGAGTCACGCGCCTTGATCATCGAGGCGCTGGAGCAGGTTTGCGAACTGCTGGACGCCTTGCCGATGACCAGCCGCCGGATTTTCCTGATGGCGCAGATCGACGGCCTGTCCTACGCGGAGATCGGCCAGCAGCTGGGCCTGACGCCCAATGCGGTGCAGAAGTCGCTGGCGCGCGCGCTGGTGCATTGCTACACGACTGTCTACGGATGAGCCGGGCCGTCATGGACAGCGCCAAACTGCTGCGCCCGCACGCGCCCGAAGCTGGCGCCATCGATCCCAAGGTGATCCGGCAGGCCGCCGAATGGTGGACGCGGCTGCGCGAAAACGCAAGCCCCGCTGAACGCGAGCGTTTCGACCGGTGGCGGCAGGCGCAGCCCGCGCACGAACTGGCCTGGCAGCGGATCGGCGCGCTTACGCGTGACGTGGCCGTGGGCGTGGCGCAGGCCGGGCCGGCGGTCGCTTCGCGCACCTTGCTGCAAGCGCCGCTGATCCAGTCGCGGCGCACCGCTATCCGCCTGATGGTGTCGGCCGTCGGCCTGGGCCTGGGCGCCTGGGCGGTGACCGAGCGCGACACGGTCCGCCGGCTGTCCGCCGATCTGCGCACCGGCACCGGCGAACGCCGGGCGCTGACACTGCCCGACGGTACGCAAGTGGAGTTGAACGCCGGCAGCGCGGTGGATTTGCGCTACACCGCCAGCCACCGCGAACTGGTGCTGCTGCAAGGCGAGATCCTGGTCGTGACAGCCCGCGATCCGGCGGGGCGGCCCTTCACCGTGCGTACGCGCGGCGGGGTGCTGACGCCGGTGGGCACGCGTTTTCTGGTGCGCGACCTGGAGGCGGGCCGCATGCGGGTGGCGGTGCTGGAAGGCGCGGTGGACGTGCGCGGCCTGGGGCCGGACGATGCGTCGCGGCGCGTGCGGGCCGGCGAGCAGGCCGAGTTCTCAGCCGCTGGCGGCTTTGTGGCGGAGCCCCTGGAAGCGGGCGTTTCCGCATGGCTGGACGGCATGCTGATCGCCAACGAAATGCCCTTGTCGGACTTCCTGAAAGAACTGGGACGCTACCGCCCGGGCCTGCTGAATTGCTCCGGCGCGGCGGCCGGTTTGCGCGTGGTGGGCGCGTTCCCGCTGGCCGACAGCGACAAGGTGCTGGCCATGCTGCAGGAAATCCTGCCGGTGCGAGTGCGCCGCTACACCCGTTACTGGGTGACGGTGGGGCTCGCCTGACCCACGGCCGGCCCCGCCGCCGGCATTTTTGTAACAGCAACGGCGGATATCCCGATCTCACGCTTCATGTAGGGAAAGCAGCCCGGCTTGGAGGCTGCGCCGATCCTTCATGAGCCAGGGAACCTATTCATGTCTTCTCGTCCAGTCCGCGCCGCGGTGCTTGCCCGCCTTCCCTTGCAGCGCACCGCGCTGAGCGCCGCGCTGCGTTTTGCCCTGCCCGGCGTCGTGGCCGTCGCCCTGTGGCCGGCCGCGGCCCAGGCGCAAGCCCAGGCGCCGTCGCAGCGCGCCGTCGCCTTCAGCATCCCGGCCGGCCCGCTCAGCGCGGCGCTGGGCGCCTTCGGCGTGCAGGCGGGCGTCATGGTGGCATCCGATCCCGCGCTGACGGCCAACGCCACGACCAAGGGCGTGGCGGGCACTCATTCCATCGATGCGGCGCTGGAGCGCCTGCTTGCCGGCACGGGCCTGCAGGCCGTGGCGCGCCCGGAGGGCGGATACCGCCTGCGGCAAGCGGCGCCCGACCAGGCCACGACGCTGGCGCCGGTCACGGTGACGGGCAGCTACAACACCACGACGGAAGGCACGGGTTCGTATACGTCGCCTGCGGTCACCATCGGCAAGACGCCGCAGGCGCTGAAGGACATTCCGCAGTCCATCACCGTGCTGACGCGCCAGCGCATGGACGACCAGGACATGACCAGCCTGCCGGACGCGGTCAACAACACGGTCGGCATGGTGGGCGTGCAGGGCGTGGGGTCGGGGGTGGCGATCAATTCCCGCGGCTTCCCGGTGGACCTGCTGCAATACGACGGCGTGCCCCTGCTGCGCAACAGCTACAGCCTGGGCAACTGGGAACAGGATTCGCTGGTGTTCTATGACCGCGTGGAGATCCTGCGCGGCGCGGCCGGTCTGCTGCAAGGCGCGGGCAGCCCGGGCGGAGCGATCAACCTGGTGCGCAAGCGGGGCGGCGCGGAACCGTCGGTGGTGGTGACGGGCAAGGCCGGCTCCTGGGACCATTACGGCCTGCAGCTGGATGCGGGCGGCCCCCTGAACGAATCGGGCACGCTGCGCGGCCGCATGGTGCTGGATGAGGACCAAAGCCATTCCTTCATCGACTACGTGTGGGACAAGACGCGCAACCTGTACGCCGCGCTGGATTACGACGTCACCGACAACACCACGGTGGGCCTCGGGGTCAGCAACCGGTACAGCCGTTCGCGGCCGATGATCGTGGGCTATCCCCGGTTCGAGGATGGCGGCGACATCGATCTGCCGCGCTCGACCTTCACCGGCTCCACCTGGAACCGCGCGAAGAACGACCAGACCATTCTGAACGCGGACGTGACGCATCGCTTCAACGACGCCTGGCGCTTCCGGCTGGCCGGCGTCGCCATGAATGAAAAGAACACGACCGTGCACCAGCGCGCCACGGGTCCGGTGGCGCGCGACGGCAGCGGCATGTCCTACGGCAATTTCGGCGTGGACTTCGACAGCAAGCAGCGCGGGCTGGACATGTCGGTCAGCGGCAACTTCACCGGATGGGGGATGCAGCAGGAAGTGGTGGTGGGCGCGAACTATTCCAAGCTGACCACCAACGACCGGTTCGCGCGGGCCTGGGAGGACGGCGGCAATATCTACGATATCGACCATCATCGTCCCTGGCAGGACATCGACTCCATCGCCGAGGCCGGCAACTACGACGCGCGCAGCGCCTACGATATCCGCCAGAAAGGCATTTATGGCACATGGCGCGTCAAGCCCACCGAGTCCCTGGCGCTGATCGGCGGCGGCCGCGTGGGCTGGTTCGACTACAGCTACAGCGGCGGAGGCAGCACCACCACGTCGAGCACGTCGAACAAGTTCATCCCCTACGCCGGCATCGTCTACTCGCTGACCGACAACTGGTCGGTCTACACCAGCTACACCACGGTGTTCGAGCCGCAGACCGAGCGCACTGTTTCGGGCAGCCTGCTCAAGCCGATCGAAGGCAACAACTACGAAGCCGGCATCAAGGGCGAGCTGGCGGACGGCCGCGTCAACACGGCGCTTGCGGTGTTCCGCTACGACCATAAGAACCGCGCGGTGAACGATTACGACGCCGGATTCGCATGCAATGGCTGGTACTGCTCGCGCGCGGCGGGCAAGGTGCGCAGCCAGGGCGTGGAGGCCGAGATCTCCGGCGAGGTGGTGAAGGGCCTGGAGCTGTATGCAGGCTACACCTACAACACCACCAAGTTCCTGGAAGATCCGGACAACCAGGGCAAGGTCTTCAGCACGTGGACGCCCAAGCACATGCTGCGCCTGTGGGCCAATTACAAGCTGCCGGGCGCGCTGAACCGCTACAGCGTCGGCGCGGGCGTCAATGCGCAGACACAGACGATCAGCTCGGACCGCGAGTTCACGCTGGCGGGATTCACGATCTGGAATGCGCGCCTGGGTTACCAGGCCACGCCGGAGCTGAGTTTCGGGCTGAACATCAACAATGTGTTCGACAAGAAGTACTACGTGCCGTCGTACAACACGCTCGGCAGCAACAACTACTACGGCGAACCCCGAAACGTGATGCTGACCGTGCGCTACGCGCCCAAGCTGTAAGCCGGCGGGGCTAGGCGCGCATCAGTGCATGGACGCGCCGCGCCAGCTCTTCAAGGGCAAAGGGCTTGGGCAGGACGGGCGTGCCGGGAGGCAGCCCGCTATCGTCCTGCGCGGTCTGGCCATAGCCCGTCATGAACAGCACTTTCAGTCCGGGTCGCAGCACCTGGCCCGCCTCGGCCACCTGGCGTCCGCTCATGCCGCCGGGCAGGCCCAGGTCGCAGACCAGCAGGTCAAGCCGCAAGTCGGAGGAAAGGCGCCGCAGCGCGCTTGCGCCGTCGCTGGCTTCGATCACGGCATACCCCAGTTCCTTCAGAACCTCGGCCGTCACCGCGCGCACCGCGGGCTCGTCTTCCGCGACCAGCACGGTTTCCCCTTGCAGGGCCCGCGGCGGCTCGGCCCTGGACTCGGGGCCGGCATGGCTCACGGCGCCGCCATGGCGCGGGAAATACAGGCTCATGGCCGTGCCCTGGCCCGGCTGCGAGCGCACCTGCACTTGTCCGCCCGATTGCCGCACGAAGCCATACAGCATGGACAGCCCCAGCCCGGTACCCTGGCCCGCCGACTTGGTGGTGTAGAAAGGTTCGAAGATGCGCTGCACCGTTGCGGGCGTCATGCCGCAACCCGTGTCCGAGACGCGCAAGAGCAGGTAGTCGCCCGCGTCCAGCCCGCGCTCGCGGGCCGGGCCGGCGGGCAGACTGACGTTGCGTGTTTCGATCCGCAGCGTGCCTGCGCCGGACATGGCATCGCGCGCATTCAGGCACAGGTTGAGCAGGGCGTTTTCCAGCTGATGCGGGTCGACCCAGGCGGGCCACGGCGCGGGGGCGCGGGCGATGTCCAGCGTGATCGAAGAACCTGTGCTGCGACGGATGAGATCCTCCATGCCGCCGACCAGCCGGTTGATGTCGACGGCCTGGGGGGCTAGCGGCTGGCGGCGCGAGAACGCCAGCAGGCGGTGGGTCAGGGCGGCGGCTTTCTTCGCCCCGCTTTGCGCCACGTCGATATGGCGTTCCAGATCGCCGTGCCGCTGTTGCGCCAGGCGCAGGCTGAGCAGTTCCAGGCTGCCTGAAATGCCCGTGAGCAGGTTGTTGAAGTCGTGCGCCAATCCCCCCGCGAGCTGTCCCACCGCCTCCATTTTCTGGCTTTGGCGCAGGGTGTCCTCGGCCTCCAGCAAGGCCTCGGCCTGCGCGCGCTCCGCGCTGACGCGGGAGGTGGTTTCGATGACCGTGTCGATCATGCCGCAGATGGCCCCGTGCTCATCGCGCACCGGGCTGTAGCAGAAGGTGAAGTTCGCCATTTCCGCCCGCCCGTAGCGGTGGATTTCCAGCGGGAAGTCTTCGATGAAGGTTGCCTCGCCGGCGTAGGCGCGTTCGGCGAGGGGGCCGATCATCGTCCAGGCCTCGCTCCAGATGTCGCTGAACGAGCGTCCCAAGGCGTCGGGCTTTGCGCCCAGGATGGGAACGAAGGCGTCGTTGTAGATCGTGGTCAGTTCAGGCCCCCAGACCAGGCAGCAGGGGAACTTGGACGACAGCACCATGCCCGTTGCGATACGCAGGGCAGCTGGCCAGGCGGCGATGGCGCCCAGGGGCGTGGTGGCCCAATCGTGCGCCCTTACCCGTGCAGCCATTCCTCCGCCGCCAGCAAGAAACGGAGGCATGGACGGATCGTTCTGCATGGCGGGCGCGAAGGTGGGGGAGGTGGACTGATTCTATCCCAGCGCCATGGCAGTGTTAAGCCGCCGTCGGGTGGTCAAAGGCCGGCTCGGCAGCTGGCGCGGAGATCATATAAAATAAAAACAATTCCCATTTACAAAATCTGTAGAGTTGCGCCTTGCCTCCGCCCGATTCCCTGCCGATCGACTCTGTCACGAAGCTCTATCGTGACCACCACAGCTGGCTGTCGGTGTGGCTGCGCAAGAAGCTGGGCAATTCCTTCGATGCCGCGGACCTGGCCCACGATACCTTTGTGCGCCTGATGGCTGGCCGCCGCAAGGAGTCGGCCGGCGCCGAGCCGCGCGCGCTGCTGACCCACATCGCCAAGGGCCTGGTGGTGGACCACTGGCGCCGTCGCGCGCTGGAAGACGCGTATCTGGCCGTTCTTGCGCAATTGCCGGCGCCGGAGGCGCCATCGCCGCAAGCGCGGGCGCTGATTCTTGAAACGTTGCATGCGATCGATGCGGCCTTGCGGTCCTTGCCTGCCAGGACGCGCGAGATCTTCCTGCTTTCGCAATTCGACGGCATGGGCTATGCCCAGATCGCACAAAGCCAGCGGCTGTCCCTGTCCACCGTCAAGCGCCACATGCAGACGGCGCTGACCGCCTGCCTGATCGCCTACCAGGCCGACACGCCGTGAGCGCCGTCATCGATCCGGCCATTCTCAAGGAAGCGGCCGGCTGGCTGGTGCGCTTCCAGTCCGAGACCCTGTCGGCATCGGAGCAGGCGGCGTTTGACCGCTGGCGCGGGCGCAGCGCCGCGCACGCCGCGGCGTGGCTGCGCGCGGAGGAGATGCTGCGCGGATTTGGCCAGGTGCCACCCCGGATCGGACGCGATACGCTGCGACGGGCGGACCGCCCGGCGCGCCGGCAGGCCATGCGCGCGTTGGCAGGACTGCTGGTGCTGGGGCCCGCCGCCTGGCTGGGCGGGCGCGAACTGCCGTGGCGGGAATGGAGCGCCGACATGCGCACCGCCACGGGCGAGCAGCGCCGCGTCGAGCTGGCCGACGGCACGCAACTGGTGCTGAACACGGCCAGCGCCGTCGATATCGACTACACGCCGCGGCAGCGCGTGCTGTGGCTGCGGGCCGGCGAAATCCTGCTGACGACGGGCCGCGATCCCGCGCCGGCGCACCGGCCCTTCATTGTCCAGACCGGACAGGGTTCGATACGCGCGCTGGGCACCCGCTTCATGGTGCGCGACGAAGGCGGCAGCGTGCGCGTCGCGGTGTTCGAAGGCGCGGTCGAGATCCAGCCCATGTCGCCGGGCGCGGCCGCCGTGGTGCTGCCGGCGGGGCAGCAGACGGCCTTCAACGCGCGCCAGGTCGAGCCGCAGGTTGCGGCCGACGGGTCGTCGGCGTCCTGGGCGGAGGGCATGCTTGCCGCCCGGAACTGGCGGCTGGCCGACCTGGTGGATGAGCTGGGCCGGTACCGGCGGGGCGTGCTGCGGTGCGATCCCGCGGTGGCCGGGCTGAGGGTGTCGGGCGCGTTCCCGCTGAACGACATCGACGCCAGCCTGCGCCTGCTGGAAAAAACCCTGCCGGTCAGGGTGAGCCGGGTGACCCCGTACTGGACCACCGTGGCGCCTCGCGCCGCCGTTACAAATTAATCGCCTATCGGCTGACACTTTTTTCCGCTTCGTCCGGTGTACCGGGTGAATCGTCGCGACATGCGAGCGTCACCCAGACTCCAACGAAGGATCGTTTCATGGTTTCCCGAATTTCCCGTTCGCCACGCCTGTCGCGTGGAACCGTTGCCTTGCTGCCCGTCGCGGCGATGATCCGCGCCGCCGGCCTGGGGACAGCGCTGCTGGTCCTGGCGGGCGCGCCGCTGCAGGCGATGGCCGCCGACACCGCCAGCGTGGCCGCGCGCAAGTCCTATGCCATCGCGGGCGGCCCGCTGGGCGACGTGCTGGCCCAGTTTGCCGCGGCCGCCGGCGTGCCGCTGTCCTTTGACCCGGCCATGGTGGCGGGCCGGCACAGCGACGGGCTGGATGGCGCCTACTCCGTGCGCGAAGGCTTTGCGCGCTTGCTGTCCGGTTCGGGCTATGCCTTGTCGGAGCAGGGCGGGGGCGCGTATTCCCTGCGCAAGCTGCCGTCCGATCCCGGCGATTCGGCGACCGTGCTGCCGACGGTCACCGTGGCCGGGGCGGGCGTGAGTCCGTCCGCGCTGCCGCCCGAGTTTGCCGGAGGCCAGGTGGCGCGCGGCGCGCGCCTGGGCCTGCTGGGCAACCGCGACGTGATGGATACGCCGTTCAATGTCACGAGCTACACGTCCGAGGTGCTGGCGAACCGCCAGGCCGTGACCCTGGCCGATGCGTTGAATGTGGAGCCCTCGGTGCGCTTCACCGGCCAGATCGGCGGCGTGACCGATTCGTTCTATATCCGCGGCTTTCCCATCGGTGAGGGCAACCTGGGCGAGATCGCGTTCGATGGCGTCTATGGCGTGGCGCCCAACTACCACGTCTTCACCGACTACATCGAGCGGGTCGAAGTGCTGAAGGGGCCGGCGGCGCTGCTGTACGGCATGTCGCCCAACAGCGGCGTGGGCGGGGTGATCAACATGGTGCCCAAGCGCTCGCTGCCCGAGGACCTGACCCGCCTGTCGGCGGACTATGTGGGCGACTCGCAGTTCGGCGGCCGGGTGGACCTGAGCCGCCGCTTCGGCAACGATGGCGAATGGGGCGTGCGGGTCAACGGTATGCACCGGCAGGGCGACACGCCGCTGGACAATATGTATTCGCGCACCGATATCGGCGCCTTGTCGCTGGATTACCAGGGCGAGCGGCTGCGCGCGTCGCTGGATCTGCTGACCCAGCACGAGAAGATCGACGCGCCGACGCGGCCGTTCCTGGTGGCGGCGGGCATAGACGTGCCCCGCGCCGCGGATGGCCGCCGCAACGCGACGCAGCCCTGGGGCTGGTGGAAGTCCGACGGCCAGTCGGCCCTGCTGCGCGTGGAGTACGACATCAGCGACAGCCTGACGGTGTTCGCCGATGCGGGCGGGTCGGACACCAACGTCTCGCGCCTGTCCGACCAGACGCCCACCATCGTCAACGAAGCCGGCGACACGGTAGTGACGCCCAACAATTTCAAGTTCGAGGTCAACCGCAGCACGTACAACGCCGGACTGCGCGCCAAGCTGGACACGGGCCCGGTGCGCCATGCCGTCAGTTTCATGGGCAGCCTGTACAGCGACCGCAACCTGCAGGCCAGCGTGCTGGGCACGCCGCTGACGTCCAACATCTATCGTCCGGTGACGCGCCCGGAGCAGCGCATACCGGCGCCGGCCAACGTGCCCAAGGTGTCGTCGTCCGACCTGTCCGGCCTGGCGCTGGCCGATACGATGAGCATCCTGGATGACCGCGCGCAGTTGACCCTGGGCCTGCGCCATCAGCGCATTGAGTCGCGCAACTTCAATGGCGCGACGGGCGTGCGCACCGTCAGCTACGACGAAAGCGCAACCACGCCGCTGGCGGGCCTGGTCGTCAAGCCCTGGAGCAACGTGTCGTTCTACGCCAACTACATCGAGGGCTTGAGCAAGGGCGACGTGGCGCCGTCCACGGCGTCCAATGCGGGCGAGGTGTTCAAGCCCTACAAGGCCAGGCAGAAAGAAGTGGGCGTGAAGGTGGAGTTCGACAGCGCCCTGCTGACCCTGAGCGCATTCGAGATCACCAAGCCCAGCGGCCAGCTGACCAATGGCGTATATGGCGCCGACAGCGAGCAGCGCAACCGCGGGCTGGAGTTGAACCTGTCAGGCGAGCCCTTGCGGGGCCTGCGCCTGCTGGGCGGCGTGACGTTCCTGGATGCGGAGCTGACACGCACGAACAGCCGCGCCACGCTGGGCAACCAGCCGGTGGGCGTGCCCAAGGTGTCCGTCAACCTGGGCGCGGAATGGGATACGCCCTGGGTGGCGGGCCTGACGCTGACCGGCAGCATGATCCACACCGGCAGCGAGTACATCAACCAGGCCAACACGCAGTCCGTGCCGTCGTGGACCACCTTCGACCTGGGCGCGCGCTACGCCGTCAAGGTCCAGGGCAAGGACGTCACGCTGCGGGCCAATGTGGTCAACGTGTTCAACCAGGCCTACTGGTCCGGCGTGGCGTCCTACGGCACGATCTCGCAAGGCGTGCCGCGCACGCTGATGCTGTCGGCGTCGATGGATTTCTGATGGTCTTGCCGCCGCCAGATGCAGATCAGGTCTGGCGGCGGGCGAACACCATGCATACCGGGCTGCCGATGCGCAGTTCGTAGCCGTCCTGGACCAGCGTGCCGTCTTGCGGGTTGACGCGAAAGCGCAGCAGCGTGTCGCTGTCTTCGTTCAATGCGAACAGGAAGCGGCCGTCGGGAGACAGGGTGAAAAATCGCGGAGTCCTGCCCTGCGTGTGGGCGTGCTGCACAGGCGCCAGCCTGCCGCTGACGGGATCCACGCGGAACACGGCGATGCTGTCGTGGCCCCGGTTCGACACGTAAAGGTGCAGGCCGTGGGCATCGATGGCGATGCCGGCGGCGCGGCTGTTGCCGGTGCAGGTGTCGGGCAGGGTCGGCAGCACCTGGAACGGGCGCAGCGCGCCCGTCTCCAGTCCGTAGGCGGCGACGGTGTTGTCCAGTTCATTGACCACATACAGCCAGCGCCCGGCCGGGTGAAAGACCGCGTGGCGCGGACCCGCGCCTTCGCGCGAGGCGGCCACGCTGGCCGGTTCGGCGCCGACGCCCTGTTCGTTCAAGGTGAAAAGAAAGACGCGGTCCAGCCCCTTGTCCGGCACCACCACATAGCGGCCGGACGGATCGACCAGGTTGTAGTGCGGCTTGGCGTGGGGCTGTTCCTTGCGATGCGGGCCGGGCTCGCCCGTCAGCGCAACCGTCTGCGACACCGGGGCGAGCGCGCCGTCCGCGGCCACGGGCAGCACGGCCAGCGTGCCGGTCAGGTGATTCGACACCATCAGGTAGCGGGCCGACGGGCCCAGCGCCAGATGCACGGGATTGCGCCCCTCGCAGGCCTGCATGCGCCACGGTTTGAGGGACCCGCCGCGCGTATCGCGGCGCAGCGCGCTGACCTCCTGGCTGTCGCCGTGCACGGCATAGAGCACGGGCAGGGACGGGTGCGGCAGCAGGTAGGACGGGTTGACCAGGCCGCCCACGACTTGCGTCAGGGTCAGCGATCCGGTGTCGGGGGCGTAGTCGTATACGCTGATGCCGTCGCCGCGGGCATTGCGTTCCCGCGTGGTGCGGGAGCCGATATAGACGTGCATGGCGCGAGCCTCTTCAGATCACGATGAAAACGGCCGCGCGCGCCGCGCGCAGCCTATGAAAGCAGGATGCCGCTGATGCGGGCCAGGTTGTCCAGGGTGCTGCGCAGGTGGCTGGCCAGCGCCGCCGCGGCCTCTTCGTTGCGTTCGCGTTCCAGCAGGTCCAGGATGGCCAGATGCTGGTCGCAATGCTGCTGGTAGCGGCTGCGGTCCTGCATGGAGCGGTAGGACAGCAGTCGGCGCACGCGGTTGACGCGCTTGATCGTGTCGATGAAGAAGGGGTTGCCCGAAGCCTCCACCAGCGACTCGTGAAAGCGCACGCCGCGTTCGTGCAGCTGGTCGGCCGTGTCGGTGGCGATGCCGCCGTCCAGCAGATGCTTCTCCGCGGCGCGGCAACGCGCCAGCACGTCTTTGCCGATGCGAAAGCCCGGCTCCAGCAGCGCCGCCGGCTCCAGCGCCAGGCGCAGCCGGTAGGACTGCATCAGGCTGTCCGGCGTGGTCATCATGGATGAAAATTCCCAGCCGTAGCCGGGCCGGCGCTGCGCCCAGCCTTCTTGCGAAATCCGGGCCAGCAAGGCTTGCGTCTGCGCGTTGGTCAGCGCATAGCGCGCGCGCAGCAGGGCTTCGCTGCACTGCATGGGCAGCTCGCCGCGCAAGAGCTCGTCGGCCAGCTTGAAATAGCTTTGCGTCACGATGTCGTCCACGGACGGCGGCGTGAAGTCGGCGGGGGCGTCCGCCATGGCGTCGAAGTCCTGCTGCAGGAAGTAGCCGCGGTTGGGCTTGCGCGCCACCACGCCGTGCTGCTCCAGGATGCCCAGCGCGTCGTTGACCGGCGAACGCGACAGCCGCAGGCGGTCGGCGATCTTCTGCGCCGTCAGGTGAGCGCCTTCGGGCAGGCGGTCTTCCTTGATCAGCGCCAGGATTTTCGTGACGGTATTGGTTTGCGCGCTCATGGGGTGTGGACGGCCGATAGTATGGTGTCCGACAGAATAGCGGGAATGACGCCGCCCATACGCAACAGCCTGACTTCCAGCCGGGTCTCGACGGCGGCGGTCGCCGCCAGCGCGTCGATGCCGCCCTTGGCACGCAGGATGCGCACCGGCACGGAAACGCGCGGCGCCAGCGCGGCGGCATCGGCGTCGATCTCGATCCGGTCGCCGGACTGCAGCTGCAGGGTGGCGGGTGTCATCCCGTCGGGCAGGCGCAGGGGCAGGATGCCCATGCCGATCAGGTTGGACCGGTGGATGCGTTCAAAGCTGACGGCCAGCACCGCGCGTATGCCCAGCAGGCGCTGGCCCTTGGCCGCCCAGTCGCGCGAGGAGCCCGTGCCGAAGCGCTCGCCGGCCACCAGCACGACCGGGTTCGATGCCTGGGCGTAGTGCGCGGCGGCTTCCCAGATCGGCTCCAGCCTGCCGCTGGGCGCGTGCAGCGTATGGCCCACGGGGGACTCCGGACAGAGCAGGTTCACGAGGCTCTTGCTGTAGAAGGCGGCGCGCATCATGACTTGCCAGTTGCCGCGGCGCGAGGCAAAGACGTTCAGATCGTCGCGGTCGTCGCCGCGTTCGACCAGGAAGTCGGCGATCAGGCTGTCCGGCGGGATGGCGCTGGCGGGCGACAGGTGGTCGGTGGTGACGTCGTCGCCCAGCACCAGCAGCGGATGCGCCGCGTAGCGGCCCAGTTGGCTGCCTGCTTCGGTGGAGGCGAACGGCGGGCGGCGCAGCGCGGTCGAGGCCGGGTCCCAGGGAAAACGCGCCGAGTCCGGCGATTGCAGTGCTTGCCAGGCGGGATTGGCGCTGGCGATCTTGAAGGCGGCGCGATAGTCGGTTGGACGCAGCCCGGCGGCCAGCGCCGCGTCGATGTCGGCCTCGGCGGGCCACAGCTCGTGCAGATGGACGGCGCGGCCGTCGGGCGCGAACTGCACGGGCTCCTGGCTGAGGTCTCGCTCGGCGTCGCCGGCCAGCGCGAAGGCGATGACCAGCGGCGGCGACATCAGGAAGCCCAGGTCCAGGTCCGGGTGGATGCGGCCCGTGAAATTGCGGTTGCCGGACAGCACCGCCACCGGATGGACGGTGCCGGCTGTCATGGCCTCCTGCACCGCGGCGGGCAGAGGACCGGAGTTGCCGATGCAGGTGGTGCAGCCATAGCCCACGATATCGAAGCCCACGGCGGCCAGGTCGTCCAGCAGGCCGGCGCGCGCCAGGTAGCTGGCGGCGGCGGGCGAGCCTGGGCCCAGGGACGTCTTGACCCAGGACGGCACCGTCAGGCCCGCCTGGCGCGCCTTGCGAGCCAGGAGCCCCGCCGCCATCAGCAGCCGCGGGTCCGAGGTGTTGGTGCAGCTGGTGATGGCGGCGATCGCGATGGCGTGCCGGGGCAGGGCGCCGCCCGTCGTCCGGGGCGTAAAGCCCTGATCGGCCAGAATGGCTTTCGTGTGGCCATAGGGGTGCAGGTCCTGCGGCCGCTTCGGCCCGGCCACGTGCATCTGCACGCGGTCCAGCGCGATCTCGATCACCCGGGTGTAGCGCGGCGAGGCCGCGGTATCCAGCGCGATGCCGGTGCGTTCGGCATAGGCGCCGACCCGCGCCACGTGCGATTCGGGCCTGCCGGTCTGGCGCAGGTAGGCCAGCGTTTCGCCGTCGATGGGAAAGTAGCCCGTCGTGGCTCCGTATTCGGGCGCCATGTTGGCCACCACGCAGCGGCTGCCCGCCGACAGCGTGGCGACGCCCGGCCCGAAGAACTCCACGAATTCGCCGGACACGTGGATGGCGCGCAGGCGCTGGGTCACGGTCAGGGCCAGGTCGGTCGCCGTCACGCCGGCCTGCAGCGCGCCGGTCAGGCGCACGCCGATGACATCGGGAATGCGCAGCATCGTCGGCATGCCGAACATGACGGTCTGCGCCTCCAGCCCGCCCACGCCCCAGCCGAGCACGCCGATGCCGTTGATCATCGGCGTATGACTGTCTGTGCCGATCATCATGTCGGGATGCAGCGCCATGCCGTCCGGGCCTGCCTGCTGACAGACCACCGTGGCGAGCTGCTCCAGGTTGATGGTGTGCATGATGCCGGTGCCCGGCGGGTGGATGCGCACGTTCGACAGCGCCTTGGACGCCCAGCGCAGGAAACGGTAGCGCTCGGCGTTGCGGCGCAGTTCCAGGTCCAGGTTCAGCGCCGCCGCATCGGCGCGCGCGTAGGCTTGCACCGCCAGCGAATGGTCGACCGACACGTCCACCGGCAGCACCGGATTGAGCACGCCGGGGTCGACGCCGGCCTCGGCCAGGGCATCGCGCATGGCGGCGATATCGACCAGGGCAGGCGTGCTGGTGGTGTCGTGCATCAGCACGCGGCCAGGCTGGAAGGCGATCTCGGATTCGCTGGTGCCGTGGGCAAGCCAGCCGAACAGCGCGGCGACCGCGGCGTCGCGTTCCGCGTCCCGCATGTTGCGCAGCGCGTTTTCCAGCAGCAGCCGCAGCACGACGGGCAGGCGGAAGTACTCCGCGCCGTACATGGCGGGAAGATCCAGGTAGGTGTACTGGGCGCCGTCCAGGGTGAAGCTGGCGTGGCGCAGCGGTGCATTGGTGTTTTCCATAGCTGCCAGTTTTGCATATTGCATCTATAAAATGCAATTAAGTAAAAACCCGGCCGCAATTCATGGAGGCCACAGGAGACACACCATGCCCCGAATTCGCACGCTGGCCGCCGCCGCGGCCCTGGCGCTCGCCGCCTCCTCCCCGCTCCATGCCGCCGATGCGGCCGCGGGCCGCCCCATCACCCTGATCGTGCCTTTTGCCGCCGGTGGCGGGGTGGACGGCATGGGCAGGCTGCTGGCCGAACGGTTGCGCAGCGAGATGCCCCAGGGCGTGGTGGTGGAGAACAAGCCGGGCGCCAGCGGCATGCTGGGCGCGCAGGCGGTCGTGCGCGCCGCGCCGGACGGCGCCACCCTGCTGCTGGGGTCCGCTGGCGAGACAGCCATCAACCCCCTGGTCTTCAAAGGCAAGATGCAATACCAGCCGGAAAAAGACCTGGCGCCGATCGCGCTGATCGCCCGCGTGCCCAACGTGCTGGTCGCCAATCCCAAGCTGCCGGTGGCCAATGTGGAGGAACTGGTGGCCTATGGCCGCGCGCATCCGGGCAAGCTGACGTATGCGACCAGCGGCGTGGGCAATCCGCAGCATCTGAACGGCGAACTGCTGCAGTCGCTGGCGGGGATCAAGATGGTGCACGTGCCGTACAAGGGCGCGTCGGCGCAGCTGGTGGACGTGGCCGCGGGCAGCGTGGACCTGACCTTCGTCAGCCTGGCGGGTGCCTTGCCCTTCATCAAGGGCGGCAAGGTCAAGCCCTTGGCGGTCACTTCGCCCCAGCGCGCATCGTTTGCGCCCGACATACCCGCCGTGGCGGAATACGCGCCGCTCAAGGACTACGCGCTGGAGAACTGGTTCGGCGTGTTCGTGCCCGCGGCCACGCCCGCCGAACTGCGGCAGAAGCTGGCGGACGCCATCGGCCGCAGCCTGAAGGACGAGAAATTCGTGGCCAGCATCCGCGAACTGGGCGGCGAAGTGCAGCCCATGAGCCAGGACGAATTCCGCGCCTTCATCAAGGCGCAGACCGCGGTGTTTGCCAAGGTCGTGGCCGATGGCCACATCACGGCGGAAAACTGATCGGGGCGCGGCGGCTGCCGGCGAGGCTCCTTTGATGCGGGCCGGTCCTAGCGCGTGACGGCGTCAAGCGCGCTCAGGGCAGGGGGGATCAGGGCCAGCAGCCGGCCCTTGCCCACGCCGTCCCGCGCTTGCACGGACAGGCCGTGCAGCACGACCGCGTAGTAGTCGCCCAGCGCCTGCACGTCGGTGCCAGGCTTGAGTTCACCCGCCTGCATTGCGGATTCCAGCCGGTCGATGATGGACTGCGTGCGCGCCTTGCGATGCGTCGTGAGCCAGGCCATGACTCCTTCGTTCTCGGCAGCGTAGTTGGTGGCGGCCGAGACCACCATGCAGCCTTGCGGACGGCCGCGCTTCGTGTAGGTGGTCACGGCGTCGCTCAGCAGTTTCTCGATGGCCTCGCGCACGCCTTCCGAGCCTTCCAGCGCTTTCTCGGCGAATGCGCCATCGCCCGTCTCATAGCGCGCCACCGCTTCGCGAAACAGGTCCTGCTTGGAGCCGAAGGCTGCGTAAAGACGCGCCGACGCCAGGCCTGTCGCCGCCACCAGGTCCGCCATCGACGTGCCTTCGTAGCCTTGCTTCCAGAACGCCAGCATTGCCTGCTGTAGCGCCAGGTCGCGGTCGAATTCTCTGGGTCTGCCTGCCATGTCGATCTCGGTGCAATGAACTGGCAAGCAGTGTAGCGCGGCGGCCTTCGGCGGCATCGCAAATTCGCGGATCAGGGGCGACCGCCATCACGGCCGCTTGCAGCGCCGCTGCATATCGCCTATTCTTTGTCGTTCGACAAACAATTGAGATGAAAAAACATGCAAACGATCAAAGGCCCCAGCCTGCACCTGGCCCAATTCAGCGATGCCGCCGCTCCGTTCAACAGCCTGCCCGCCATCGCGCAATGGGCGGCGGACGTGGGCTTCAAGGCCTTGCAGATTCCCGCCTGGGACAAGCGCTTCTTCGACGCCGCGACGGCGGCGGTCAGCCAGGATTACTGCGATGAGATCGTGGGCACCCTGGCGCGCCACGGATTGGTGGTCAGCGAGCTGACCAGTCATATCTTTGGCCAGCTTCTGGCCGTGCATCCGGCCTACGACGCCATGGTCGACAACTTCGCGCCCGTCGAGGCGCGGGGCAATCCGCAGGCAAGGACGGCATGGGCAAGGCAGGGGCTGCTGGATACGGCGCGCGCGTCCAGAAGGCTGGGCTTGACCGATATGGGCACGTTCTCGGGGTCGCTCGCGTGGCCCTACCTGTTCCCGTTCCCGCAGCGGCCGGAAGGCTTGATCGAGGCGGCGTTCGATGAGCTTGCCAAGCGCTGGCGGCCGGTGCTGGACGAATGCGATGCGCAGGGCGTGAACCTTTGCTTCGAGATCCATCCCAGCGAAGATCTGCACGACGGGATCACGTTCGAAATGTTCCATGAGCGTGTCGGCGGCCATGCGCGCTGCGCCATTCTTTTCGACCCCAGTCATTTCGTCTTGCAGCAGCTCGACTACCTGCAATACCTGGACATCTACAAGGACCACATCCGCATGTTCCATGTGAAGGACGCGGAGTTCAACCCGACGGGCCGGCAGGGCATCTACGGCGGCTATCAATCGTGGATAAACCGGGCCGGGCGCTTCCGCTCGCTGGGCGACGGGCAGGTGGATTTCAAGTCGATCTTCTCCAAGCTGGCGCACTACGACTACCAGGGCTGGGCCACGCTGGAGTGGGAATGCTGCCTGAAGGACCAGGAGACCGGCGCGCGCGAGGGCGTGGATTTCATCAACCGCCACATCATTCCGGTCACGTCCAAGGTGTTCGACGATTTCGCCGGCGCCGCCATCGACAAGCAACAGATCAATGCCCTGCTGGGCATCGCGTAAACGGCCCACGCCGCATCAGGAACCAAGCAATGACGCACCAGAATTCTTCCTCCAGCGCCTTCACGCATCAATACGTCAACGTGAATGGAAACCGCATCCACTGCGCCCTCGCGGGCAGCGGCACGCCCGTGCTGCTGATCCCGGGCTGGCCCCAGACCTGGTACACCTGGCGCCACATCATGGCGGCCCTGGCGCAGGCCGGCTACCTGGCGATCGCGGTGGATCCGCCAGGGACGGGAGACTCCGACCGCCCGGCGCACGGCTACGACACGGGCGCGGTCGCCGCGACGCTGCACCAGTTGATGTCGCAGCTGGGCCATGCGCGGTATCAGGTGGTGGGCCACGACATAGGGATGTGGGTGGCGTATGCCCTGGCCAGCGATTTTCCGGCGGCGGTGAGCCGGCTGGCGCTGACCGAGGCGGTCATTCCCGGCCTGGCGCCCGCGCCCACGATCTTCGCGCCGCCCGAGGAGAACAAGTTCCTCTGGCATTTCATGTTCAACCAGCTGCATGACCTGCCCGAGACGCTGATCGCGGGCCGGGAAAAGGCCTATCTGACGTACATGTTCGACAAGTGGTCGCACCGCCGCGACCGCGTCGCGGCCGATGTGTATATCGAGGCCTATTCCGCGCCCGGCGGGTTGCGCGGCGGGTTCTCCTACTACCGCGCCATTCCGGAGACCATCCGGCAGAACACGCTGCGCGCCGCGCGCAAGCTGGAAATGCCCACGCTGGCCATCGGCGCCGAACACGCGACCCGGGATGCGCCGCTCATCACCATGCGTGATAACGCCCGCGATCTTCAGGGCGCGATCATTCCTGATTGCGGGCATTTCGTCACCGAGGAATGCCATGAGGCCTTCCTGGAGCACCTGCTCCCGTTTCTGTCGCGGGAGGGATGAGCGTCTACGGCGCCTCGTGCAGCATCAGGTCCAGCCCCAGGCGTTCGCCGCCGCGCACCCGGCTGATCGCCTGGCGATCGGTGACACGGTAGATGCCTTGCGCGCCCTGGACGGGCCGGTGCGACACCGCGATCACCGCGGCGTCGCCCAATTGCAGGGGCAGCACCATCGGGCGCGATTGCATGCGCGGCCGCTGTTCGGTCATCACGATCTCGCCGCCGGTGTAGTCCTGGCCGGGTTCCGACAGCAGGGCGATCAGCCGCAGCGGAAAGACGCAAGTCCCGTCGGCATGCTGCAGCAGAGGCTGGTAATCGTCCGCGCGCAGGCGCTGGATGGCGGACAGGGTACGCAGCTGGCCGGCCTGGCGGTTCCATTGCGTGTACGCCGCCAGCTCGTCGGGATAGGACAGATCCTGGCCGAGCGCCGCCGCCCAGGCGCGGGCGACCGGAAGCAGGCGGCGGTACAAGTCGGCGCGCAGCCGCGCCAGCGGCGGGGGCAGGGGATCGGGCAGCGCGTAGCGGTCCCCGTGGCCCGCCTGCGCGGGTTCCGGGCGGGCGGCGCGGATTGCTGCCTGCGCCATGCCGCGCGCGTCGTCCGGCGCGAATAGCGAGGGCAGCAGCGCCCAGCCCTGGGCGTCCAGCTCTTGCGCGATGCGCGGCCAGTCGTAGTTGTCCAGCGGTTGGAAGGCAGGGGGCATGATCATTCTTGAATGCTGCGCGCAATATGGCCGGACAGGCTAGCCGCGGCGTGGCGCCGCCGCACTCCGCTGCTTGCTGCCGTGGCGCCGCGCCTGAATGGGGCCGCAAGGGCTTGAAGTATGCTTACCGGCTTCATGGACACTCCTATGCTGCCGCAATGACTGATTTTCCCTTTGACGCCGTGCTTTTCGACTGCGACGGCGTCCTGGTCGATTCCGAACCCATCACCAGCCGCGTGCTGACCGAGATGCTCAACGAACTGGGCTGGGGCATCACGCATGCGGAAACGATGGATATTTTTACCGGTAAAGCCGTCAAGGACGAACTTCCGCTGATCGAGGCGCGCACTGGCGCCAGGATCACCCCGGAATGGTTCGACCAGTTCCGCCAGCGCCGCAACGACGCGCTGGACCGCGATCTGCTGGAGATCCCCGGCGCGCCGGATGCCGTGCGCGCCCTGCATGAGTCTCTGGAAGGCCGCATCGCCGTGGCCTCGGGCGCGGACCGGCGCAAGGTGGAACTGCAACTGGCCAAGGTAGGCATCGCTGATTGCTTTGGCGGCCGCGTCTTCAGCGGCCATGAAATGCCCCGCAGCAAGCCGTTCCCGGATGTGTACCTGGCCGCCGCGAAGGCGCTGGGCGTGGACCCGAAGCGTTGCGCCATCGTCGAAGACACGGTCACGGGCGCCACGGCTGGCGTGGCCGCGGGGGCCACGGTGTTCGGCTATAGCCCGGATGCCAACGGCCACAGCGGCGCGCAGGCGCTGCGCGGCGTGGGCGTGGCCCACGTGTTCACCGACATGCAGCAGCTTCCGTCGCTGCTGGCGGGCTGGCGGGCGGTCGCGGGCTGAGGCCTGCGGGCCGCGGGGGGCCTCAGCGTCCGTGGCTGGCGTATTGCTCGCCGCCGTCCAGGTCGATCACGGTGCCGCTCAGGTAGCCCGCGCGCGGGGAGGCCCCGAATACGATCATGTCGGCGACTTCCTCCGGCTCCATGAGCCGCCCGAAGGGCAGGTCCGACAGTGTTTCCTGCCAGCGCGATTCGTCGCCCCAGCGGGCCTGGGCGCGCTGGCGCGCCAGCGTCAGCACGCGATCGGTGCGGGTGCGCGACGGGTTCACGCCAAACACGCGTACGCCATTGCGCGGCGATTCTCCGCCCAGTGCGCGCGTGAAGGCGATGAGCGAGGCATTGGCCGCCGCCCCGCAGATGTAGTCCGCGCGCGGCGCCGATCCCGCCATGCCAATGATGTTGGCAATGACGCCCGTGCCCGCCTCACGCATCTTCGGATAGTAGTGGCGGGCCAGGCTGATGTAACCGTGCACCTTCAGTTCCCAGCCCGCGCGCCAGCGTTCGTCCTGCACCTGGTCCAGCGCGCCGCCCGGCACCGCGCCGGCGTTGTTCACCAGGATGTCGATGGGGCCGGCTTCCTTGCAGAGGCGCTCCGCCGCGCCTGCCTGGGCCAGGTCCAGCGTGACCGCGCCGGCCTGCCTGCCAGTCTGTTCGCGGATCGCCGTGGTGGCCGCGTGCAACGCGGCATCGTCGCGCGCCACCAGTATCGGTTCGGCGCCTTCGCGCGCGAAGGCGACCGCGCAGGCCAGGCCTATGCCCTTGGAAGCGCCCGTGATGAGCACGCGTTTACCCGCCAGCTGCAAGTCCATGTAGAGCTCCTGTCGATACGCGTCCGCCAGCGCGGCGCACTCACAGGTTGTAAACCAGATGGACCGGAATGTGCCAGCGCGGGATGCGCGCCTCAGGCCGGCGCGACGTCGACGCGATGCCCACGCGAGCAGGGCGCATGACGGATGGCCACCGGCAGAAAGCGCTCGATCACGGACGCATTGGTGAGCGTGTGGCCGGTGAGCTCGCTGCAGGTGAAGTGCGTGGGTTCGCCGCTGTCGCGCACCGCCAGAGCCGCCAGCAACAGCCACTGGTCCGCGAGGTGCGGGCCCAGCGCGGCGTCGCTGGCCAGGTAGTCGCGAACCTCCCTGGCCAGGGAGTGCGCCACGGCTTCCGCGGCGACGCCCTTGGCGCCGAAGGCGGTGAAGACCTCGGTGACTCCGCTGTATTCCAGCACGGCGGCCAGCGCATTGCCGGGGCCTTCGTTCTGGCGTCCATCCACGATGCGCAATTGCCCGGCGGGCCAGTCCAGCGCGGCGCCCAGTGTTTCCAGCTCGCGGCGGGCGACGCTGCGCGGCACGCTGGCAACGACGCATTCCGCGCTGTGGGCGACGGCGTCGCCGCGCTGCGCAAGGTTCAAGGGCTTGAGGCCGCCGTCCGGCGGGGTGATGGTCGCCGTGACCGCACCGCCGCCGGCGGGATAGAAGCCACGGCGCGTCAGTTCCAGGGCAATGCCCGCGCCCAGTCTGCGCGCCAGCGGCGCATAGGCGCGCGCCACGAAGTCGAACGACGGGGCCAGCGGATTGTGCGTGCCGCCCTGCAGTTCCACCCGGCTGGGGCCGTCGGCCGCCAGCAGCGCGGGCAGCACGGTTTGCAGCACCAGCATGCAGCTGCCGGCGCTGGCGATGGCAAAGCGGTAGTCGCCGGCGCGGATCGCGCCTGGCGTGAAGCTCAGCTCCTGCGACCCCAATTCGGCCCCATCGCATCGCGCCCCGCTGATGTCGACGGCCGCGCGCACGCAGGCCAGGTGCTGGCGCATCAGGCCGGGCTTGGACCGCTTGGCGCGTATGCGGTGAATGCGCAACGGGCGGCCGGTAATCATGGAAAGCGCCAGGCTGGTGCGCAGGATTTGCCCGCCGCCTTCGCCTTCCGAACCATCCAGTTCTATCACTTCTCTTGCTCCTGAGAACTCATTGCGCTGCGCCCGGCCAGTGGGGCCGGGTGCAGAAACGTTCAACCCTTCACGCATACCACTTGCTTCAGCGTGTAGACCACTTCGACCAGGTCCTGCTGGGCCAGCATCACCGCGTCGATATCCTTGTAGGCCATCGGGATTTCATCGATGACGTTGGCGTCCTTACGGCACTCCACGCCTTCGGTTGCGGCAATCTGGTCGGCCACGGTAAACAGTTTCTTGGCCTTGGTGCGGCTCATGGCGCGGCCCGCGCCATGGCTGCAGCTCATGAAGCTCTCCGGGTTGCCCTTGCCGCGCACGATGTAGCTCTTGGCCCCCATGCTGCCGGGGATGATGCCCATTTCCCCCGCCTTGGCGCTTACAGCGCCCTTGCGAGTCAGCAGCACTTCTTCGCCGAAGTGGGTTTCGCGGCTGACGTAGTTGTGGTGGCAGTTCACCGCTTCCATGTGCGCGTCGAACGGCTTGGCGATCACCTGGCGCACGGCATTTACCACGCGGCTCATCATGACCTCGCGGTTGGCGCGCGCGAACTTCTGCGCCCAACCCACGGCGCGCACGTAGTCGCCGAAGTACTTGGAGCCTTCCTCGAAGTACGCCAGATCCTGGTCGGGCAGGTTGCGCTGGTGCTGCTCGGCGTCCTGCTTGGCCAGTTGGATGAACATGGTGCCGATGGCGTTGCCCACGCCGCGCGAGCCGGAGTGCAGCATGAACCACACCGAACCATGTTCGTCCAGGCACACCTCGATGAAGTGGTTGCCGGTGCCCAGCGTGCCCAGGTGGCGGTAGTTGTTGGTCTTGGCCAGGCGCGGATAGTCCTGGCACAGGGCCTCGAACTCCGGCGCCAGCGCGCGCCACGCGAGGTCCGTTTCGCTGGGCGGCGTGTCCCAGGAACCGCGGTCGCGGCCGTGGTGGCGCGGTGTCAGTCCATGGGGTACGGCTCTTTCGATCGCGGAGCGCAGCGGGGCCAGATTGTCGGGCAGGTCGTTGGCGTGCAGTGTCGTCTTGCAGGCCATCATGCCGCAGCCGATGTCCACGCCGACCGCGGCGGGAATCACCGCCTTTACCGTGGGAATCACCGAACCCACGGTGGCGCCGATGCCGTAGTGCACGTCGGGCATGGCGGCGATGTGCTTGTGGATGATGGGCAGGCGGGCCGCGTTTTCAAGTTGCTGGCGCGCTTCGTCCTCGATGGGTACGCCGCGCGTCCACATTTTCAGGGGCACGCCGCCGGCGACTTGGTGCAGTTGATAGGTCATTGTTGTTCTCCTTTGCATATGACGGTGGCGGCTCCTCTTGCGGCGCTGCCGCCGTTCTCTATGCAAATGCCGTGCCAGGTTTGCGCCGGTGGCCGGAAAATAGCCGCAACGCCTTGATTTGCAAGGTATGAATTGTAGGCGCTGTGCCGTTGCGCAAAGATGTCCTCGCCCCTAAAATCCGATCAACTTATAAAAATAGCTAGTAATTTATCTAATGAAACAGGTCGTGGTGGTGGGGTTCATCGGTACGCAGCTGGACGCCGGCAATGGCGCGGCGCGCTGGGAAAAGTGGCGGCCCACCGTGGCGCTGACTCAGCACGAGGACCGCGTCGTGGCGCGCATGGAACTGCTCTACACCGTGCGCCACCGCAAGCTGGCCGAAGTGATCCGGGCGGACATCGCGGCGGTGTCTCCGGAAACCGTCGTCAATCTGGTCGAACTGGACCTGGCCGATCCCTGGGATTTTGGCGAGGTCTACAACTGCCTGCATGGCTGGGCGCGCGCCTATCCTTTCGACCTGGACCGCGAGCAGTACTGGGTGCACATCACCACGGGCACGCACGTCGCGCAGATCTGCCAATTCCTGCTGGTGGAGTCGCGCGTGCTGCCCGGCGTGCTGGTGCAGACGGCGCCACCGCGCCGCGAGCAGGCCGGCATGGCGGGCACCCTGGCGCTGATCGACCTGGACCTGTCGCGCTACGACGTCATCGCGCAGCGCTTTGCCGCGGAACAACGCGACGCCGTGGAATTCCTCAAGCGCGGCATCGCCACGCGCAATGCGCGGTTCAATGCGCTCATCGCGGAAGTGGAGCGGGTGGCGGTGCGTTCGCGCGCGGCAATCTTGCTGGCGGGGCCCACGGGGGCGGGCAAATCCTTCCTGGCGCGCCGCATGTTCGAGCTGAAGAAGGCCCGCCATCACATCGTCGGGCCCTTCGTCGAGGTCAATTGCGCCACGCTGC
The DNA here is from genome assembly GCF_013116765.2 of Achromobacter deleyi. Taxonomy (GTDB): domain Bacteria; phylum Pseudomonadota; class Gammaproteobacteria; order Burkholderiales; family Burkholderiaceae_B; genus Achromobacter; species Achromobacter deleyi_A. The sequence continues at coordinate 6,039,640 of NZ_CP074375.1, forward strand.
GCGGCGACACGGCGGCAGCGGCCCTTTTCGGTCATCGAAAGGGCGCATACACCGGGGCAGTCGCGGATCGTCCGGGCCTGCTGCGCACCGCGCACGAGGGCGTGTTGTTCCTGGACGAAATCGGCGAACTGGGCGTGGACGAGCAGGCGATGCTGCTCAAGGCGATCGAGGAAAAGCGCTTTTACCCGGTGGGCGCCGACCGCGAGGTCGAAAGCGACTTCCAGCTCATCGCGGGAACCAACCGGGACTTGCGGCGGGAGGTCGCCACGGGCGCTTTCCGTGAAGACCTGTACGCGCGCATCAATATGTGGACGTACGATCTGCCCGGCCTGGCCCAGCGCAGCGAAGACATCGAGCCGAACGTCGACCATCTGCTGGCGCTGCACGCCAGCGAGCACCACCAGATGGTGCGCTTCAATGTCGAGGCGCGCCAGGCCTACCTGAAGTTTGCGCAAGGCGCCGATGCGCCTTGGCGCGGCAACTTCCGGGACCTGTCTTCCAGCATCTTGCGAATGGCCACGCTGGCCGACGGCGGGCGTATCGGCCTGGAGCTGGTGCAGGCTGAAATCGAACGCCTGCGCTGGCTGTGGCGGCGCGATGAGCCCGAACGCGGCGACGCTGTCGGCAATCCGACCCTGGCGTCCCTGCTGGGCCAGGCCCGCGTGGACGCCATGGACCTGTTCGACCGCCTGCAGCTTGAGTCCGTGCTGAGGGTGTGCGCCAGTTCGCGAAGCTTGTCGGACGCGGGCCGGCAGCTTTTCCAGGCGTCGCGTGCAGGGCGCAGCGTGGTGAACGATGCGGATCGCCTGCGCAAGTACCTGGCCAAGCATGGCCTGCATTGGGAGCAGCTCAGGGCGAGTGCTGCCTAGCGTCGCCCGCGCGTCGCCTGCTATGCTGATTCCACCTCGGTCCCAAGGACGCTGCGATGTCGGAAATCTGGCTGGAGATCTGGTCCACGGTGCGTAGCGAATTCGCCGATATCCCCGATGTGGGCGAGGCGACGCGCATCGTGCTGCGCCTGGGGATGGCCGTCGTCCTGGGCGGTCTGCTGGGCTATGAACGCGAACGCAGCGGCAAGGCGGCCGGCCTGCGCACGCATATGCTGGTGGCGCTGGGAGCGGCCATCTTCGTGCTGGTGCCCCTGCAGGGGGGCATGCAGGTGGGCGACCTGAGCCGGGTGCTGCAAGGCGTGATCGCCGGCATCGGTTTTCTGGGCGCGGGCGCCATCATCAAGCTCAGCGACGAGCGCGAGATCCACGGACTGACCACCTCGGCCAGCATCTGGATGACGGCCGCCATCGGCGTGGCCGCCGGCATGGGGCGGGAGGCGACCGCCCTGGTCAGCACCCTGATGGCGCTGTTCGTGCTGGCGGTGCTGCGCCGCGTCGAAGCGCGTATTTCGTCCGGGCAGGAAAAACGCGTGATCTCTCCTGACAAGAAATAGCCCGGGCCGGGCTCAGCTGCCGCCCGACACGTCGATGAACGAGCCGCTGGTGTAGCCGGCTTCATCCGAGAACAGCCACATGATGGCGCCGGCAACTTCGTCCACGGTGCCGCCGCGGCGCAGCGGGATCACGCTCTTCAGGCGGTCGACGCGGCCGGGCTCGCCGCCGCTGGCGTGCATCTCGGTGTAGATCGTGCCAGGACGCACGCCATTGACGCGTATGCCCTCTGGCGCCACTTCCTTGGACAGGCCGATGGTCAGCGTGTCCAGCGCGCCCTTGGAGGCCGCGTAGTCCACATACTCATTGGGCGAGCCCAGCCGCGCGGCGGCGGAGGACACGTTGACGATGGCGCCACCCTGGCCGCCGTGGCGCGTCGACATCCGGCGCACCGCTTCGCGGGCGCACAGGAAGGCGCCTATGACATTGGTGGACAGCACACGCAGCAGCCGTTCGGCGCTCATGTCGTCCACGCGCATCTGCTTTTCCAGGATGCCGGCATTGTTGACCAGCGCGTCGATCCGGCCGAGGCGGTCGTCCAGCGTGCGGAACATCCGCAAGACCTCGTCTTCCTGGGACACGTCGGCCTGGATGGCGATGGCGCAGCCGCCGCCGCGCTGGATTTCGGCCACGACCGCCTGGGCGGCGTCGGCGTGCGAGCGATAGTTGACGCCCACCGCGTATCCGCGGCGGGCGGCCAGCTTGGCGACGGCGGCCCCGATACCGCGGCCGCCGCCCGTGATCAGCATGACTTTGGACATGGTTTCCTCCCGGTAGGAAGTCACATTAGCAGAACCGCGGGGGCTCAGATCCAGACATCGTTGGGGGCGCGGCGTTCGCCGCCCTGGTCGCCCGTGTTCGCCACGCCGCGCGGTTCGATGAGCATGAGCTGCACCTCGTCGCGCGCGCAGGGCTTGTGCTCCACCCCCTTGGGGATGACGGTCATCTCGCCCGGGCCCAGTTCGACGTGGCCGTCGCGCAGTTCGATGCGCAGATGGCCCTGGATGACGATGAATGTCTCGTCCGTGTCCGGGTGGGCGTGCCAGAGGAATTCGCCCTTCAGCTTTGCCAGCTTGAACTGGTAGTCGTTCATCTCGGCAATGACCTTGGGCATCCAGTGCTCCTGGATCAGCGCCAGCTTGGCTGCGAGATTGATGGGCTGCATGGAAGGCATGGCGTCACCTGCGGGAAGGGAAAGTACCCACGATAGCGGCCCGGCGCCGTGCTGTCTTGTACGATCGAGCAGGTTTTGCCGGCCGTGGCGGGTCAGCCTTGCAGCATCCGCCGCCAGCGGTCGGGCGTCATGCCGTAGGTCTGGACATGGCGGCGGGTCAGGTGGCTTTGGTCGGTAAAGCCCGCGTCGGCGGCGGCCTGCGCCAGTTCATAGAGGGCGTCGTCTTCCTGCAGCGGATCGATGGGGCGGGTTGTGCTCTGCAACAGCGCTTCGCTGGCGGCGTACAGCCGGGGGTCGGCGGAGATGCCGTCGCGAATGAAGGGGAGCGGCCGTCCGCCCAGGATCTGCTGGATGAGCGCCGGCTTCACATAGACCATGCGGTAGTGAAAGCCGGCGTCGGTGCCCGCCTGGCCGTCGTGGACTTCGTCGGGATGCAGCACGATGGTGCCGCCCGGCAGGCTGTGCCGGCAGCCGCGGCGATAGTGGAAGCTCTGCACGCCGGACAGGGTGCGCCCGATGGCGTAGGTGTCGTGGCGGTGCATGTCATAGCCATGACCGCGGAAGTAGGCTTCGATGCGCTCCGTGTCGCTGGAAGGCGCCGCGCGCCTGATCCAGTCCTGCTGCGGCTGGGTCGCGGTCATGCTGGAGCCTGCGCGCCGGGGCGTTACGCCTGCTTCTTCACCTGGACCAGCACGAACTCGTTGCCGTACAGGTCGATGAAGTGGGCGTAGACAGTGGTGTCGTCATGGACGGGCTCCTTGGTGAAGCGCACTCCCTTGGTCACGAAATGGGCGTGGTCGCGCAGCACGTCGTCGGTGTAGAACACGCCCACCGGCTGGCCGCCGGTCTGGTCGCCGACCCGGTCGCGCTGCGCCTGCGTCAGGGCTTGCAGCAGCCATACGCCGACCGCGGGCTGCTCCGGCAGGCGCAGGTGCACGTACCGTTGCTGACCAACGGGCATATCGGCGAAGACCTCCATGCCCAGCTTGTCTTGGTAGAAGGAAATTGCGGTGTCGTAGTCGTTCACGAGAAGGACGAGACGGCCCAGCGAATGCATGTCAGGACTCTCTTTGAGGTTTTGCGTGCGGCTATGCTAACCCGCCAGGGCGCTTTTCCGTTCAGTCGGCCTCGCGCAGCAGGCGCAGGCCCACCAGCGGGTAGCGCGTTTCCTCGGTGTTCCAGTTGCGGTACGACGACCGGGTGTACAGCGCCCACGTATGCCAGGAACCCCCGCGCCTGACCCGCACATTGCCGGTGGCGGGGCCTTGCGGGTCGTCGGCGGGGGACTGCGCGTAGTAGTCCTCGCCATACCAGTCCGCCACCCATTCCCAGGCGTTGCCGTGCATGTCGTACAGCCCGAAGGCATTGGGCGCGTAGCTGGCGACGGGCGCGGTAAAGGTGTTGCCGTCATGGCGGGCCGAGGCGTAGGCCTGCCATTTTGGCCACAGCGGCTGGGCGTCGGCGTCAAAGCCGTTGCCGACGTCGGGCATGGCCGCGGGGTCGTCGCCGTTCTGGTAGCGACTGCGCGTGCCGGCCCGGCAGGCGTATTCCCACTCGGCCTCGGTGGGCAGCCGGTACACCCGGCCCTCTTTCTGGGTCAGCCATCGCGCCAGCGCCTGCGCGTCGTTCCAGCTGATGTTCACGACGGGATGTTCGTCGCCTTGCGCAAAGCCGGGATTGCGCCAGGAGTAGCGGCGGTCGCGGCCCTCGAAGGCGTCGCCGTGCTCGGATTTTTCGGGGTCGTATTCGACGTTGTAGCCATAGCCGCCGGTGCCGTCGGCCTCGGATTCCGGGACATAGCCGGACGCTTCGATGAAGCGCCGGAACTGGCCCACGGTGACTTCGGTGCGTTCCAGGTAGAACGGCCGCGTGATGCGCACGGTATGCACCGGCGCCTCGTCGAACAGCTGCGTGAACCGGTCCGCCGGATACTGGGGATAGGCGGCGGCCAGGGCCTCGGGCGCTTCATCGCTGCCCATCTGGAACGTGCCGGCCGGCACGTGGACGAAGGTCATTCCCAGGGAATTCACGACCAGGGAGGGCGGTTGCGCCGACAGGGCGGGCGCCGATATCAGGGAGCTGAGCAGAACCAGGGCAATGCGTGTACGCATGGTTGTCGGGACGGACGAGGCTGAAGGTGCGCAATAGTAGGGCCGCCGGGCCTGGCCTGCCAGACGCGGGGAACCCTCATGCCGGCCGCCGCGTCTTCAGGGCGCGGCGGCCTGGTCTTCCAGCCATTGCCGGGGAGAGGCGCCCATTTTCTGGCTGAACACGCGCGACAGCGCCGACGCGTTGGCATAGCCCAGTTCCGCGGCTATGGTCTTGACCGCGCGGCCTTCCCGCAGGCGCGACTGGGCCAGCGTCAGGCGCCAGTCCGCCAGGTAGTCGGCGGGCGGCTGGCCCACCACGTCCCGGAAGGCGGCGGCGAATGCGCTGCGCGACATGCCTGCCTGCGCCGCCAGCGCGGCAAGCGTCCAGGGCGCGCCGGGCGCCTCGTGCATGGCGACCAGCGCGCGCGCCAGGCGGGGCTCGGACAAACCCGTCATGACGCCAACCTGGATGCCGGCTTCCTCGTGGTGATCGATCAGCCAGCGCAACAGCTGGATCAGCACCACTTCGAACAGGCGGTCCGCCAGCAGCCGTTGCCCGCAGCGCACCTGTTCCGTTTCCGCGAACAGCAGCGCCAGGGCCTGTTCCAGTCCGTCCACGCGCGCCAGCGGCAGCGCGATCAGGGGCGGCAGCGCACGCACCAGCGGATGGCGGTCGCCGCCATCGAAACGCAGCGTGGCGCAGGTGAAGTCCGACCCGTCCTGCGGCGGATTGTGGAATTCGTGGTGCACCGGGCGCGGGTAGAACAGCAGGGTGGGTTCGGCGATGCGCAGCCGCCGGGGCAGGCCGCTGCCGGGACGGTGGGCGACTTCCATTTCGCCGCGGCGCAGCACGTGCAGGAAGCCGCGTCCGGGTTCAGGGGCGAACCGGTTCAGTCCGCACAGCGGCCCCGCATGAAACAGCTGCGCGCGCACGCGAAACCGTTCCAGCAGGGCGGACAGACGGTCGATGGGGGAAGTCATGGTGGTTCTGGACGAATAGGTATGAATCGTGGACGTTAGGTAGCCAATATACCTCCAGACGCGGACATACTGGCGCAAAGGCAGACGGCAACCGGCCTGTCCTTTCCTCCCTCATCCCATCAAGGAAACATCATGTCCCGCGTACCTCTTATCGACACTTCCCTAGCCCCGGCCGCCAGCAGGGGCTTGCTGGACCAGATCCATGGCGCCTTCGGCGCGACGCCCAATATGTTCCGCGCCGTGGCGAATTCGCCGGCCGCCCTGAAGAGCATGTGGGGCGCCTTTGGCGCCCTGGGCGGCGGTGTGCTGCCGGCGCAGCTGGCCGAAAAGATCGCCGTTGCCGTGGCCGACAGCAACCGCTGCGAGTATTGCCTGGCCGCGCACACCGCGCTGGGCAGGAAGGCCGGCGCCAGCGCCGAGCAGATGGCGGCGGCGCAGGCGGGCCGGGCGGACGATCCGCAGACCGCCGCCGCGCTGGACTTTGCCTTGAAGCTGGTGCGCCAGCATGGCCAGGTGGGCGATGCCGACGTGGCGGCGCTGCGTTCGGCGGGATTCAACGACGAGCAGATCGTCGAAATCCTGGCGCATGTGGCATTGAACCTCTTCACGAACTACGTGAATGTGGCGTTCGATGTGCCGGTGGACTTTCCCCGCGTGCAGCTTCGTGCCGCCTGAGCGGGTATCGCGGGCGGGCGTCCCGGCGGCGGATGACGCATGCCGGCCGCTCAGCCCGCCTTGCGGATGGTGAAGTTGATGCGCAGGCTGCCCAGCCGCGGGTGCGGCAGGTCCTTCAAGGGCATCACGCCGTGATAGCGCAGCCTGTCCACCCCGCCCCAGACGACGACGTCGCCGTGAAACAGCGGCACCCGCGCGGCCTTGTCCGCGCGTTCGTCGCCGCCGAACAGGAACATGGCCGGCATCCCCAGCGATACGGAAACGATGGGCGCGCTGTAGTCGCGCTCGTTCTTGTCCTGGTGCAGCGACAGGCGCGAACCCGGTTCATAGCGGTTGACGAGGCAGGCGTCGGGGGCGAAGCCGGGAAATCCGGCGTCGGCCGCCGCGTCCCGCGCCAGCCGTGCGAACGCCTCCGGCATGGCCGGCCAGGGCCGGCCGGACAGGGGATCGCTGCGGCTGTAGCGATAGCCGCTCGCATCGGTCGTCCAGCCCAGCTCGCCGCAGTTCGTCAGCGCTACCGACATGGTGTAGCCGCCGGGGGTGTCCATGTGGCGGAACGGCGCCTGCGCGGTCACGGCGTCCACGCCCGCCAGCAGGTCCTCGATCACGGGCAGCGCGAAACCGCGCAGCACCACGGACTGCGCGCCCAGCGGCACGCGCCCGTGTTGCGCGTCGTCATCGCCGCCGAAGAGATCCAGGTTCAAGGTCATGTCAGAGCGCGTCGTGGAAGATGATGCCCAGCGTGTGGCGGCGGCCTGTCCGCAGTTCGCTGACGCCATGCCGCAAGGCCGCCTTGCGCCAGCCGCGCACGCGGGGCACCGGGCGCTGGTTGACGGTGAAGACCAGCGCATCGCCCTGCTGCAAGGGCAGGACATCGGCGCGCTGTTCGCGGCTGCCGGTTTCCGTCATGACGAATTCGCCGCCGGTGAAATCCACGCCGGGCCGGGACAGCAGCACCGCGACCTGCAAGGGGAACACGTGTTCGCCGTACAGGTCCTGATGCAGACAGTTGTAGTCGCCCGGCCCATATTGCAGGAGCAGCGGCGTGGGGCGCAGCTGGCCGGCCGCGTGGCACCGTGCCAGGAAGGCCGCGTGCTCCTCGGGATACCGGACCGCGATGCCCATCTGCTGGTTCCAGCGGTTGGCGATCGGCGCCAGACAGGGATACAGCGCGCTGCGCAGGTCTTGCAGCAGGTCGGGCAGCGGGTAGCGGAAATACTTGTACTCGCCGCGGCCAAAGCCATGCCGGGCCATCACGACCCGGCTGCGGTAGCGGCCGTCGGCCAGGTAGGCGTCGGCCAGATCCGCGCATTGGCCGGGGGTCAGCAAACCTGGGAGGACGGCGCTGCCGTGCGCGTCCAGCGCGGCGGCCGTGTCGGTCCAGTCCCGTTGGCTCAATGCGGCGTCGATGGGCTGAAGGTTCATGATGGCTGAGGCAGGAAGTGGCTGAGGCAGGAAAAGGTCCATGTCCCAGTCTACGCCCGGTGTGCGCGCCGGCCACTCCGCTTGTTGCGGCCCTAGAGCAGCGGCTCCAGCGGCAGCAGTGAGGCCATCCATACCGACAGCCGCTGCCACACGCTGGCGCCGGGCTCCGTGTCGTGGCGGATGGTCTTGCCGTCGCGCTGCTCCAGCCAGTAGAGCTTGCCCGTCTCGTCCAGCTGTACGCGGTAGGCCGTTCCCGGAATCTCCTGCTCGAAGGCGTCAGAGATACGCTTGGCCAAGGTCGGGCTGTCTATCACGAAGCCCAGTTCGGTGTTCAGCCTGGCCGAACGCGGATCGAAGTTGAATGAGCCCACGAAGATGCGCTGGCCGTCCACCGCGAAGGTCTTGGCGTGCAGGCTGGAGCCGGAGCTGCCGAAGGGGCCCATGCTCTTGTTGCGCTCGAGGTCTTGCGCCTGGCGCTTCATCTCGAACAGCTCCACGCCGGCGGCCAGCAAGTCCTTGCGGTGCTTCGCGTAGCCGGAATGCACCACCGCCACGTCGGTGGCTTCCAGGGCATTGGTCAGCACTCTGACCTTGACGCCGTTGCGCGCCATTTTCGCGAACGCCTGCGTGCCGGTGGCGGTAGGCACGAAATAGGGCGACACCAGCGCCAGGTCCGTCGCCGGCTCGCCCAGGATTTCATGCAGCTGATGCGGCAGCATCGCCTCGCGCGGGGCGGTGCCCAGCGTTTTGCGCGGATCGTCGCTGACCATGCGTGTCTGCGCCCATTCCAGACTCAGCTCGCCTTTCAGCAGCTGCCGGATGAAGGGCAGCTTGCGCATGGCCTCGGCATAGGCCGCGGCTTCGGGCGAACGCTCGACTTTGGTGGCGTCGGCTTCCAGTTCGTCCAGTTCGTTGGACGCGGCCTTCTTGAGCAGGCGGTCCACCGGATAGGCGGAATCGCTGGCCCAGTAGCGGTCGAAATCCGAGGACACGTCGTTGACCGCGGCGCCGATGGCCAGCACGTCCAGATCCGTGAAGAGCACGCCGTTGGTTGCGCCGAAGTACTCGTCGCCCACGTTGCGGCCGCCGATGATGGTGGCCTGGTTGTCCGCGGTGAAGGACTTGTTGTGCATGCGGCGGTTCAGGCGGCTGAAGTCCGTCACGTAGCCCAGCGGCTTGGGCCAGCGCAGCACGAAGGGGTTGTACAGCCGGACCTCGATGTTCGGATGTCCGTCCAGCGCGGACAGCGTCTGGTCCAGCCCGGCGGTGCCGTTGTCGTCCAGCAGCAGGCGCACCCGCACGCCGCGGTCGGCGGCGTCGTGCAGCGCCTCCAGCAGCATGGTGCCCGTCATGTCGGCGTGCCAGATGTAGTACTGGACGTCCAGGCTGCGCTCGGCCGCGCGCGCCAGCATCATGCGCGCGGCGAAGGCGTCATGGGCGTCGGGCAGCGGGTGGATGCCCGATTTTCCAGGGTGCGCCGCCGCCAGCGGCGCGATGGCCTGACCCAGCGGGGTGGCGAGAGATTCTTCGGGAGTGAGCGCATGCGACTCGCTGCGCTGATCCAGCGCCGGCAGGGAGCAACCAGTGAGAAATGCGCAGAGGACGGTCATGAATAGGGGCTTGGCCATTTGCATGACCCGTATTGTGCCGAATTCGGGGCCGGTGACATGTAGCGTTTTGGTTGCGGCTGTATCGCGCATTGGGAACAGACGGGCTTGAGTGGGTTCCATATATGAGATAAATTCCCTTATATGGAAAATACAGTCTCCCCCGATCCCGACCTGGACCGCCGCATCGCCGCCAGGCTCAAGACGCTGCGCCAGGACCGCGGCTGGTCCCTGGACGATCTGGCCGGCCGCGCCGGCGTCAGCCGCGCGACGCTGTCGCGCCTGGAAAACGCCGAGGTCAGTCCCACCGCCAGCGTGCTGGGCAAGCTGTGCGCCGCCCATGGCATGACCATGTCGCGCCTGATGCTTCTGGTGGAGGACGACTTCGTCGCCTGGGTGCCGCAGCGCGCGCAGGCCGTGTGGGTGGACGACAGCGTGGGCTTTCGCCGGCGTTCGGTGTCGCCGCCGGCCCAGCGCCTGGCGGGCGAGGTGCTGGCGTGCGAACTGGACGCGAACGCCAGCATTGCCTACGACCAGTCGCCGCGCCCGGGATTGGAACACCATCTGCTGATGCTGGAGGGCGAGCTCTCCATCACGGTGGACGGCCAGGCCCATAAGCTGCTTCCAGGAGACTGCCTGCGCTATCAATTGTTTGGCGCAAGCGCCTTCGCCACGCCGCCCCACAGCGGCGCCCGCTACCTGCTTTTCATCGTCTGAGTCCACCATGCCATCTGCAAGCCTTGAATTGAAGCTCCTGTCGGCGGATGCCGCCGCCGCCCACCTGCCCGAGCTGGCGAGCCTGCTGCACGCCTGCGTGCATGGGGGCGCCAGCGTGAGCTTTGTCCTGCCGTATTCGCAAGAGGATGCGCAAGCCTACTGGCGCGGCAAGGTCTTGCCTGCGGTGGCCAGCGATACGCTGAAGCTGTGGGTGGCGTGCCAGGACGGGCGGATAGCCGGTTCGGTACAGCTGGATACCGATACGCCGCCGAACCAGCCGCATCGCGCGGAGGTGCGCAAGCTGCTGGTGCATCCGGACTTCCGCCGCCGGGGCATCGCTCGCCTGATGATGCGCGAGGTGGACGCCATGGCGGCCCGGCTGGGCCGCCGGCTGATCACGCTGGATACACGCACGGGCGATAGCGCCGAGCCCCTGTACGCGTCGCTGGGCTATCTGAAGGTGGGGGTGATCCCGGGCTTTAGCCGTGATCCGTTCGACGCGGCCAAGGTGGATGGAACGACGATCATGTACAAGCAGCTCTGATCGGCGTTCCGGGCGCGGAGCTCAGGCCAGCGGCTTGATGCCCACGCTATAGGGCGGGGCGTTGCCGCGGGCGGCGGCCTTGATCTTCAGCATCGAGCCGCCGGGGGTGAACTCGAAGTCCTGGTAGGGCACTTCGAACCACTGGTGAAAGCTGGTGCGCGAGAATTCCGGCACCCACACCTTGGCGCGCTTGGGGTCGCAGTGGAACTCCACCAGCGTGCGGTCGATGCCCAGGGGCCGGGTATTGCCGATGCGGTAGCTGACGCGCAGTTCAGCGCTTTCGGTCGAGCCGGGTCGCCAGGTCAGGCCGATGGATTCCATGAATTGTTCGATCGCCTGAATACCGCGATACATAGCTGACTCCGAATGCAGTCGGGCGCGGCGCGCCCGCAAAAATCCGCCGCTTGCTGCGGCGGGAAACAGACGAATTATCCGCCATTCCGGTTTTTCTCGCCCCGGGCGGCTCCCCCACAGAATTTCAGGATGGCGTCCGCCACGGCTTGCGGCGCCTCGCGTTGCGGGAAATGGCCCACGCTGTCCAGCACCCGGCGCTCGTACCCGCCCGTGAAATAAGCGTCCTTGCCTTCGGACGTGGCGGGCAGGTTGCAGGCGTCGGCGCCGCCGTGCAGCACCAGCGTGGGCACGGTCAGGACGGGAGCGGGGGTAAGCCGGGCCGTGTCGTCGGCATAGGCCGGGTCGCCGTCCGCAAAGCCCCAGCGGTGCCGGTAGGAATGCAGCACCACCGCCGGCCAGTCCGGATTGTCGAAGGCGCGCGCCGCCTCATCGAATTCGGCGGGCACATACCAGGCGCCGGGCGACCAGGTGTCCCACATGTAGCGGGTGAACTCCCGGGCGTGCGCGCGTACCGCCTCGGCGCCGCGCGGCGTGGCCATGAACCAGTGATACCAGTAGTTGCGCGCCTGGGCCAGCGACAGGGGCTGGGCCGGGTCGTTGGTGCCGTAGCCCACGGACAGCAGCACCAGCCGCGACGCGATGCCGGGCTCCAGGCCGCAGGCGTTGGCGGTGGCGCGGGCGCCCCAGTCGTGCCCCACCAGCACCGGCTGCCGCAGGCCCAGCGCGCCGATGAAGTCCAGCAGATCGCGCCCCAGCGCGGCAAGCTCGCCGCTGCGTGGCGTGTCCGCGCGCAGAAAGCGCGTGGGCCCGAAGCCGCGCAAGGCCGGGCACAGTACGCGGTAGCCCTCGGCGGCCAGCCGTTGCGCCACGGTGCTCCAGGATTCAGGGCTGTCGGGCCAGCCATGCACGAGCACGGCGGTGTGCGATCCCGCCGGATTCCATTCCTGGTAGGCGATATCGAGCACGGGGGTATGGACGTGGAAGTACGGACGCATGGCGGAATCTCGTCGGGGTTGGGATGCTGTCACGATAGCTGCGTCGCTTGTCATGATTCTTGATGAATGGCTTGTTATTATCAGTAAATCGTTGATAAAAGGAACACGCCATCGTGTACACCCCGAGCGAAACCGCCGGCCCCGTGCTGGACCTGACGCTGCTGCGCACCTTTCTGGAGGTTGTGGATTGCGGCGGCTTTGCGCTGGCCGCCGATGCGCTGGCGCTGACGCCTTCCGCCGTCAGCGGTCACATCAAGCGGCTGGAGGTGGTGGCCGGCGCCGTGCTGCTCGACCGCAATACGCGCAGCTTTGAACTGACCCCGGCGGGCGAGACGCTCTACGCCTACGCGCGCAACATCGTCGATCTGGAAAGAGAGGCACGCGCCCGCCTGAGCGGCGCGCGGCTTAAGGGGCGCCTGCGCGTCGGCTCGTCGGAGGACTTCGCGGGCGCCTGGTTGGCGGAGGTGTTGCAGGCGTTTCATCGGACGCATCCCGAGGCCTCCATCGAACTGAAGGTGGGCGTGACCGCCGATCTGCTGCGCCAGCAGGCGCGCGGCAAGCTGGACGTGGTGTTCGGCAAGCAATGCGCGCGCGTGGAGGATGGCGGCGAGCTGCTGTGGGAAGAAGAACTGGTGTGGGCCTGGGGCGACGACAAGGCCTGGAAGCCGGGGCCGCAGGTGCCGTTGGCGGTGTTTCCCGAGCCCTGCGTATACCGGGAAGCCGCTATTGCCGCGCTGGGCCGGGCGCAGCGCGCCTGGCAGCCCGTATTCGAAAGCGCGAGCATGGCCGGCTGCCTGGCGGCCGCGCAAGCCGGCTTTGCCGTGGCGCCGGTGGCGCGCAGCCAATTGCGCGAGGGCCTGCGCGCCCTGTCCGCGGAAGACGCCATGCCGGAGCTGCCGCAGGCCTGCTTCTATGCCTTTTCGCGATCCGCCGGCCCCGCCGCGCAGGCGCTGGTGGCGGCGGTCAGGCAGACCGGCCAGCGCCGGCGTTTTGCGCGCTGAGTCGGCCCGGGCCTTGCGCGTCTTCAATCGCCGCGATTGAGTAAAGCAAATGGACGCATGGCGCCATGGCCTGCACCATGCCATCTCTGTCCTCTATAAGACCGGCGCCCTGTCCGCCGGCCGGGACGCCTCGCTCCAGGAGTCATCATGGCGAATTTCATACAAGCATTGGTCAGCGCGGAACTCTCTCTTTTCGGCGTGGCGCCGGTCAGCGAACCCGCGTCCGCCTCGCCCGCCCCAAACGCGGACACCGCGCCCCGGTTCGACAGCGAGCACTACCGCAGCGCCCTGGGCTGAAGCCCGCGCGGACGCATCAACGTAGAAATAGGCAGGTTTCACGCAAGATCGAGCCTGTACGCGCTGGCGTGCGATTCTTACTATCCTTTCCAGGGCCGGGACCGGCGGCTGCTTCAGCAGTCCGCCGGCGCCGGCCGGGCCGCCAGGCATCTTGCCAGCGGCCGCGAGCAAGGGAAGGGAATCGCATGAATACCGAAAAAATCTGGTTGGTGACGGGCGCGTCGACGGGGCTGGGGCTGGTACTGGTGAAGATGCTGTTGAATCAGGGATATAAGGTGGCGGCCACCGCCCGCGACGGCGATGCCTTGCTGGACGCGGTGGGCGCCAAGCTGGAAGGCCAGTTCCTGCCCCTGACCGTGAACCTGGCCGACGAGCGCAACGTACGTCGCGCCGTGGATGCCACGATGGCGGCGTTCGGCGGTGTCGATGTGCTGGTGAACGGCGCCGGCCAAGGGTTGCAAGGCTCGCTGGACACCCTGTCCGACGCCGACTTGCGCGGCAGTTTCGACACCCATGTGTTCGGCGTGCTGAACGTCATCCGCGCGGTGATGCCGCGCATGCGGGCGCAGCGCAGCGGACATGTATTCAATATTTCGTCGATCCTGGGCTTTGACGGCGGTTGCGCGGAATGGGGGGCCTACAGCGCCGCCAAGTTCGCCGTCAGCGGTTTGACCGAAACCCTGGCCGCCGAGGCCGCGCCGCTGGGCATCCGTGTATCGCTGGTGTATCCGGGGGCGATGCGCGCGGGGGCGCCGGGCGTATCGCCTGAACTCGCCGCGCGCAGTCCGCAGGGCCGGGAGCCGGGCGGCGATCCGGTCAAGGCGGCGCAGGCGCTGATCAACGCGGCGCAGGCGCAGTACGCGCCCCTGCATCTGTTCCTGGGCCGCGACTCCTTCGATCAGGCGCGCAGCAAGATCCAGGCGGTGCAGCAGGAACTGGCGCGCTGGCGCGAGATGTCGGTGTCGACCGGCTTCGTGGACGAGAGGCGCCTGGCGGCGTAAGCGCGTAGTTCAGCCTGCAGGTTCAGCCTGCCAGGCCGCGCGCGGCCTGATAGGCGCCCAGCAGCGCCAGGCTGATCATGAAGCACAGCTTGAACGTGCGGGCCGACAGCTTGCCCCTCAGCCACTGTCCCAGCGCCATGCCGGCCAGCGCGGGCAGCAGCATCAGGATCGACGCGCCGGCGGCGCTGGCGCCATACCCGCCATTGAGCCATAGCCCCGCGGCCAGGGCCACCGTCGACACCGTGAAGGAAATGCCCATGGCCTGGATCAGCTGGTCCTTGTCCAGGTTCAGCGCCTGCAGGTACGGCACGGCGGGAATCACGAATACGCCGGTGGCCGCGGTGATCACGCCGGTGATCGCGCCGACGGCGGCGCCCAGCACGCCCTCGTGCCGCGCGGGCACGGTGGGCGGCGATCCGAACAGGCCCCACGCGGCATAGGCCACCAGCGCCAGTCCCAGGCAGACGCTGGCCCATTGGCCGGACGGCGCGCCCAGCCACAGCGCGCCGGCTATCGTGCCCGCGCAGATGCCCGCTTGCATCGCGGCAATGCGGCGAAAGACCTGCAGCAGCGTGGGCCAGGGCCGCGCCTGCCACAGGTTGGTGATCAGCGATGGCACGATCAGCAGCGCCGCGGCCTGCGCCGGCGCCATGACGAGCGCCAGCATGGCCATGGAAATGGTGGGCAGGCCCAGGCCCACCACGCCCTTCACCACGCCGGCCAGGACGAAGACGGCAACGGTGGCGGCCAGCAGCGCGGGTGTGCCGCCGGGCAACAGGTCCAGGGGATTCATGAGGCCTCGCAGTGGGCGGTGAGGGCATCCCTGGGACGGCCGAACAAGGCATAGGCCACATCTTCGCCCGGCGCTTCATTCTGGCGGGCGGCGCGCAACAGCCACCGCCGCCCCTCGCACAGGTCCGCGCGCAGGGACGGGCCATAGAGCACGGGTCCGCCGATCAACGCCACGCCCAGCATGCGCTGCGCGGGGACATGCCCATCGTGCGCCGCGGCGCGCAGCCAGGTCAGCATCGCGGCGTAGTCGCCGCGGGTCTGGGCTTCCAGCGCCAGCGCGTATTGCTGGGCCGGCGAGGCGTAGCCGCCAAACCCGGCGCCCGCTTCGGCCTGGCCTGAGGCATGTAGCGCCAGCGCCATCAAGGCCATGCCCGGCCATCTTGCGGCGCTGCCGCGCCATGTCGTGGTTTTCATGGGATTTCCCCTGTCTTGGTGGGTACGGCCTCATTCTGCCGCCAGGCAGCCCGAAATCCGCATCGGGATCTTGCATACCCAGCCTATGGATCAGCCTGAGGCTGGCGTGCTACGCTTTTTTCATGCGATTCGACCTGACCGACCTGCGGCTCTTCCTGAACGTGCATGAAAGCGGCTCCATCACCGCGGGCGCCAGGCGTTCCCACATGACGCTGGCTTCGGCCAGCGAGCGTATCCGCGGCATGGAGGACACGCTGGGCGTGGCGCTGCTGCTGCGCGAGCCCCGCGGCGTGGAGCCCACCCCGGCGGGCCGCACGCTGGCGCACCATGCCCGGGTGGTGCTGGGGCAGATGGACCGCATGCGCGGAGAGCTGGACCACTACGGGCAAGGGCTGAAAGGGCACGTGCGCGTGCTGTGCAACACCACCGCCCTCAGCGAATACCTGCCGCCGGTGCTGGGCGCCTTCCTCAAGGACCACCCGCGCATCTCGGTGGACCTGGAAGAACGCCTCAGCCATGAGATCGCCGACGCGCTGCGCGCCGGCGCGTGCGACATCGGCGTGCTGGCGGATTCGGCCGACCTGCATGGTCTGCGCACGCGCACCTTCCGCCACGACCCGCTGACCCTGATCGTGCCGCAGGGCCATCCGTTGGCGGAGCTTCCGTCGGTCCTGCTGGCCGATGTGGCCGCGCACGAGTTCGTGGGGCTGGTGGAAGGCAGCGCGCTGCAAGAACACATTGCGCACCACGCCCGCCGCGGCGGAAAGGCGCTGTCCTACCGCGTGCGCCTGCGCAGCTTCGATGCGGTGTGCCGGATGGTGGGACAGGGCGTGGGCATCGCCATTGTGCCGCGCGTGGCGGCGGTGCGCTACGGACGGGCAGCCGGCGTGCGCCGCGTCGCGCTGGCGGATGGCTGGGCCGCGCGCGACCTGGTGTTGTGCGTGCGCGAGGCCCTGCCGGCGTACGCGGCCGAGCTGGTCGAATACGCCTTGCGCGATGCGCCGGCGGAGATGCCCGAGGGCGTGTCCGCGGCTAGCGCGCGAACGGCCGGAACCGGCGTCCAGGCAGATGTCCGCGGTCGAACCAGGAGCCCGAGGCCACGGCGCCCAGGATGACCAGGCCATACACGCACATCGCCACGGCCGCGATCAGGAAGAACACGGTCAACGACCCCGTCAGGCGCAGCGCGATGCCGCCCGCGCCGATGCCGATCAGCAGGCGCAGAAAGCCTGCTATCAAGGGCCACTTGAGGCGTCCCGCGCCCTGCGAGGCGAAGTACATCGAAAAGCCCAGCGCGAAGAAGCCATAGACGGGGCCGACGGTGCGCAGATAGCTGGCGCCGGCCTGCAGCATGTGGTCTTCGGCGCCGAACAGGCGCAGCCAGGCTTCCGGAAAGATGGCCGCCGTCAGCCCGATGGTTTCGGCCAGCACGAAGGCCATTGCGCCGCCGGTCAGGGCGATGCGCAATGCGCGTTCCGGCTGGCCCGCGCCGATATTGGACCCCACCATCGCCACCATGGGCGCGCCCAGCCCGAAGGCGATGGGCATCAGCAGATATTCCAGCCGCACGGCGATGCCATAACCGGCCACCGCCGCTTCGCCCGCATAGGCGCCCACCAGCGCGGCGGTCAGGGCCACCAGCGCATTGGTCATGAGCGGATTGATGGTGGCAAGCGCGCCGACGCTCAGGATGTTGCGCATCAGGCTCGCATGCAGGCGGCTGTACACCAGGCGCGCCGCATTGCGCCCGCTTGCGCAGTAGGCTCCCAGGATCAGCGCGCCCACGGCGTAATAGATCACCAGCGCCCAGCCGCCGCCGGCCACGCCCAGCGCGGGGAAGGGGCCCCAACCGAAGATCAGGCAGGGCGAGAGCGGAATCAGCAGCACGGCGCCGCCGCAGATGACCGCGCCGGGCACCAGCATGTTGCCGGTGCCGCGGATGGCGCTGGCGAACGCGTTCATCAGCCACATCAGGACGATGCCGCCGAAGATGACGTTGGAATACGCCAGGGCGGCTTCCAGCGCGGCGCCCTCGGCGCCCAGCGCGCGATACAGCGCCGGACCGAAGGCCAGCAGCAGCACGCAGAAGAACAGGCCCAGCAAGGCGTTGAGCACCACGGCATGCAGCACGAGCTGGTCGGCCTCTTGCTGCCTGCCGCCGCCCAGGGCGCGCGCCACCGCGGCGGAGATCCCGCCGCCCATCGCGCCCTGCGACATGTTCTGCATCAGCATCAGGACAGGCACCACCAGCGCCACGCCCGCCAGCACGGGCGTGCCCAGGCGCGCGAGAAACCAGGTCTCGATCAGGCCGGTGGAGGACTGCGCGAGCATCATCAGGATGTTCGGCCAGGCCAGCCGCGCCAGGGTGGGCGCGATGGGGGCGGAAAGCATGGCATGCAAGCGCGCATTGGCGGGGCGTGGCGGGGGAGTCGCTGGCATGGGGCAGGCCGGTGGGAAAGGGTTGATAAAATTTACGTGCATATGCCAATATCTGTCAAGAATGGGCTGGACGCAAAACCGCCCCGGCAGTAGCGTTATATCCTTGTTCCCCGCGCACTTTTCACCCCCGGCCTGCCATGTCCGACGCCCCGCTATTCGGCCCAGCCGCCACTCAGGACCCGCTAGTCTGCAACGGCGCCGCGCTGCGCAAGGCGACGCGGCGCGTGTCGCAGCTGTATGACACGGTGCTGGCGCCCTGCGGCCTGAAGGTATCGCAGCATTCGATCCTGGTTCACATTGCGCGCGCCGGCACGCCCTCCATGACCGACCTGGCGCGCGCCATGGTGCTGGACCGGTCGGCGCTCGCCCACAACCTCAAGCCGCTGCAGCGCGATGGCTATGTGCAGATGATGCGCGACCCGCTGGACGGCCGCAGCCGACGCGTGGAGCTCACCGATGCGGGCCGGGCCAAGCTGGCGGAATCCAGGCGGCTGTGGAAGGATGCGCAGAGCCGCTTCGAGGCGGCCTATGGCGTCGAGCGCGCCGCGGCCCTGCGCCGTTCGCTGGCCGACATCTTCTCCGACGAATTCGCGCTGGCGTTCAGCCGAGGCTAGGATCCGCGCGGGGCTTCCTTCAGTGGCGGTCTGCCGCGCCCGGCCCAGGCCAGCATGACGACGGCCGCCAGCACGCAAGCCATGCCGGCCAGTTGCGCCGCGGCCAGCGGCTCGCCCAGCAGGCCGGCCGCCAGCATCACGGCCGACACCGGCGCCAGCGCCGTGAAGAGCGCGGCGTCCGATCCGCGCACCCGGGCCGCGCCCGCATACCAGAGCAGGAATCCACCCACCGTCGGCACCAGCGCGTAGTACGCCACCGCGATCAAGGCGCCGGCCGGCAGGGTCAGGGTCCACGGCGCCTCCGCCACGCAGGCCAGCGCCGAGAACGCCAGGCCGAAGGCCGACATGATGGTCGATAGCGCGAGCGGCGCCACCGGCACATGCAGGCGCTTGTTGAGCAGGATGAACAGGCCTTCGCACACCACCGCGCCCAGGATCAGCGCATTGCCGGCCAGGGAGGCCGCGCCGCCCGCTGCTGCCGCATGACGCGACATCAGCCACACGCCGAAACCCGCGACGCCGATGGCGGCCAGCGCGGCCTTGCCCGGACGTTCTCCCAGCACCAGGACGGCGATCGCGGCGGCGACCAGCGGCAGGGTGCCCAGGATGATGCCGCCGTCCACCGCCGACGCGCGCTGCAGCCCGGCGATCAGCAGCGTGGTGTAGCCCACGCTGCCGGCGATGGCCTGCGCCATCAGCAACAGCCAGTCGCGCCGGCCCAGCCGGGGAATGCGCGCGCCGGTCACGGCCATCAGCAGCGCAAAGCACGGCAGCGCGATGGCAAAGCGCAGGGCGGTCGCCGTGAAGGGCGGCAGGCCGGCCCCGATGATCTTGCTGGCCACCACCGTGCTGCCTACCAGCGTCATGGCCGCGGCCAGGTAGCCAAAGCCGCGCATCCGCTCGTTCATGCTCGTTGCCCCGCCCAGGTTGGAAAAGCGCAGCGTAGGGCTGGAGCAGACCCCGGGTCTTGAACGAAATTGCAGCGGCCAGGCGTCAGGCGCCGCCGGCGGCCAGCGCGTAGTGTCCCGGGGACACGCCATAGGTGCGCACGAACAGCCGCGTCATGTGGCTCTGGTCGGCAAAGCCGCCCGAGGCGGCCGCATCCGCAAGCGGCATGCCTAGTCGGATCAATCGGCGCGCCAGCTGCAGGCGGCGCTGCATCTGGTAGGCGTGGGGCGTCAGCCCCGTGGCGCGGGCAAAGGCGCGCAGCACCTGGTAGCGGCTGAGGCCGCTGGCGCAGGCCAGGTCGGCCAGCGACAGCGCGGCGGCCGGGTCGTCGTCGATCAGGCCGCGCGCGTGGCGGATGGAGCCGGGCACGCCATGGCGCTCCGGTGCCGGGCGGGCGCCCTGCGGGCCGCCCGCCTGCGCAAGAACGCGCAGCAGCAGCGCGTCGCGGGCCAGCGGCGCGGCGCCGGCCGTGGCATGCGCGTAGAGCGCCAGCACGTCGCGCGCCAGCCCTGGCTGTTCCCGGGCAGGCTGTTCGAATTCGTAGTCCTGGCGTCGGCCACCGCCGCCCAGGCCGCCGGCCCAGATGTCTTCCGTGGCGGCGGCGACCACGTCCGGGTCCAGATACAGCATCTGCCAGGCGCGCATGCCGTCGCCGATGGGCGCGCCGTCATGGACCTCGCCGGCGTTGACGGTGATGACGTATCCCGGGCCGGCCTGCACCTGGCCGCGCCCGCTGTGCGAAACCTGCGCGCCCTGGCGCATCACGCCGATGCCGAACTGATCGTGCGTATGCCGCGCGAACGCGTGCCGGCTGCGCGCGGCGATGGCCTGCACGCCGGCGATCGAACTGCGCTGCATGATGAACTGGCCTGCGGACATGGGCGAGAGGGTCGGCGGGGACGGCGGTTGAAGTACGGCCAGTATCGCTCGCGGGGTCCGGCGCGATCAAGCCCGGCCCGTGCCAGGCTCCTTCCAGGGTGGACAGGCCCTATTGCAGGCCGTTCCAGCGCGCGACGGAGGGTTCGGCCGATGCCCATTTCCATTGCCCGTCCGTTTGCCGGCAGATCAGGCTGGCGTAGGCCTGCTGCGGCGCGTCGTCCTGCTCCACCGTGAACAGCACCTCGCGGCAGCGGGTCAGCGGGGTGTCGATGTCGCGCACGGCCTGGATGCCGCCGCGCTCATTGCCCACAGGCAGCGTGCGACGGATCTGCCACTGCCGGACCTGGCCGATGGGCAGTTCGCCGGCCGCATTGGCCATGACGTTCTGCTGGTCGTTCTTCCATTCGCGCAGTACGTATTTGACCGTGGCGTCTACGGCCGCCTGCACCGAGACCCCGATGGCGTAGCCCGCCACCGGGTTGGCGGTCGCCGCGCCGCTGAGGGTGCCGACCACCGCGCCCGTCGCGCCGCCGATGGATGAGCTCTGGCAGCCGGCCAGCGCAAGGCTGGCGGCCAGCGCCAGCAAGCCAAGGGCGCGCGTCACTGGAGCGAACCCCAGCGGGCGGTGGCCGGTTCGGCGCTGGCCCAGCGCCAGTGTTCGCCGTCGCGGCAGACGGTGGTGACGTAGAACTCGCGGCGCGGATCGGCGCCGGCCTTGTCGGCCGGGGTGTCGATAGAGAACACCACTTCCTTGCATTCCAGGTTCACGCCGCCGATCAGCCGGCTGACCGTGACCTGACCGCGCGCATCGCCTTCGATGGGGATCTGATGTTTGACGTTCCAGTTGGCGACCTTGCCCACCGCCAGCGGGCCGGCGGCCATGGCGATGGCGTCCTGTTCCTCGCCGCGGGTCTTGCGCTGCGCGTAGGCCAGCGCGGCCTTGGCGCCCGCCTGCACGCCCAGGCCGATGCCGGTGGCGACCGTGGGATTGTCCGTGACCTGATTGGCGATGGCCGTGCCGGCGATGCCGGCGGCGGCGCCGGTGCCTTCTCCGAGCAGCGAGCTGCAGCCCGACAGCGAGGCCAGCGCGGCCAGACCCAGCAGGGCAAGCGCGCGGCGGCTCGCGATGTGTGGCGAGATGATGAACAAGCTGCAAGCCCCCTGCGTGAAATTTGGCGGCGCAAAGTATAGGAGGGCAGGGGCTGCCGCGGACGCGGCGTTTACATTTCTTGGCATTTTTTCCGCCCGCGCCGCGGGCGGAAAAATCAGGCTGCCGGCCGATCAGCCAGCACCGGCCTGGCGTGCCGGGCGCGCCAGGTGCGCAGGATCAGTTTCTCGATTTCCACGATGACAAACAGCACGCCGGCCGCGACCAGGGTCAGCGTCCAGTATTCCGGCGGCAGCGGCACGGTGCCGAACACGCGGTTCATCCACGGCAGATAGATCACGGCGCATTGCAGCAGCCCCAGCGCGATGGTGACCAGCCACAGCGCCTTGTTGCGGAACATGCTGAGCGTGAGCGAGAACCGGTCCTGCAGGCGGCAGTTCAGCAGATAGGTCCACTGCGCCGTCACCAGCGTCTGCAGGATGACCGTGCGGATGAAGTCGGGTTCCCGGCCGGCGGCGACCAGGCTTTTCTCGATGATGAACGCGGTGGTGGTGAACAGGATGCCCACGAAGGCGATGCGCCAGATGGCGAAGCCGTCCAGGATGGATTTGCCCGGGGTGCGCGGCGGCCTGTGCATCATGCCGGGCTCGCCGGGCTCGAACGCCAGGCCGAATGACAGGGTGGTGGAGGTGGCCATGTTCATCCACAGGATCTGCAGGGGCGACAACGGCGTCAGCGCGCCGGCCAGGATCGCGGTGATGACGAGCAGGGCCTGCGCCAGGTTGGTGGGAAGGATGAAGAGAATGGTCTTTTTCAGATTGTCGTAGACGCGCCGGCCCTCGCGCACCGCGTACGCGATGGAGGCGAAGTTGTCGTCCGCCAGCACCATGTCGGCGGCTTCCTTGGTGACTTCGGTGCCCTTGATTCCCATCGCCACGCCGACGTCGGCCTGCTTGAGCGCGGGCGCGTCGTTGACGCCGTCTCCGGTCATGCCGACGACTTCGCCCAGGCTCTGCAGCGCGCGCACCAGGCGCAGCTTGTGCTCGGGGCTGGTGCGGGCAAAGATGTCGTGGTCGCGAGCCAGCACGGCCAGTTCCTGGTCGCTGATGTGCTGCAGCTGGGCGCCCGTAATGGCCTCGCTCGTGTAGGTCATGCCCAGCATGGCGCCGATGGCCAGCGCGGTCTCCGGATGGTCTCCGGTGATCATCTTCACGCGGATGCCCGCCTGATTGCAGTGGGCGATGGCCTCGATGGCCTCGGGGCGGGGCGGATCCATGATGCCGGCGATGCCCAGCAGTATCAGCCCTTCCTGCAGATCAGGATGGTCCAGCGCGGTCGCGCCCGCAACGCCAGGCTTGTACGCGGCGGCCAGCGTGCGCAGGCCCTGATGCGCGAAGGTTTGCAGCCCGCTTTCCCAGTACTCCCGCCGCAGCGCCTGCGGGCCGTGTTCGCCCTGCTCCTGGGCGCAGAGCTGGAACAGCACGTCGGGCGCGCCCGTCACGTAGATCAGGTTCTGGCCGTGGTCGTTGCAGCGGCGCGCCATGTACTTGTAGCTGGAGTCGAACGGCACCTTGCCCAGCTTGTCCACGCCGTCCAGGCCTTGCCCGGCCTTCGCGGCCAGCACCATCATGGCGCCTTCGGTGGGGCCGCCCACGATGCGCCACTGGCCATCGGCGTCTTCGTGCAGCTGGCTGTCGTTGCAGATGGCCGAGGCGCGCACGAAGCGCGTCAGCGCGTCTTCGTGCCGCCAGTCCACGGGCAGCCCGTCGGATTCCCTGGCGATCTCGCCCACGGGCTGGTAGGTGTCGCCGGCGACGCGATAGGCGCCCTGCGCCAGCAGCACGTTCTTGGCCGTCATCTCGTTCATGGTCAAGGTGCCGGTCTTGTCCGAGCAGATCACCGTCATCGCGCCCAGCGTCTCCACGGTGGGCAGCTTGCGGATGATGGCGCGGTTGCGCGCCATGCGCTGCACGCCCAGTGACAGGATGATGGAAATGATGGCGGGCAGGCCTTCGGGCACCGCCGCCACCGCGATGCTGATCAGCGACAACAGCAGATCGGGCAAAGGCATGCCAAGCTGGTAGCGGCCGACCAGGAACAGCACGGCCACCATGACCAGCACCACCTGGAAGATGCGCTTGCCCAGCTGATCCATCTGCCGCAGCAGCGGGGTCTGGAGCGTCTGCACTTCGCTCATCATGCGGTTGATGTGGCCGATCTCGGTATCGCTGCCGGTGGCGATCACGACGCCGCGCGCATTGCCGGCGCTGACATGGGTGCCGGAGAATCCCAGGTTCAGCCGGTCGCCCAGCGGGACGTCGCCCGGCAGCGGCGCATCGTGCTTTTCGACCACGGTGGATTCGCCGGTCAGCATCGATTCCTCGACGCGGAAATTGTGCGTGTCGAACAGCCGGACGTCGGCGGGAATCTTGTCGCCCGGGCGCAGGATCACGATGTCGCCGGGCACTAGGTCGCGGGCGTCGATCTCTTCCTTCTGGCCGTCGCGCACCACGCGGGCATGGTTCGACAGCATGTCGCGGATGCCGTCCAGCGAGCGCTCCGCGCGGCTTTCCTGCACATGGCCGATGATGGCGTTGATGATCGCGACCGCCAGGATGACGGCGGTGTCCAGCCAATGCCCCATCAGCGCCGTCACGACGGCCGCGCCCAGCAGGATGTAGATCAGTACATCGTTGAAATGGGCCAGGAACCGCAGCCAGGCGCTGCGACGGACCGGGGGAGGCAGGGCGTTCAGGCCAAAGGTTTCCTGCCTGCGCCGGATCTGGTCTTGCGACAGGCCCGAGGGGCTGGTCACCTGGAGCCCCAGCGTGTCGTCGACGGAAAGCTGGTGCCAGGGTTGAGGAGCTTGCGGAGCCTGCGTGTTCGCGTGCGTCATTGCCTACGGCCTCCCGGGGAACTGGCGCCGTGACCGGGCCGGAAGTCGGGGGCCGCACAGGTCAGTCCGGCTTTCATGATACCCGCCCTTGCGCGCGGGCCAGGGTTTACAGGGGCGGGCGGGCGCCCTTGGTGTAGACCTCGCGCAAGGCCGATGCGAACAGGGCGTCCACGTTGCGCCGCAAGCCGTCGGCGCGCGTGAACAGCGAGATCGGCGGCAGGGTCCAGTCGAAGGAATAGGGCACGATGGCGGCGCCGGCGATGCGCACCAGTTCGTCGGCGATATCGGCCGGCAGGATCGAGACGGCGCGGTCGCTGGCCACGATCATTTCGCCGATCAGCTTGGACGAGTCGCTTTGCACCGAAGGGGGCGGCGGCGCCAGGCCGGCGCGCAGGAAGATGTCGGCCACCTGTTCGCGTATCGGACTGCCCGGCGTGCCCAGGATCCAGTCCAGGTCGGCCAGCCGGTTCCATTCCAGGCGCGAACGGCCCAGCCTTGCGGCCAGCCGGCGGCTGGCGATCAGGCGCGGCTGCTGGTGGTAGAGCACCTCGAATTCGATATTGCTCAGGTCCACCGAGGGCGTGGCCCAGCCCACCACGATGTCCAGCGTGTGGTCGCGCAGCTGGCGCAGCAGTGCGGGCCCCTGGCCTTCGTGGATGGTGGCGGTGATGCGGCGTCCTTGGGGCAGCGTGCGCCCGATGGCCGCCGACAGCATCTGGCCCGACACGAAGGGAATGACGCCGATATGCAGGTGGGCGGCATGGCCTGCCGCCACGGCCTCCATTTCCTGCACCAGGTGGCCCAGGTCATGGACCAGCCCCCGGGCCCGGGCCAGCACCACGGCGCCCAGGGGGGTGGGCGTCATGCCCCGGACCGAGCGGTCAAAGAGCGGCACGTCGAACATGCTTTCCAGTTCGGCCAGGGCGTTCGTCACGGCCGGCTGGCTGGTGGCCATGTGTTCCGCCACCCGGGTCAGCGACCCGTGCTGCTCGATTTGCAGCAGCAGCATCAGGTGACGCATCTTCAGGCGGGAGGTCAGTTTCCGGATAACGGCATCCGGGTCAAAGGCCGTCATAGACAGATCATAAGTAAAAGGTAATGGAACAATATTAAATCCGAATGATCACCTTATGTCTTGGAGCCTAGAATTTTTGCATATTCAAGACAGCGAGGCTAAAGCCCCATGAACACGCAATCAGACCGCCAGGCGGCGTTGGACTATCACGAGTACCCCACTCCCGGAAAGATCTCCGTGGTGGCGTCCAAGCCGCTGGTGAACCAGCGCGACCTGGCGCTGGCGTACTCGCCCGGCGTGGCGGCGGCCTGCGAGGAAATCGTGGCCGACCCGGCCAATGTGTATCGCTACACCGCCCGGGGCAACCTGGTGGGCGTGATCACCAACGGCACCGCGGTGCTGGGCCTGGGCAATATCGGCGCGCTGGCCTCCAAGCCGGTCATGGAAGGCAAGGCGGTGCTGTTCAAGAAGTTCGCCGGCCTGGATGTGTTCGACATCGAGATCAACGAGACCGATCCGGACAAGCTGGTCGAGATCATCGCCGGCCTGGAAGCCACCTTCGGCGGCATCAACCTCGAAGACATCAAGGCGCCGGAGTGCTTCACCGTCGAGCGCAAGCTGCGTGAGCGCATGAAGATCCCGGTCTTCCACGACGACCAGCACGGCACGGCCATTACCGTGTCGGCCGCCTTCATCAACGGCCTGAAGGTCGTGGGCAAGGACATCAAGACGGTCAAGGTGGTGACCTCGGGCGCGGGCGCCGCGGCCCTGGCGTGCCTGGACCTGATGGTGGACCTGGGCCTGCCGCTGGAGAACATCTGGGTCACCGACATCGAGGGCGTGGTCTACGAAGGCCGCACCGTGCTGATGGATCCGGACAAGGCGCGCTTTGCGCAAAAGACCGACGCGCGCAAGCTGGCCGAAGTGATCCAGGGCGCGGACGTGTTCCTGGGCCTGTCGGCGGGCGGCGTGCTCAAGCCCGAGATGGTCGCGGCCATGGGCCCGCGTCCGCTGATCCTGGCGCTGGCCAATCCCACGCCCGAGATCCTGCCGGAAGTGGCGCATGGCGTGCGCGACGACGTGGTGATGGCCACGGGCCGTTCGGACTACCCGAACCAGGTCAACAACGTGCTGTGCTTTCCGTACATCTTCCGCGGCGCGCTGGACGTGGGCGCCACGACCATCACGCGTGAAATGGAAATGGCGGCGGTCCATGCCATCGCCCAGCTGGCCGAAGAGGAACAGAATGAAGTGGTCGCGGCGGCCTATGGCACCTACGACATCTCGTTCGGCCCCGAGTACCTGATTCCCAAGCCCTTCGATCCGCGCCTGATCGTGCGCATTGCGCCGGCGGTGGCCAAGGCGGCGATGGACGGCGGCGTGGCCACGCGCCCGCTGGCCGACCTGGAAGCCTACGAAGAGCAGCTGCAGCAGTTCGTGTACCACTCGGGCGCGTTCATGAAGCCGCTGTTCTCGGCGGCCAAGCGCATCGTGCGCGCCGGCGGCAAGTCGCGCATCGTGTTCACCGAAGGCGAAGACGAGCGCGTGCTGCGCGCGGTGCAGGTGATCGTGGACGAAGGCCTGGCCCGTCCCATCCTGGTGGGCCGGCCCGCCGTGCTGCTGTCGCGCATCGAGAAGTTCGGCCTGCGCCTGCGCCTGGGCGAGGATGTGGAAGTCACCAACCCGGAATACGACGAACGTTTCCACCAGTACTGGACGACGTATTGGGAACTGATGTGCCGCCGCGGCATCACCAAGGAAATGGCGCGCGTGGAAATGCGCCGCCGCCTGACCCTGATCGGCGCGATGATGCTGCACCTGGGCGATGCCGACGGCATGGTCTGCGGCACGGTCGGCGCCTACCATGACCACCTGCGCTTCGTGGACGAGGTGATCGGCCGCCGTCCGGGGCACAACGTGTACGCCGCCATGAACATCCTGCTGCTCAACGAGCGCACGGTGGTGCTGGTGGACACGCACGTGAACGACGAGCCCACGGCGGAACAGATCGCGGAATTCACGGTGATGGCGGCGCAGGAAATGGCGCGCATGAATCTGGCGCCCAAGGTGGCGCTGCTGTCGCGGTCGAACTTCGGTTCGGGCAGCTCGGCGTCGGGCGCCAAGATGCGCCGGGCGCTGGAACTGGTGCGCCAGATCGATCCGGACCTGGAGATCGACGGCGAGATGCACGGCGACTGCGCGCTGGACGAGGCGCTGCGCATGCGCATCCTGCCGTCGTCCACGCTCAAGGGCGAGGCCAATCTGCTGGTGTGCCCGAACGTGGACTCCGGCAACATCGCCTACAACCTGCTCAAGACGGCGGCGGGCGGCAACGTGGCGGTGGGTCCGTTCCTGCTGGGCTGCAATGCGCCGGTGCACATCCTGACCTCCAGCTCCACCGTACGCCGCATCATCAACATGACGGCCATGACGGTGCTGGACGCCAACCGGGTGGAAGCTCCCTGAGCCTTCCGCGCCGCGCGGTGAGCGCGGCGCTTGCGGGCAAGAAAATGCGCGCCGCTCCTTTCGGGGCGGCGCGCATTTTTCATGGCCGGACGGGGCGTCGGGCCGCAGGCGTCAATTGCTGCTGGCTTTCCAGGTGCCGTCCGGCTGCTTGCAGAACCAGAACTGCCAGGTTTCCGTCGTGGTGGTGCGGGCGAATTCCCCGACCAGGAAACGGCAGACGCGGTCATCCTTGATTTTCGTGGTCTTGGTGGGCGTCAGCTGCACCTTGATCGGCGCGGCTTTCTTGCGCTGCACGGTGCCGGTCCATTCGGTGCTCTGGCCATCGGCGGAGTTGTTCAGCGATTGCGCCACGGCTTCATGGAACGACGCGCGATCGGCCTTGGAAATCTGCGTGATGAGGGCGTCGTTGAGCATCACCAGAGGCGCGGCGACCGCCGCCGCCGACAGGCCGCAAGTCATCATCAGTGCAGCAAGAACGCGGGTATATCTCAAGATGGGCTCCCTGGTCTGAACAACCATTGTTGCAATACGTGATTCTAAGGCGTGAATCTGAGCCGATAGTACGCCAAAAAAAGGCCGCCCAACCGGGGCGGCCAAGGTACAACAAGGGGAGGGTAAATCTGCGGGCGGCTTACTTGCTGCCGGGATACACGCCCTGGAAGGGCACGTTGTTCGGTTCGACGCTGCTGTCGCGTCCCGCGGCCTTGTCCGCGGCCTTGGCGGCGGCCAGTTCAGCCCTCACGTCGGCGCGGGTCTTGCCGGTGTGGGGCGTGCCGTACACGCCCTGGAAGGGCACGTTGTTCGGTTCGACGCTGCTGTCGCGTCCCGCGGCCTTGTCCGCGGCCTTGGCGGCAGCCAGTTCAGCCTGCACCTGGGCGCGGGTCGGGCCCTCGTACGGCGTGCCGTAGACGCCCTGGAACGGAATGTTGTTGGGTTCGATGTTGGGCGAGGCGGCATAGGAGCCGGCGCTCAGTGCGGCCAGTGAGAACATCAAAGCGGTAGCAAGGGTCTTCATGGTAAACCTCCGATTTCAAGAGCTTGGGAGCGAATCCGGCGGCCTATCCGTCGTGCTTCGTTGCTGTTTCCCGATGACTCAATGTTGCGCCGATTCTAGGTAGGGATAAACCCGTATATCCGTAAAAGATATTTCCATGAGTGGAAAGATGGGCTTCGATTTTGTTCAAAGTCCCCATTTATGGAATAGGGCGCTGGTGCATGATCGACGGGGGCCAGCATGGAAAAGATCCACCTGACGCGTGAAAAAGCGACGCTGCTGATCACGCTCTACGCCAAGGCGCGGGAAAGCCGCCTGCCGGGCTCGTTGCTGCGGGACCATTACGCCGCGGCTGCCGTCGGCCGCATCGACCACGATTTTTCCAGGCTGCGCATGCGCCGCGACGAGATGATCGGGCTGGCGACACGGGCCCACACGCTGGACGGATGGGCCCGCGAGTTCATCGCCGCGCATGGCGACGCCACCGTGCTGCACCTGGGTTGCGGCCTGGACACCCGGGTCTTCCGGGTGGATCCGCCACCCGGGGTCGAGTGGTTCGAGGTGGACTATCCCGAGGTCATCGAATTGCGGCGCAAGCTCTATCCGGCGCGGCCGGGCTGCAGCCTGGTGGGTTCGCCGGTGACCGACCCGGCCTGGCTGGCGCGGATTCCCGCCGGCAAGCCGACGCTGATCGTGGCCGAAGGCCTGTTCCTGTATCTGCCCGAGGAAGCGCTGCTGCAGCTGCTGCGGACCGTGACCACGAAATTTCCCGCTGGCGAGATCGTCTTTGACGCCTATAACCGGCTGGGATTGACCTGGGTGGCGCACAACCGCATGATCCGCTCAACCGGGGCCGTCATGCGCTGGAGCCTGGGCAGCCCGCAGGATCTGGAGGCGCTGGTGCCAGGCTTGAGGCTGCGCACCGAACAGGGGGGGTACGAGGCGGAAGATGCGGGACAGCGGCAGCGGTATTCCTGGCCGGCGCGGACGGCGCTATGGCTGATGCGCCGGGTGCGGCTCCTGGGAGGCATGACCAGACTGCTGCGCTACCGCTATTAGCGGCGCGTCAGTAGTGCGGCGGCAGCTCGTCGCGCAGGCTGCGGAAGGGGGCGGCGCCTTCCGGCGCCTGCTGGCGCAGGTCGGCGACCTCGCGCAATAGCCGGTCTATCTGCTGTTGCTGGCGGACGATGATCTGGTTCAGCTGCTCCAGCAGGTCGTCCGCGAAGCTGGCCTTGACTTCAAGCTCCAGCAGCCGGCGTTCGATGTCTTGCGATTTATCCATGGCGGGTATTAGAACCGATTCCCGCCCACAGCTACAGGAGAGCGGTTTGGCGCGGCGACGATGGCGGGGCGGCGGGGCATGGCGGCGGGTGGCGGGCGCGTTCATCGCGCTCGTCCCGGCAGCGGCCGCCCTGGCGCAGGCGCCTACGATGCCCCCGGTCGTCGTGACCGGCACGCGCCTGGGCACGGCGGTACTGGACACGCCAGCCTCGGTGGACGTGGTGGAAGGCGCGGCGATGCGCCGGGGGCAACCCGGGATCAATCTGTCGGAAGGCCTGGCCGGGGTGCCGGGCCTGCAGATCCAGAATCGCCAGAACTACGCGCAGGACCTGCAGATATCCAGCCGCGGTTTTGGCGCGCGGTCCACCTTCGGCGTGCGCGGCGTGCGCCTGTACGTGGACGGCATTCCGGCCACGATGCCCGACGGGCAGGGGCAGACCTCGAACATCGACATCGGCTCCATTGCCCGGGTCGAGGTGCTGCGCGGTCCGTTCTCGGCGCTATACGGCAATTCCTCGGGCGGCGTGATCCAGGTGTTCACGGAGGACGGCGCGGACCCGCCCTCGCTGGCGGCCAGCGGCTGGGGCGGCAGCTACGGAACCTGGCGCTACGGCGCCAGCGCCAGCGGGATCACGGGCACGGGCGCAGGCGAACTGGACTATGTGCTGGATCTGACGCGCTTCACCACCGATGGCTATAGAGACCACAGCGCCGCCCGCAAGAACCTGGGCAATGCCAAGCTGGGCCTGCAGCTGGACGACGCCAGCCGCCTGACCGTCGTCGTCAACAGCGTGGACCTGCGGGCGCAGGACCCACTGGGCCTGACCTACCAGCAATTCCAGGACGACCCGCGCAGCGCGCCGTTGGCCGAGCAGTACGACACCCGCAAGACGGTCAGGCAGACGCAGGGCGGGGTGGTCTACGAACGCCAGGTGGACGGCCGCAACGCGCTGCGCCTGATGGTCTATTACGGCCAGCGCGACACCACGCAGTACCAGTCGATTCCGCCGGCGGCGCAACTGGCGCCCACGCAGGCGGGCGGCGTCATAGACCTGAAGCGCCAGTACGGCGGCGCGGATCTGCGCTGGACGTCCGAGCTGGACATGGCGGGCAGGCCGCTCACCCTGGTCGGCGGCTTCTCCTACGACTCCATGCGCGAAGCCCGCAAGGGCTACCAGAACTTCGTCGGCTCGGGAGCCAGCCAGCAACTGGGCGTGCGCGGCGCCTTGCGGCGCGACGAGACCAACACGGTATACAACGCCGATCCCTATGTGCAGGCGTCGTGGGGTTTCGCCGAGCGTTGGACGCTGGACGCCGGGTTGCGCTGGAGCACGGTCCGCTTCGATTCGGACGACCACTACATCGTGCCCGGCAACGGCGATGACAGCGGCGGCGCGCGCTATCGCAAGGCCCTGCCGGTGGCGGCGCTGCGTTATGCCGTGAATGCCGATGTGAGCGTCTACGCTTCTTACGGGCGCGGCTTCGAGACCCCGACCCTGAACGAAATCTCCTACCGGCCCGACGGCCTGCCGGGCCTGAACTTTGGGCTGATGCCCGCGCTCAGCACCAATCTGGAAGCGGGCGTGAAATCGCGCATGGCCGGAGGGCTGCTGACGGCGGCGGTCTTCCAGACCCGCACCGACGATGAGATCGTGTCGGCGGGCAGCTCGGGCGGGCGCAGCAGCTTCCAGAACGCCGGCCGCACACGGCGCGACGGCGTGGAACTGGGCTGGTCGGGTGAATTCGCGCGGCATTGGCGCACGCAGTTCGCCTACACCTGGTTGAATGCGCGCTATATGGACGACAGCGCCGGCGCCATCCGCGCCGGCAACAAGATTCCGGGCATTGCCCGCCAGGCGGCGTTCGCGTCGCTGGCCTGGGCGCCGCCGCAAGGCTGGCAGGCCTCGGTCGAAGGGCGCTTATTGAGCAAGATCTACGTTAACGACGCCAACGACCAGGACGCGCCGGGTTACTTCGTGGCCGCGGCTAGCGTCGGCTACGTGCAGATCCTGGGCGCGTGGGAACTGAATGCCTATGCTCGCGTGGACAACCTGTTCAACCGGCGCTATGCGGGGTCGGTGATCGTCAATGAAAGCAACGGCCGCTATTACGAGCCGGCGGCCGGGCGCAGCGGCGGGCTGGGCGTCGGGGCGACTTACCGGTTCTGAGACGGGCCGTCAGTCCGGCGGGTCGGGGTAGCAGACCCCGTGATCCTCGCAGCCGGGGCATCCCGGGGCGGCCGCGGCCGGCAGCCCGGCGTACTCACAGGCGGAGTAGGCCAGGAATTTCTTCCAGCGCAGGTTGCGCACGTTGCGCATCACCAGGCCGGGATAGTGCCGCGCCAGCAGGAAGGTGACGTCCTCGCGGCCGGACAGGCCCAGGTCGCGCCACAGGTGGTCGGGGCGCAGACAGGCGTGCGCCAGGACGCTGCTGACCCACGGCGTGGTGTCCGGCTCGGGCGCGCGGTAGGCGTCCAGCAGCACGCGCATCAGCAGCGTGAAGCCGGGCTGGGGGTCGCCCAGCCCGCAATCGACATAGGCCGCGTACTGGTCGCGCAGCGCGGACAGCGCGCTGTCGTGGCCGGTCAGCGCGCCGGGAAACAGATGCCCGATCAGCTCGCGCAGTTCGGCGGGAGCCAGGCCGCTGCGCGCCAGGTTCCGATGCGCAAGGCTGGTGCCGATTACCGTGGCAAAGAAACCCGCATCGGGGTGTCCGGGGGGCGCATGGCGCAGCAAGGCGCGGGCAAACCGCTGGGCCGGGATGGCGGCGTCGGCCTGGGCGGGCAAGGGGAGCAGCACGGCGTGCATGATCGGATAGCGGCGGTCGCGAAGTAGTTAAGCTGTTAATGAATCGTTATATTCTTGAATATATAACGAAATACGCTTGCATACATGTCATGACCCGGGAATCCGGATCGGGACATACCCCAGTTGCGGCACGCCAGGCGGGTATCATCGGCCTCCTTCCAATTCGCAGCACTTATCAACGCATGCCGCGCATCTTCCGTCCCGCAGTTTCCCGTCTGTTCGGCGCCGTCGCGCTGGCGCTGGCCGGCATGGCCGCGGCGCCGCCGCCCGCGGCGGCCTACGACATCGGCGCCGTCATCGAATCCATGCGCCTGTCCCGCTACCCGCTGCGCGAGCCGGAGCGTCGCGTGTGGGGCACGGAGAACGTCAAGGACGCGGTGCTGGTCGGCCAGATGGAGAACCGGCTGTACCTGTACCGCTACCTGAGAGGAAACGGCAAGGAATTCCAGCTGGATTTCCGGTCGCAGCCGCTGGTGATCGACCCCGCGCGCTGGAGCGCGTCGCGCGAGGAAAACGTGCGCGTCAGGACAGCGCGCGGCGACGAGGCGTTCTATTGGGTGGGCTACAGCTACAGCGGCGCGGACGACGCCGAAGCCCATGGCTACCTGGTGGATGGCAAGGGGGAGGCGGCCACGGTATTTGCGGACTCGCGGCTGGCGATCGTCACCAGCAGCCGGCCCTGGGACGAGGCGCGCCGCGCGCAGGCGCTGGCCTCGTTGCGGCTGGCGCTGACGGACTATCCGGTGCGCATGCAGGCGTTTCCCGCCGAAGTGCGCTTCGAGCACCAGGCGCCCGTGGACGTGACGGCCGTCTTCCGCACGCTGCATCAGGTGGCGCGAGCCATCCCGCGCGCCAAGACGGCGGAGTTCGGCCGGGCGCTGGCGGACCTGCGCCGTTTCGTCATGGAGCAGGACTACCGCGAGATCGATCCTGGCGGCAAGGACGCCGACATGCTGACTGCCCTGAACGACTACGGCTTCTGGCTGGCCGAGTCGGGCGACGCGGTGCAGGCCGACCGCATTCTCAGCGAGGTGCTTCGACGCGATCCGTCGCGCACGGCCGCCTATCTGAACCGGGGCGACGCGCGCTGGGCGCAGCGCGAGAAGGCTGGCGACAGGCGCGGCTATTTTGAAGCCCTGGCGCGCGAAGACTACCGGCTGTATTGCTCGCGCCGCCTGGAGGCCAAGGAGGCCATCCCGGGCAATATCGCCAGCCGCATCGGCGCCGCCCTGAACGAAAAATCCCTGACCGGCGATGTTTGCCGGCCGCGGCTCGCGATCTTCAAGGCGATCCAGGCGGACGACCTGGACGCGGTGCGCGCCGAACTGGCGGGCGGGCAGGACCCCAATGGCGTGAACGAGAACGGCACCTCGGCGCTGGCCGCCGCCGTGTCGCGCAAGCAGATCGAGATCGTGCGGACCTTGCTGGAGGCGGGCGCCAAGGCCGACGGCCGCAATAATGGATTCCCGCTGCTGGCCAGCGCGCTGCCCGACGGCAAGGACACGCGCCCGCCGGCGGAGCGTTATGCGCTGGCGGACCTGCTGATCGCGGCGGGCGCGCCCGTGGACGCGGTCGACTCCAATGGCACGCCGTTGCTGATGCGGCGCATTTCCTATTACAGCGAGGATCAGGACAATCTGGTCTACCTGCTGGACAAGGGCGCCAACCCGAATGCCCGCGAGAAGAACGGGCGCTCGCTGCTGCACGCCGCGCTGCAGACCCCGAAGAAGTTCTGGTTCGCCGAGAAACTGCTGGCCAAGGGGGCGGATATCAACGCCGCCTATGTCCGCATGTACTACGGCAATCAGGCCATGTGGGAAACGCCGCTGCTCGAAGCGCTGCGCGAATCGATCAATGGCGAATTCACGCCGACGGTGGTGTATCCGGTTCCGGAACGCGTGACGTATGCGCTGGCCCATGGCGCGGATCCCGCGGTGGGCGGCTATGGCACCGGAAAGGCGCTTGAACGCAATGGTTTGAACGAAGCGCTGAGCCTGGCGGTCCGCTACCTGCAGCCCACGCTGATGGATCAGCTGGCGCAGGCTGCCGGCAAGCCGCAAGCGCCGCTGACCCCGGAGGCGCTGTCCAGTCTGCTGATGGTCTGGAACCAGCTGGAGATCCGCGCGTCGGTGAAGCAGAACAGTCCGGCATGGGATGGCCAGCGCGCCAAGCTGCGCGCCACGGCGGATCGCCTGCTGGCTGCGGGGGTGCCGCTGGCGCGCGTGGAGGATCTGACTGGGTTGAACAACAACCGCATCGCCCCGCTCAGCTTGCCGTGGCTGCCCGACGACCTGTACCAAGGCTGGCTGCAGGCGGGCGCCGACGCCTCGGACCGGACCGACCCCGGCATCCGCATCGACGGCGTCGCGGACGCCGATGCGCTGCCGCTGGTGACGATGCTCAAGCTGGGCAGGGAAGCCAAGGCCGGGATGCTGCTGGAGCGCGACGCCGGCCTGTATCGCACGCCGTGGCGCTGCGGCATGGCGGTGGCGGACGTGCTGGCCTGGCAGCTGGGCAACAATGGCCCGATCAGCCCGATGGGCGGACGCGCCGTGAAACAGGTCCTGGACGGCGCCGCCGGCGCGGCCAGCTGCGACCTGAGCCAGACGTCGCGCGTGCAGCCCTACGTTGGCGTCACGGCGGCCGAACTGGCGCGGCGCGCGAACGTGGCATTGACCGTGAAAGCGCCCGGGTAGCAACGGGCGCGGCGGCGCGGCGAAAAAAAAACAGGCGCCCGAAGGCGCCTGTTTTTTTGCTTCAACGGCGGACCGTCATTACATGGCGTGACCCATGTTGACGTTCATGTTGTACAGCACCCAGGCCGAACCGCCGACGATGATGGCGATGATCAGCACGGTGAAGACAAATGCTGCCAGGTTGTCGCGGGCCGATTTCGATGCGCCCATGTGCAGGAAGTACACCAGCTGCACCAGCAGCTGGAGCACGCACAGCGCCACCACGCCGATGATGGTGGCGGTATGGGACAGCGCGCCGTACATCACCAGGCCGAACGAGCCGAAGGTGAGCAGGAGCGAGAGCACGAAACCGATGATGTAGGACTTCAGGCTGCCGTGGTCGGCGGCGTGATCGTCGTGGCCGTGTGCGGCCGCAGCGGAGTGCGACATCAGAGGGCTCCCAGAAGGTAGACAAAGGTGAAGACGCAGATCCAGACGATGTCCAGGAAGTGCCAGAACAGGCTCAGGCACGCCAGACGACGCTTGTTGATCGAGTCCAGGCCATGGCGGCGGATCATGTCCAGCAGGACGATGATCCAGATCAGGCCGAAAGTGACGTGCAGGCCGTGCGTGCCGATCAGCGTGAAGAACGCCGACAGGTAGGCGCTGCGGCCCGGACCGGCGCCGATGCTGATCAGGTGATGGAATTCATAGATTTCCATCGCGATGAAGCCCGCGCCGAACAGGAACGTCACCATCAACCAGCCCATTGCGCGGCTCTTGTTGTTGGCGTGTACGTTCAGGTTGGCCATGCCGAAGGTGAAGCTGGAGACCAGCAGCAACAGCGTTTCGACCAGGACGAAGCGCAGGTCGAACAGTTCCTTGCCGGTGGGGCCGCCGGCGGTGGCGTTGGACAACACCGCGAACGTGGCGAACAGCACCGAGAAGATCAGCAAGTCGCTCATCAGATAGACCCAGAAACCGAAAACGGTCTTGGATCCATCGTCGTGATGCGCGTGATCGTCGTGACCCGCGTGGGGGTGAGTGGCTACGGCTTGAATCATGGCTCAGGCGGCCTTTTGCATTTTGTCAAAGTGAGCGTTTTCGATGCGTTCGACTTCCGCGGCCGGGACCCAGTAGTCGATGTCGCGGTCATAGGCGCGAACAATGAACGAACCGATCATGCCGACGAAGCCGACGATCGACAGCCACCAGATGTGCCAGATCAGGGCAAAGCACATGACCAGGCCAAAGGCGCCGATGAAAACGCCGACGGCGGTGTTGCGCGGCATGTGGATGTCTTCGTACTTGGCCGGGCGCTTGTAGGCCTTGCCGTTCTGCTTGTCTTCCCAGAACTGGTCCAGTTCATCGACGTGAGGAACGTGGGCGAAGTTGTAGAAAGGAGCCGGCGAGGAGATCGCCCATTCCAGGGTGCGGCCATCCCAGGGATCGCCGGTGACGTCCTGGTTTTGCTTGCGCTGGCGCACGGACACGAACACTTGCTGCAGCAGGAACCAGATGCCCAGCATGATCAGCGCGGCGCCGGCCAGGGCGACCAGCAGGTAGGGCTGCCATTCGGGGTTGTCGTAGTGGTTCAGGCGACGCGTCATGCCCTTGAAGCCCAGGATGTACAGGGGCATGAAGGCCATGAAGAAGCCGACGAACCAGCAGTAGAACGAGTAGCGGCCCAGGCGTTCATTCAGCGTGAAGCCGAAAGCCTTGGGGAACCAGTACGTCATGCCGGCGATGCAGCCGAACACCACGCCACCGATGATGGTGTTGTGGAAGTGGGCGATCAGGAACAGGCTGTTGTGCAGCACGAACGACACGCCGGGGATGGCCAGCATCACGCCGGTCATGCCGCCGATGACGAACACGATCATGAAGCCCAGCGTCCACAGCACCGGCGTCGTGATGCGCAGGCGGCCGCGGTAGATGGTGAACAGCCAGTTGAAAATCTTGGCCCCGGTCGGGATCGAGATGATCATTGTCGCTATGCCGAAGAAGGCATTGACGTTGGCGCCCGCTCCCATGGTGAAGAAGTGGTGCAGCCAGACCAGGAACGACAGCACGCCGATGGCGGCGGTCGCGTAGACCATGGACTTGTAGCCGAACAGCGTCTTGCGGGCAAAGGTGGCAACCACTTCCGAATACACGCCGAACGCCGGGAGCACCAGGATGTAGACCTCGGGGTGGCCCCAGATCCAGATCAGGTTCACGTACATCATGACGTTGCCGCCCATGTCGTTCGTGAAGAAGTGCGTGCCCAGGTAGCGGTCCATCGTCAGCAGCGCCAGGGTCGCGGCCAGCACGGGGAAGGCGGCGACGATCAGGACGTTGGTGACCAGCGAGGTCCAGGTGAAGATCGGCATCTTCATCAGGCTCATGCCCGGCGCGCGCATGCGCAGGATGGTCACGATGAAGTTGATGCCGCTAAGCGTTGTGCCCAGCCCGGATATCTGGAGCGCCCAGATGTAGTAATCCACCCCCACGCTGGGACTGTAGTCCAGCCCGGAGAGCGGCGGATATGCGAGCCAGCCGGTCGCGGCGAATTCGCCCACGAACAGCGAGATCATCATCAGCGCGACGCCGGCGCCGAACAGCCAGAAGCTCAGCGAGTTCAGGAACGGGTAGGCCACGTCGCGGGCGCCGATCTGCAGCGGCACCACGATGTTCATCAGCCCGGTGATGAAGGGCATCGCCATGAAGAAAATCATGATGACGCCGTGGGCGGTGAAGATCTGGTCGTAGTGGTGAGGCGGCAGGAAGCCGGCCGAGTCGGCTGAGGCGACCGCCAGCTGGGTACGCATCATGATGGCGTCGGCAAAGCCGCGCAGCAGCATGATCAGCGCGACGATGATGTACATCACGCCGATGCGCTTGTGGTCGACGGAGGTGAGCCATTCCGTCCAGAGGTACTTCCACTTGCCGAAGTAGGTGACTGCGCCGAAGACCGCTAGGCCTCCCAGGCACACGGCGGCCAGCGTAACCATGACGATAGGTTCATGGTACGGAATGGCCTCGAGGGTGAGTTTCCCGAGCATTGTTAGTTGATTCCTGCGATCAGATTATTCGACGTGGAGGTGCACGTGGCGGAGTCCACGCCGGCCATCTTGGTCATCGTGCTGCCCAGAACGAAATCGAACATGGCGGGCGGCGCCGAGGAGTACTTCACGACCGGATTGCGCTCGCTGCGCTTGGTCAGTTCCGCGTAGACCTCGGGGGTCAGCGCGGTGGGGGAAGCCTTGGCTTCCTTGACCCAGTTGTCGAACCCTTCCTGCGACATGGCGATGGCCTTGAAGCGCATGCCTGAGAAACCGGCGCCGCTGTAGTTGGCCGAAATGCCCGCATAGGTGCCGGCTTCGCGCGCGTTCAGGTGCAGCTTGGTCTCCATGCCCGCCATCGAGTAGATCTGGCTGCCGAGCTGGGGGATGAAGAACGAATTCATCACCGATGCCGACGTGATCCGGAAGTTCACGGGAACGTCCACGGGGAACGCGATCTCGTTGACCGTGGCGATGTCGTACTCGGGGTAGATGAAGAGCCACTTCCAATCCAGCGAAACCACCTCGATGGTCACCGGCTTGTGTTCGGATACGAGCGGCTTGTAGGGATCCAGCGCGTGCGTGGAGCGCCAGGTGATCACGGCAAGAATCGCCACGATGATACAAGGGACGGTCCAAACCACGACTTCGATAGCGGTGGAGTGGGCCCATTTGGGCTGGTAGTCAGCTTTGGTATTGGATGCGCGGTATTTCCAGGCAAAAGCCAGGATCATGACGATGACCGGAATCACGACGATGAGCATCAGCCCCGTCGCCGTGAACAGCAAAGTCTTTTCCTGGGCGCCAATATCTCCCTTGGGGGAGAGGATTTCCATGTTGCAGCCGCCAAGCAGCATGACCGCGCCGACGCCGAAAATGCGCGTAAGGGTCGCAAGGAGGGGGTGTTTCACGTACAGCCTTGGATGGAAGGTGGGAAATGCTGCAGGGCAGCAGACTGGAATGCTGCTAGGCAGCAAGGTCCATCCTATCGGCTTGATCTGGGTCAAGCATGCGACGAATGGTCGCATTGCCTGGGAGAAATCTGCCCCCAACGGAGTAGATTCAGGGTTTTCCTAGGGGAGCAGATGCCCCGAGGGGAGGGTTGGGGGTGCGACGATATGTCGCACCTGCACAAGACGGGATTGCGGAGATGTGTCGCAACCGCACAAATCAGTCCACTAGCACTTCGCGTTCCGGCCCCGGTTTCTTGGCCAGCTTGCGCTGCAGGGAGCGCCGGTGCATGCCCAACAGGCGCGCCGCCGCCGAAACATTGCCGCCGGTTTCGTGCAGGGCCTGGTGGATGTGCTCCCATTCTAGGCGGTGCAACGGCGTCATGGTCGTTTCGATGGTAACCGTTTCCGGCTTCACCAGGCCCAGCGTGCGCAGGATCATCGGCGCGGTGGCCGGCTTGGGCAGGTAGTCGTCCGCGCCGCGCTTGATGGCCTCCACGGCGGTGGCCACGCTGGCGTAGCCCGTGACCAGCAGGATCCGCATGTCCGCGCGCAGGGCGCGCAGCGGGCGGATCAGGGTCAGGCCGGAGTCTTCGCCCAGGCGCAGGTCCACCAGGGCGAAGGCGGGGCGGATTTCCTCGGCCACGCGCAGCGCCTCGGCGATGCCGGTGGCGGTTCGGGTTTCCAGGCCGCGGCGCGACAGGCTGCGCTGCAGGGTGCGCACGTACAGTTCGTCGTCGTCAATCAGCAGGCCAAGATCGGTTGGATTCATCACATTCAAGTCCCGGGGTTGCCGAGAGGCAGGTAGAAGCGGATGCGGGTGCCCCCGCCTTCGGCGGCGGTCATGGTCATTTCGCCGCCCATCTGTTCCACGGTGGCGTGCGACAGCGCCAGGCCCACGCCCAGCCCTCCCGGCTTGCCGCTGTTGAACAGGCTGGTCGCGGGCAGCAGGGTCTGGTCGGGGTCGAAGCCCCGTCCGTAATCCCGGACTTCACCGCGCAGCGCGCCATAACCGTATTCCAGATGCAGGTCCACGCGGGGCTCCTCGGCGGCTTCGCCGGCGTCCGCGGCATTGTTCAACAGGGCCTGCAGCAAATGAGCGATGGCCGGATCCACCCGCAGGCTGGTGGGCAGGGCGCCGGACCGCTGCAGGTCGATGGTGGGCCGGATCAGGCGCCATTGCCCCACCACGCGGACCAGGTCCACGGCTGTTGGGACCGCCAGGTTGCGGATGCGTTCCCGGCACAGGGCCAGCAGCTGGCCCAGGGTGGCGACGTCCGCGCGCAGGTCTTCGTCCTGGACCTCGGCGGCGATCTCGTCGGTCAGCAGGGTCATGGTGGCCAGCGGGGTGTTCAGCTCATGCGCCATCGCCGCCGCGTGGGTCGCCAGGGCGACGATGCCCTCGTTGCGGGTGAAGCGTTCGCGCAGGCGGGCCAGTTCGCGTTCGCGGGCGCGCAGGTCCGACGCCAGGCGGGTCGAGAACACCAGCACCACCGCCACTGAAATCAGGAAATTGACGCCCAGGCCCCACAACAGCAGGTTGTGGGTGTCGACGTCGCCGCGCATGGGCTGGCCAAAAATGGCGGCGGTGGCGTAACCCAGCACGCCAGCCAGCGCCGCGGCCAGCGCCCAGTTGCGCGGTAGCGCCAGGGCCGCCAGCGCGGTCAGGATCAGGAACATGGTGCCGAACGGATTGCTGATGCCGCCGGTCCAGCCCACCATCCAGGCCAGCACCGCCATGTCCACGAACAGATGGCCGAACGCCGTCGCGTGGGACAGGTCGCGGGGGTGGCGCAGGCGCAGGCTGGCGTAGACGTTGAAGCCGATCAGCAAACCCACGCCGAGCCAAAGCGGTTCCAGCGGCAGATCCAGGCCCAGCACGCTGCTGGCCAGCAGGATGGTGGCGGCCTGGCCCGCGATGGCGAGCCAGCGCAGGCTGCAGAGGGTACGCAGGAATGAAAAGGCGGAACTACCGGGCATATCCAGACACAAGGGCGCCGGCCAACCAGCCGGCAGTTACGGGCGCCCGGCTGCGCGGAACGCTGGCATCCGGCGCGCGGCGGGAGAGGCCGGCTGCCGCCTGGCCGTGGAAGGCGCGGGCGGCGGATGTGCTGGCATTGTATGGTGAATCGGGGGGCGACGCTGGCGGGCGCAGGCTCATGCGTCCCTGATATTCAGCCCCGTCAGTGGATATCCGAGGCGCCGCTATGGGCCATCGCGGGCGGCGGATAGTCTTCCTGGTCGGACGCCATCTGGCCTTGCGTCCGGGCCTGCTGCAATTCCCGCTCGACCTGGGCACGGCTTTCGGACGGGGCGGAAGCGGCCGGGGGCGGGTAGTCTTCCTGGCCAAACGTGTATTGGCCGTTGGCCTTGGCCTGCGCCAGTTCCGCGCCGACCTGGCTGGCGCTCTTGGCGGCGGGGGCGGGGTAGGTGACGCTCCAGTCGCCGTAGAGATCGCGCCGGTACTGCGCGGACTGGGCCTGGGCGGCTCCGGCGGCGGCCAAGCCGGCGCATAGCAACAAAGTAGTGGTGAGGGTCTTCATGAAACGCTCCTGGCAATCAAAGCATGCGGCCGGTGCGGCCGCGCCGTCGTCCACGATGCTGCCCATGGACGATTTCCTGGATGCGGGATGCCTGCCGGGGGCGGAATAAAAAGAAGCGCGCTCCCGGCGTTTTCAATTCGACCGGGAGCGCGCGGCGGCGTTGCAGGAAAACCTGCTGGCGGGCAAGGAAGGTATTTCAAGCGTGCAGCATAGTTGTCAGTCCGCTTTCAGGGGGACGCGCCCCGATTGACGTTCCGCCCGCGCCGGCCTGTCAGTGGCCATGGCCGGGGGCGGGCGCGGCCGTCGCGTTCAACGGCCGCGCGACCGCCTCCACGGGCACGCGCCGCTGTTTGCCCGCGCCGTCTTCCACGACCAGCGTCAGCTGCACGCGATCGCCGGGCGTGATCTGTTTGGCCAGGTCGATCAGCATGACGTGGTAGCCGCCGGGCTTGAGCTCGACGGCCTGGCCGGCGGGCAGGTCGATGCCTGGCACCTGGCGCATCTTCATGACGTTGTCCTGCATCGCCATTTCATGCACTTCCACATGCTTGGCCGCCTGGGATTCCACGGCCACCAGCCGGCCTGGCGCGGCGGACGTCAGGCGCATGAACGCGCCGGTCGCGTGCTGGCTGGGGACGGTGGCTCGCACCCAGGCGTCTTCCACCGACAGGGTGGCGTCCTGGGCCAGGGCGGCGTGGCTGAATCCGGCCAGCGCGCAGAAGGTGAAGACGGCGGCCAGGGGCTTGAACGAAATTTTCTTCATGATGATTCCTGTAGGGCGGTAGCGGGTCAAAGCACGGTGCGCAGGTCTTGCGCGCATTCCTGCGCGCTCTGCTGATGGCGCAGCGCCAGGCGCAGCTTGCCCTGGGCGTCGATGATGTAGGTCAGCGCGGTGTGGTCCATGGTGTAGGACGAGCCGGTGGGGACCTTCTGATAGAAGACCTTGAAGGATTGGGCTGCGGCGCGGGTCTGTTCCGCGGTGCCGCGCAGGCCGACGAAGCCCGGGTCGAAGGCCTGCGTGTAGGCGCGCAGGATCTCGGGCGTGTCGCGCTCGGGGTCGACCGTGATGAAGAGGATCCGCAGCTTGTCGGCATCCGCGCCCAGCAGGGCCTTGATCTCGAGGGCGCGGGTCAGCGCCGTCGGGCAGATGTCCGGGCATTGCGTGAAGCCGAAAAACAGCATCACCGGGTGGCCGCGGTAATCGGCCAGCCGGCGTTCCTGGCCATCGGTGTCTTGCAGCAGAAAGTCGCCGGCCGGCATGCCGGACAGGTCCATGCCGTACAGCGGCGGGGCATCGGGGCCGCAGCCGGTCAGGGCCAGCAGGGCTAGGGAGGACAGCAGCAGGCGCCGCCGCGGATCGGGTGCGCAGGCGCGCTGCGCGCCAGCGGGCGCGCGCGGAAAGAGGGAATGCATGAAAACCCCTGGGGTTGACGTGTCGACGGGGCGCGCGGCGCAGCCGCGCGATCAGGCGGAGTCAGGCCAGGGGAGGTGGGGCGCGCGAACCCAGCGGCGGGCCCTGGGCCGGCTGCGGAGGAAGGGCGCGATAAGCAGGAGGAAGCCGGGTTTGCGGGCCGGCCGTCAGCACGATGGGCGTCAGCGCGGGCGCAGGGGCGGGCGCGACGTGCGCCAGCATGCCGAAGGGACATTGCGCGCCGGTGCCGGCGGCATCGTGGCCGGACTTGCCGCCGCCCTCCGGCGACAGCGCCACGTTCAACACGGACAGGCCGCCGGCGGCCGAACAGAAGGTGACTTCCAGCCGGCCGTCGTGCAGCGCGCGGGCGTCGGGCATGTAGCCGGCCGGGACCAGGGCGCGCAGCGCCAGGGCCAAAAGCGCCAGCCACAGCACGCCGTCGGCGCGCATGGCGCGCAGCGTGCGAAGGAGGCTGGTCGGGTAAGGCATGCGGGCATTCTATGCCAAGCTCTCCCAAATCTTGGTACCCTTGAACGCACTCCGTTCCGACACCCTTTCCAGTGCCCCAGGTTTCAGTGCTTTTCTTGCCCGCCCCGCCCTTGCCAGTTTCCGCCACGTCTTCCGGCCCGAGCCGAGCGGGGCCGCTCGCGCGCCTGTGGATGGGCGCGCTGATGGCGGCGCTGCTGGTCCTGCTGTCCGCTTGCGGCACCACCAAGGTCCAGCCCGGC
This sequence comes from Achromobacter deleyi, assembly GCF_013116765.2. GTDB lineage: Bacteria > Pseudomonadota > Gammaproteobacteria > Burkholderiales > Burkholderiaceae_B > Achromobacter > Achromobacter deleyi_A. The sequence continues at coordinate 6,083,947 of NZ_CP074375.1, forward strand.
TACTACCGGGTCCAGTCGGGCGACACGCTGACCCAGATCGCGCGCAAGGAAGGCACCAGCGTGAGCGACCTGGTCCGGTGGAACAAGCTGTCGAATTCCAATTCCATCGAGGTCGGCCAGCTGCTGCGCGTCGAGCCGCCCGCGGGGCAGGCGAGCACGTCCACGCCCAGCAAGGCCCGCAGCAAGCCTCAGCCCACGCCGCGGCAGACGACGACAGCCAAGCGGCGCACCGCGCCGCCGGGCGCGATCTCGCTGGTCTGGCCCGCGCAGGGCAAGGTCACGCGCGGCTACGACGGTTCGGGCTCGAACGGCATCGTGATCAGCAATTCCTCGGGCACGCCGGTCGTGGCCGCGGCGCCGGGCACGGTGGCCTATTCCGGCAGCGGCCTGCGCGGCTACGGCCATCTGGTGATCGTGAAGCACAACGCCAGTTTCCTGAGCATCTATGCCCACAACAGCAAGTTGCTGGTCAAGGAAGGGCAGCGCGTCACCCAGGGGCAGAAGATCGCCGAAATGGGCAACAGCGACAGCAAGCAGGTGGGGCTGTACTTCGAACTGCGCTACGACGGACAGGCGGTTGACCCGGCGGGGTCCCTGCCGTCGAAGTGAGGGCTGAAGGCCGCGGCAGGGCTGGCGCCTGCGTTATAGCGCCGCTTCCTGCGTCAGCGTCGAGATGAAGGCGGCGGTGCGCGGGTCCGCGGGGCGCGTGAATACCGAGCGGGAATCGCCGGCCTCGACCACCACGCCGTCCAGCAGGAACACCACTTCGCGCGAGACGCTGGCGGCCAGGCGCAAGTCGTGCGTGGCCATCAGCATGGTCATGCCTTCCGCGGCCAGCTGGCGCAGCACGTCCACCACTTCGGCCGCCAGGCCGGGGTCCAGCGCCGAGGTGGGTTCGTCGCAGAGCAGCACGCGCGGCGCGGGAGCCAGCGCGCGGGCAATCGCCACGCGCTGCTGCTGCCCGCCGGACAGATTGGCGGGCCAGGCATCCGCCTTTTCCAGCATGCCGACCTTGCGCAGCAGCTCTTCGGCGCGCGCGCGGGCGCGGTCGGCGGGCCACTTCTGCACCGTCAGCAGGCCTTCCATGACATTGCCGATCGCCGTCTGGTGCGGGAACAGCTGAAAATTCTGGAACACCATGCCGGTCTGCTTGCGCACGCGCTGGATCTGGTCGCGGGCCAGCTTGTGGCCGGGCAGGAACTCGACCGTCTCCGGTCCGATTTCAAGCGTGCCGCGGTCGGGGACTTCCAGCAGGTTCACGCAACGCAGCAAGGTGCTCTTGCCGCTGCCGGACGGGCCGATCAGGGCGGTGACGCTGCCTTCGGCGATCCGCACATCGACCTGCTTGAGCACGGGATTGCCGCCGAATGCCTTTTCGATTTTTTCCAGGCGGATCATCGGGTCTTCTCGGTAAACACCGCATGCTGGCCGAAGCGCCGTTCCAGGCGCACCTGGGCCGCGGACAGGACGGAACTGAACACCAGGTAGATCAGCGCGGCCTCGGTGTAGAGGATCAGCGGTTCATAGGTGACGGCGGCGATGCGCTGCGCGGCCTGGAAGATCTCGGGCACGGTCAGCACCGCCGCCAGCGAGGTGTCCTTGACCAGCGCGATGAAGGAATTCGACAGCGGCGGCACGGCCACGCGCGCCGCCTGCGGCAGGATGGTGCGCCGCAGGGCCTGGCCGCGCGTCATGCTGAGGGAATAGGCGGCTTCCCATTGGCCCTTGGTGATGGACTCGATGGCGCCGCGGATCACCTCGGAGTTGTAGGCGCCCACGTTCAGGGTGAAGCCGATCAGCGCGGCGGGCAGCGGATCCAGCACGATGCCCACGCTGGGCAGGCCGTAGAAGATCACGAACAGCTGCACCAGCAACGGCGTGCCGCGGATGAGCCAGACATAGAAGCGCACCACGGCCACCAGCGGGGCGGGGCCGAACAGCCGGATCAGCGCCACCACGAAGGCCAGCGCCAGGCCCAGCGCAAAGGACATCAGCGTCAGCGGCACCGTGAACACCAGCCCCGCATGCAGCAGGGGCCAGAACGAGTCCGCCATGAGCTGCACCCAGGCCGGCACCGTCCATTCGCCGATTTTCGCCAGCAGCCAGTCGGGCAGGACGGTGTGCAGCCAGGTGGGCAGCGTCATATGCGCTCCGTTCGTTTATTGCGCCGACAGGTCCGTGCCGAAGTATTTGACCGATATGGTCTTGTAGGTGCCGTCCGCCTTGATGTCGGCCAGCGCCTTGTTGATGGCGGCCTGCAGTTCGGGGTTGCCCTTGCGGATCAGCACGCCGGAATTGCTGAACTCGGCGGTCTTGTCGGTGGCCGCGATCTTCACGCGGGCGTTGGGCTTTTGCTTCTTGAAGTCCAGGAACGACAGGTTGTCGTTCACGGTGGCTTCGACCCGGCCGGAGGTCAGCAGGTCGATGGCTTCATTGAAGCCCTGAACGGCGACCACTTCGGCGCCGTGGCTTTGCGCCAGCTTGCCGAAATTGCTGGTCAGCGTGTTGGCCGATTTCTTGCCCTTCAGGTCGGCGAAGGACTTGATGCTGGTGTTGTCGTCGCGCACGATCAGCACGGCGGCCGACGAGATGTACGGGTCGGAGAAATCGTACTTTGCGCGGCGCGCGTCGGTGATGCCGACCTGGTTGATGACGGCGTCATAGCGCTTGGCGTCCAGGCCGGCGATCAGGCCGTCCCACTTGCCTTCGACGAATTGGGGTTTCACGCCCAGGCGTTCGGCGATGGCGCGGCCTATGTCCACGTCAAAGCCGGTAAGCTGGCCGGATGCATCGTGGAAGGTGAAGGGGGCGTAGGTGCCTTCGGTGCCGATCTTGAACACGCCGGCGGATTTGATCTGGTCCAGCCCCGACTGGGCGTGAGCGGCGGACAGGGCGGCGACCTGGACGAGGCCGGCGATGAAAAGCGTACGGAAGAGTTTCATGGCGATGCTCCACGGATAAGCGATATCACTGTGGAGAGCATGTGGGCCTGCAATGCCCTCCGGCGTAGCCGCACTCTAACAACCGGTCTATTTTTCCACAAAGCATAAGGAATAGTAAAAATATAGCCACAGGTCATATGGCGTTACCAGCTCCCGGCGCGGTCTGTCCGGGAATCATCCAGGCGGTACCTTGACGGAGACGGGTGTGGATCAGCAATGGAACAGGCGTGCATTCATGATGGTGGCCGCGGGCGCGGCGGCGGCGGGGGCGATGCCCGCGCAGGGCTCCAACGGCTCGCGGCTGATGCCGGGCGGGGGCAGCATCACCGATGTGGCGGGCCTGCGAGTGGGCCATTACACGGATACGCGCCGGCCTACCGGCTGCACGGTCATCATTGCCGAAGCCGGCGCCACGGGCGGCGTCGATGTGCGCGGAGCGGCCCCCGGCACCCGCGAGACCGACCTGCTCAACCCCGTGAACATGGTCGAAAAAGTGCATGCCGTCGTGCTGTCAGGCGGCAGCGCGTTCGGCCTGGACGCCTCCACGGGCGTCATGCGCTATCTGGAAGAAAAGAAGATCGGCTTCGACGTGGGCGTGGCGCATGTGCCCATCGTGCCTTCGGCGATTCTGTTCGACCTGGGCGTGGGCGACGCGTCCATCAGGCCGGATGCCGCCGCGGGCTATCAGGCCTGCAAATCGGCCGGCACCGACGCGCCGCAGGAAGGCAATGTGGGCGCCGGGGCGGGCGCGACGGTGGGCAAGCTGTATGGTCCCAAGCGCGCCATGAAGGGCGGCATCGGCAGCGCATCGCTGACGGTGGCGGGGGTGACGATGGGCGCCATCGTGGCGGTCAATGCGGTGGGCGACGTGCTGGATCCGGCCACCGGACGCATCCTGGCCGGGGCGCGCACCGCCGACGGCAAGACGCTGCTGGATACCCGCGCCGCCATCCTGGCGGGCGACCTGCCCAGGTCCATGCGCGAGGGCACCGCCACCACCATCGGCGTGGTGGCCACCGACGCGAAACTGACCAAGGCGCAGGCGCAGAAGATCGCCGGCATGGCCCATGACGGCCTGGCCCGTACGATCAACCCTATCCACACCATGCTCGACGGCGATACGATCTTCGCATTGGGAACGGGCGCCTCGGGCAAGCCCGCCAATGTCATGTTGCTGGGCGTGATGGCGGCCGAAGTCATGGCCATTGCGGTGCAGCGCGCCATCCTGGCGGCGCGCGCGGTGGAGGGCTATCCGGCCGCCGTGGATTTCGTCGCCTGAGGCCGCCGCGGGTGACTTGTCCCGGCGCTGTCACACGAAGGCGCCATGATGGGTGGCGCCGGCGCGTCGCCGGGACGGGAGCGCGTATGCAGGAAGGCGAACGATTCAACGGCGTGACGCATCTGGCCGGGCTGGCGATGGCGGTGCTGGCGTCCGGCGCATTGATCTCGCGCGCGGCCGAACTGCAGGTGGACACGCGGCAGATCGTCGGCTGCGCGGTATTCGCCGCGTCGATGATTGCCGTGTATGCCTCGTCGGCGCTGTTCCATTGCTCACGGGGGCGCCGCAAGGCCATGTGGGCCAAGGCGGACCACTGCGCCATCTACCTGCTGATCGCGGGCACCTACACGCCGCTGGCATTCGGTCCGGTCGCCCATGGCTGGGGCGCCGCCATGGGCGTGGCGATCTGGCTGCTGGCTTTCGCCGGCATCGGCCGCGAGCTGTGGTGGGCGCGCGGGGCCGCGCCGGCCTTGCCGCTGTATCTGGCCATGGGCTGGCTGGGCGTGATGTTCGCCGCGCCGATCGCGGGCGCCTTGTCCACGGCCGGCCTGAGCTGGTTGCTGGCCGGAGCCGCCATCTACACCGCCGGCACGCTGTTCTACGTGAACGACAAGCGCTGGCGCCACGCGCACGGCATCTGGCACCTGTTCGTCATGGCCGGCACGGCCTGCCATTTCGTGACGGTGTTCGGCTTCCTGGGCCAGGCGGCCTAGCCTGGGGCAGGAAGCCGCTAGCGCCAGCCGGCCAGCGGCAGCATGCCATCCCGGTTCTTCACTTTGCGCATGACGATATGCGAGCACAGGTCCCGCACGCCGGGGATCTTGCTGAGCTTGTCCTCGGAGAATTGCGCGAACGCCGTCAGGTTGCGCGTGCGCACCGTCAGGATGTAGTTGGACGCGCCGGTCACGATGCTGGCTTCGGTGATCTCGTCATGCAGGGCGATGCCGGCCAGGAATGCCTCGTGCCAGCCGGCGCGGGACTGGTCCAGCGAGACATGGACGATGGCCTCCAGTTCGAAGCCCAGTTTCTCGGCGTCCAGCACCGCCCGGTAGTTGCGGATGAGCCCGCTTTCTTCCAGCGCACGCACGCGCCTCAGGCAGGCCGACGGCGACAGCGCCACCTGCTCGGCCAGGTCCTGATTGCTCAGTTGGCCGTTTTCCTGCAAGCGGCAAAGAATGCGCTGGTCTATGGCGTCGATCTGCATGGTGCAATCCAATTCTAATAATCTGATTTTTGTGCAATTTAATGTGAAAGCAAGGGTCTGTCACGACCGATTTTGCAATTTATCAGCCTGGCTGCGCTGATAGTATGTATCAAGAATTTCGTCTGAAGGAATGGATATGAACACCCGCGAAGCCTGCGTGAACGCTGACCGCCAGGACCCTCTGGCTCCCCTGAAAGACCGGTTCGACCTGCCGCCCGGCGTGCTCTACATGGACGGCAATTCGCTGGGCGTGATGCCCAAGACCGCCGCCGCCCGCGCCGCGGACGTGATCACCCAGGAATGGGGCACCGGCCTGATCCGCAGCTGGAACACCGCGGGCTGGTTCGAATTGCCGGCCCGCCTGGGCGACAAGCTGGGCGGCCTGCTGGGCGCGCGCGAGGGCGAACTGGTCATCACCGACACGACGTCCCTGAACATCTTCAAAGCGCTGGCCGCGGCGTTGCGCATCCAGCAGCAGAAGCAGCCCGGGCGCCGCGTCATCCTGTCCGAGCGCGACAACTTCCCCACGGACCTCTACATGATCCAGGGCATGATCGACCTGCTGCAGCAGGGCTACGAGATGCGCCTGATCGACGACGACCTGCCGCTGGAGCAGGCGCTGGACGATTCCGTGGCCGTGATGCTGCTGTCGCACGTGAACTACCGCAGCGGCCAGATGCACGACATGGCCGCCGTGACCGCGCTGGCGCACGAGCGCGGCGCGCTGGCCATCTGGGACCTGGCGCACGCCGCGGGGGCGGTGCCGGTGGACCTGAACGGCGCCGATGCCGACTTCGCCGTGGGCTGCACCTATAAGTACCTGAACGGCGGCCCGGGCTCGCCGGCCTTCATCTGGGTGGCGCCGCGCCACACCCACGATTTCTGGCAGCCGCTGTCCGGCTGGTGGGGCCACACGCGGCCCTTCGACATGGCCGTGGCCTATGAGCCCGCGGGCGGCATCCGCCGCTACCTGTGCGGCACCCAACCCATCGTGTCGCTGTCGCTGGTCGAGTGCGGCCTGGACGTGGCGCATGCGGCCGGGATGGACGATGTGCGCAGGAAGTCGCTGGCGCTGGGCGACCTGTTCATCGCGCTGGTCGAATCGCGGTGCGCCGGCCATCCGCTGACGCTCGTCACGCCGCGCAAGCATGCCGAGCGCGGCAGCCACGTGAGCTTTCGCCACCCCAATGGCTTCGAGGTGATGCAAGCCCTGATCGCGCGCGGCGTGATCGGCGACTACCGTGAACCCGAGGTGCTGCGCTTTGGCTTGACGCCGCTGTATTTCGGCTACGCCGATGTCTGGGACGCCGTCGATATCCTGAAGGACGTGCTGGACAGCCGCGGGTGGGACAAGCCGGAGTTCAAGCAGCGGTCCGCCGTGACCTGAGCGCCGCACCGGCGTTGCCTTAGCGCGCAGGCCATACGAGCCTTACATCCATCAGAGAGCGCAGTGCAAGGAGGAGACAATGCAGCAACAGAAAGGGTTCGGCGAGATCGCCGAACGCGAGCAGGGACTCAAGCGGCGCCTGACCTCCGGCCAGATGAGCATGATCGCCATCGGCGGAGCCATCGGCACGGGACTGTTCCTGGGCAGCAAGTTCGCCATCGGGTTCGCCGGGCCCAGCGTGCTGGTCAGCTACGCCATCGGCGGGCTGATCACATTGCTGCTGATGGCCTGCCTGGCCGAAATGACCATCGCGCATTCCACCTCGGGGTCGTTCGGCGCGTATGCCGAGCACTACATCGGCCCGCTGGCGGGCTTCCTGGTGCGCTACGCCTACTGGTCATGCGTGGTTCTGGCGGTGGGCACCGAAGTGACGGCGGTGGCCGAGTACATGGGGTTCTGGTTCCCCGGCGTGCCGGGCTGGCAATGGGTGTGCCTGTTCTCGGCGGTGCTGATCCTCATCAACGCGCTCAGCGTCAAGGCCTTCGGCACGATCGAATACTGGTTCTCGACCATCAAGATCAGCGCCATCGTGGCCTTCATCATCCTGGGCGCCTATGTGGTCTGGGGCAGTCCGCAGTATGGCGTGGCGCTGTACACCTCGCACGGCGGGTTCTTCCCCAACGGCGTGTGGGGCATGTGGATCGCCGTGGTCATCTCCATCTTCAGCTACCTGAGCGTGGAGATGATCGCGGTGGCGGCGGGCGAGGCCGAGGATCCGGAGCGCGCGGTCAAGCAGGCGTTTCGCGCCACCATCGCCAGGCTGCTGATCTTCTATCTGCTGACGCTGGCGCTGATCCTCGCCATCGTGCCGTGGGACGAGGCGGGCAAGGGCGGCAGCCCGTTCGTGAAAGTGATGCAGGCGCTGGCCATCCCGGGCGCGGCGGGCGTCATCAACTTCATCGTGCTGGTGGCGGCCCTGTCCGCAATGAACAGCCAGCTCTACATCACCACCCGCATGATGTTCAGCCTGTCCCGCGCGGGCCATGCGCCGTCGGCGTTCGGCCGGCTGACCCGCGGCGGCACGCCGCTGAACGCATTGCTGCTGTCCACCAGCGGCATCGCCATTGCCACGGTGCTGAACGTGCTGTACCCCGAAACCGCGTTCACGCTGATGATGGCCATCTCGATGTTCGGCGCGCTGTTCACCTGGATGATGATCTTCGTGACGCACTATTTCTTTCGCCGCCGCTGGGAGCGAGAGGGCGGTGCGCGGCTGTCGTTCCGGATGGCGGGTTTTCCGGTGCTGACGCTGCTGGGGGCCGTGGCCATGCTTGCCATCCTGGCCACCACCTACTTCACCAGCGTATTCAGGATGACGCTGGTGTTCGGCGTGCCGTTCCTGCTGATCCTGGCCGCGCTGTATTTCCTGCTGTTCAGGAAACGCGGCGAGACCGTGGCGTTGCGCGCGCGCGAGCAGCGCACCTGAGGGGGCGGGCCCTAGCTCGCCTGCTCGCCGGCGCACTGCCGGATCGCGGTCAGCATCGCCCGGGCGCGCGCCGGCAGGGAGCGCGATGCGTACACGGCGTGCACCTGTGGCGCGGCGCCTTGCGCCGACGTCACGGTGTAACCCGGACACACGCGCACCAGCGCGCCGCGCGCGATCTCCGGCTGCGCGGCCCAGTCCGCCAGGCGGGCGATGCCCATGCCTTGCAGCACCATCGCCATCAGGCCGCTGCCGCTGCTGACGCGCACGGCGGGCTTGACGTGCAGGCGGACGATGCGCTGGTCCTGCCGCAGATGCCAGTCCTTCAGCACGCGCGGCCCGGTGTGCATGAGCAGGCGATGCGCCGTCAATTCCACGGGTTCGCGCGGCAGGCCCATCCGCTGCACGTAGCCGGGGCTGGCGCACAGCAGCCGCTCATAGGGCCACAGGCGGGCGCCCAGCAGGTCGCTGGACGCCGGAAAGCCGCCGCGGATCGCGAAGTCCAGGCCCTCGGCGATGGGGTCCACCCATTTGTCGGTATAGAGGATGTCGATGCTGACGCCTGGATGCTCGTCCGCGTAGCGCCGCAGCACGGCGGGCAGCAGCGACACGCCCAGCAGGTCGGGCGCCGAAAATCGCAGCCGGCCCTGCGTGCCGCCCTGCACATCCTGCAGATCCTCGCGCGCCTGTTCCTCCAGCCGCAGCAATTCGCGGGCGGAGTGGAAATAGCTCTCGCCCTGCGGGGTCAGCACCACGCTGCTCTTGCTGCGCAAGAGCAATTGCGCGCCCACCTGCCGCTCCAGCGACTGCACGGCGCGCGTGACGGCGCTGGGCGAGGCGCCCAGTGCGCGCGCGGCCAGCACGAAGCTCTGGCGCTCGGCGACGGCGCAGAACACCTGGTATTCCCATAGCGCGCCACGTTCCATGTCCCGTCTCCATTGCATCTACCGCAACATGATATTGCAACGCTGGACCGGCCGGCGCGCTTAGACTGCGCGCTTCCCTCGATTTTTCCCCCTGCCCCATGCCCAATCCCCATTACCTTGATCCCCTGACCGGCGTCCGCTACCCGCTGGACGACGCGCGCTGGTGCTCCGATGCGCAGACGCCGCTGATGATCTCGCCGCTGCGCGGCATTTCGAAGGAGGACATCGACACGCGGGCGCGCTCGCTGTGGCGCTACCGGGCCGCCTTGCCGCGGGATATCGCGCGTCCCGTTTCCATGGGCGAGGGCTGCACGCCCATGGTGGAGCGCGCCTGGGGCGGGTTGCGGCCCCACTTCAAGCTGGAATGGTTCAACCCCACGTGCAGCTTCAAGGACCGCGGCGCGGCCGTCATGCTGTCGTGGCTGCGCCAGATCGGCATCAAGGCGGTGGCCGAGGACAGTTCGGGCAATGGCGGCGCGGCGATCGCGGCCTTCGGCGCCGCGGCGGAAATGGGTGTCACCATTTTCGCGCCCGCCTACACGTCCACCGCCAAGGTGGCGCAGATCCGGGCATTCGGCGCGGACGTGCGCCTGGTGGAAGGCCCGCGCGAGAATTCTCAGACGGAGGCCATCAAGGCGTCCCGCGATATCTTCTATGCCAGCCACAACTGGCAGCCCTTCTTTCTGCAGGGCACCAAGTCCATCGCCTATGAGATGTGGGAAGACTTCGGCTTTCAGGCGCCGGACAACGTGGTGATTCCGGCGGGCGCAGGCAGCAATGTGCTGGGCTGCGCGATCGGATTCGCCGAACTGTTGGCGGCCGGGCAGATCAGCCGCCTGCCCAGGCTGTTTGTCGCCCAGCCGCTGAACTGCTCGCCCGTGGATGCGAGTTTTCAGGCCGGCGTGGACGGACCGGTGCCGCGCGAGGTGCTGCCCACCGTCGCCGAAGGCACGGCCATCAAGCATCCGGTACGGCTGCGCGAAGTCTTGCAGGCCGTGCGCGCCAGCGGCGGCCAGACCGTGGCGGTGCCTGAAGCCGATATCGTGGCGGCGGTAAGGAAGCTGGCCGCGTCGGGCCTGTACGCGGAGCCGACCAGTGCGACGGCAGCGGCCGCGCTGCATGCGCTGGAGCAGCGCGGTGCGATCAAGCCCGGCGAACGCACGGTGGTGCTGCTGACCGGCACCGGCATCAAGTCCACGCAGTTCATGACGGACCTGTATACGGCGCCGGCCTGAGCCGCGGCGTCAGACGGCGGCGGTGGCGCGCTCCGTGCGCGGAGCGCGTGGCTGCGTCGCGGGCGCGGGCGAGAACACGCGCAGGCGGTGGCCGTCGGGGTCCAGCGCGACGAAAGTGCGGCCGAAGTCCATGTCGGTGGGCGCCTGCAGAATGGGCAGGCCGCGCAGGCTCCAGTCCACGTGGCGCTGGTTGACGGCGTCGGCGTCGGCCACGGTGAAGGCCAGTTCGGACGCGCCGCCGCGTCCGGCCGCGGCCGGTTCCACGGTGTAGCGCGACCACAGCCCCAGCATCAGGCCGGAGTCCAGCGCGAACAGGGCGAAAGTGGGCGAGCTTTCAACCGGGGGCCGTTGCAGCAGCGCGCTGTAGAACGCGGCGCTGGCCTCGGGTTTTTCCACATAGAAGATGACGAAATTGGTGTCTGGCATGATGCGCTCCGGGTGGTAGACGCGCTCATGGTAGGCAGGGGTGCTGTCAGTTTTTGGCAGTAGCGTGCATCAGATTTTTTCCTGCTCCTGGTTGAGCGCGCGCCACTCCTTGAGCAAGGCGTGCCGGCGCCGGGGATAGCGTTGGCCCGCAGCCAGGGTGGCAATGCGGTCGGTGCGGAAATGCCGGAAGTCGTGGCGCAATTCGCACCAAGCCATGACGATGCGCACGCTGTCGAAGAACCCCAGCGCGAACGGCCAGATCACGCGCGCGGAATCGGAGCCCTTGTCGTCGCGATATGTGATTTCCAGCTTTTGCTCGGCGCGGATGGCCTGCCGGATCAAGGACACGTCGATCCGGTCCGTTACGACGCACGCGCTGGGACCGACCAGCAGGGGGATGGCGTGCAGCTCGTCGCGCAGCTCTTGCGGCAGCACGGCGCCGATCTTGGCCAGCGCATTGCGCGCGGCCAGGCCCAGGCCCTCGTCCGAGCGGCCCGCCACCCAGCGCGTGCCCAGCACCAGCGCTTCGATTTCCTCGGTGCTGAACATCAGGGGCGGAAGCATGAAGCCGGGGCGCAGCACGTAGCCCACGCCCGGCTCGCCCTCGATCTCGGCGCCCTGGCATTGCAGGGTCGCGATGTCGCGGTACAGCGTGCGCAGGCTGATGCCCATCTCGCCGGCCAGCCTGTGGCCGCTGACGGGCAGGCGATGGCGGCGCAGCGTTTGCAGCAGATCCAGGAGTCGTTCGGTGCGGGACATGGGGCGGGGAGCAGGGGGCGATGGCGTAATGCTGCCATGGAATGGCAGCATGCGGCTATCGGTCCCCTGTGGCGCGCCCCGTCCCGCGGGACCAGGTTCAGGAACCGGCTTTCTTGCCCGTGGCCACGTCGATGACCGAGCCGTCTTCCAGGCTGACCCGGTAGATCTCGCGCACGACGTTGCCGGCAAAGCCGATTTCAACGATGGAGACATCCTTGAACGTGGTGTTGATGCCGTCCGGCAGCAGCGCGTTGAACTTGTCGGACTCCTGCTTCATGGCGTCCTGCAGGCGGGCGTCGTAGGGCGCCATGCTGTAGACCAGCGTGGTATGCGGATTGTGGGCGCGCACTTCCTTGCCGTCCTGCATGATGTTCACGCCGCTCACGCCCATCGTCTTGACCAGGTCCTTGCCGGCGTCGCCCATCTTGGCGTAGACCGGGCCGGTCACGCGCGGCAGCGGGCCGTCGCGCAAGGGAGCCAGCGCGGCGGTGGTCACGGTGTTGTAGCGCATCATGTCCTCGAAGCCCTGGCCGCTCTTGACCACGCCCAGGTCCAGCCACCAGGGGTGGCCGGCGCCCTTGGCGGCTTCCGTGGGATAGAAGGTCTTGAGCGTGACCTGCAAGGGGGCGGGCGGCTTGGGCAGCGCCTTCAGCATGCGGGCGGGCGTCTCGGGATCGGCGCTGTGGATGTGGACCACGGTGACGTGCGGCATGTTGGGCGTTTCGGCTTCGGTCTTCAGGCCCAGTTTGATCAGGTCTTCCTTGAGCGTGCCGCTCACCTTCGCGTCCAGGACGGCGTTGACCTCCTGCGGCAGCCGGTAGACGACGCCATAGGTGGCCTTGTGGGCGCGGAATTCGGGCTTATCGAGTGCGCTGTTGTCGATGGGTGCGGCGGCTTGAGCGGCGCAGGTGGTGGCGAACAGGCCGAAGGCGGCCAGGTGCAATGCGCGTTTGATCATGGGAATCCCTTATCGTTGTGGAGGTGACCCGCGAGAGTCATCCGCAGTGTGGCCACTGTGGATGTACTGCGTATTGCACCAAGCAAAAGAATCCCGATACCAGTCACCGCTTGGCCGATGGCTGCGCCGCCGGCCGGTATCCCGCTACGCCATGAAGACGATGGCCACGATGGCAATGCCCAGCAGCAGGTTCACGCCCACCCAGCGGCGGATGCCGCCCATGGCCTGGCCGCCCCTGGGCCAGTCGGAGGCGGCGACGGCCGTGGCCAGTCGCCCGAAGAGCACAAACCGGATATGGCCGTAGATGGCCATCATCGCGACGCCGCCCGCGGCCATGAGGGTCCAGCTGCGCGGCATGAAGAAGGCGCCGCCGGTCTGCGCCGCCTGGCTGGCTTCCTGGCCGATCATCGCCGCGCCGGTCAGCAGGATCAGCACGATGGCTGCCAGCACGGCGTTCAGGAACGGGCCCAGCACCGCGGTCATGAGCCTGAGGCGCACGGGCGGTTCCAGTTGCGCGGCCGCCGGCCGCAGGAAACAGTGCGCGAACAGCATGCCGCCCACCCAGAGGATCACGGCCATGAGGTGGACGAATTTCAGGGTGGCATAGAACATGGGAGGCGGCCTGTGGAAAGAGGGGCCGCAGGAGGCGGCCGAATCTGTCCGCATGATATCTCCGCGGGACATCTTGCGTGGACTTGACCTGGATCATGGTTTTGCATTTAGAATGAGATTGATTTCTATTTGTAGTTGTGAGTCCAGGGAGCCACCCGTGCCGAATCCCGTGCTCGCCTCAGGCGACGCCGTCCATCTTCTGTACCGCGCCCATCATGGGTGGCTGCACGGCTGGCTGCGCGCCAAGCTGGGCAACAGCTTCGACGCGGCCGACCTTGCCCAGGACACCTTCGTCCGGGTGCTGCGTCATCGCCAGGAACTGGACTCCCTGCGCGAACCGCGCGCCTACCTGACCACGATCGCCAAGCGGCTGCTGCTCAATCATCACCGCCGCCGCTCGGTGGAGCAGGCCTACATGGAGGCCCTGGCGCTGATGCCGGAGGCGCTGGCCCCGTCGGCGGAACAGCGCCTGATCATCCTGGAAACGCTGCAGGAAATCGACGAGATGCTGGCGGGCCTGTCGCTGCCGGCGCGCCAGGCCTTCCTGATGGCGCAGCTTGAAGGCCTGAGCCACGGCGAGATCGCCGAACGGCTCAACGTGTCGCTGCGCACTGTCCATCGCTACATCGCCAAGGGGCTTGAGCAATGCATCATGGCGGTGATCTGAGCGCGCATGCGGAAGGAGCGGGCGAATTGCCCGCCGTGGAGCGCAATGTTGCGCGCGAGGCCGCGCGCTGGCTGATGCGCCTGAGTTCGGACCGGGCCACCGACGCCGACGTGCGCGCCTGTGACCAGTGGCGCGCCAGCAAGGCCGAGCACGAGCATGCCTGGCAGCGCGCGCAACGCGTGAACGCGCGATTCGGCCTGATTCCCTCGACGCTGGGCATGGCGACGCTGAACCGCCCGCAGTTCAAGGGCCGCCGCGCCGCCTTGAAGACCCTGGTGGCGCTGGTGGTGGCCGGACCCGCGGGGTGGGCCGCATGGCGCGCCGACCCCATGGACTGGAGCGCGGACTATCGCAGCGCGGCGGGCGAGCGGCGCGCAGTGACGCTGGCCGACGGCTCGACCCTGCACCTGAATACCGCCAGCGCCGTCGACGTGTTGTTCGACGACACGACGCGCCTGCTGCGGCTGCGGTCCGGCGAGATCGCGGTGCACGCGGTGGCGGATCCGGCCACGCATCCGCGCCCCTTCGTCGTGCGCACGCGCCAGGGCGATATCGAGGCCCAGGCGTCGCGTTTCTGCGTGCGCCAGGAGGGTTCGCTGTGCCAGGTCAGCGTGCAGGAAGGGCGGGTGCGGGTCAGCAGCGGGGCGCAGCCGGGCCGTTTTGTGAGCCTGTCGGCCGGCGAGCAGAGCAGCATGACGCCGGAAGGCGTCTCCCCGCCGGCGCCCGCCGACCCGCATGCCGGGGACTGGATGCGCGGCGTGCTGTACGCCAGCGAACTGAGGCTGGATGCCTTCGCCGCTGAACTGGCCCGCTACCGGCAGGGCATCCTGCGCTGCGATCCTGGGATCGCGCACCTGCGCATCTCGGGCGCGTTTCAGCTGCACGACACCGATGCGGTGCTGGCCGCGCTGCCGGCGACCTTGCCCGTGCGGGTGCGCTACCGCACGCCGTACTGGGTGACGATCGGGCCGCGCGACCCGGTCGGCGCCTGACTGTTACAAAAAACCGGAGGCAACGCTGTCCGATCCGGATTTCACGAGGGTCATGGTCTGTATAGGCAAACGAATGCCGATACCTGTTGGATCGAAAGGACGACCATGGCTTATTTCCCTGCCGGCCGCGCAAGCGGCTCCCGACCAGCCCGAGGCGAGCAATGCCGGCTGACCCGACTTGCCGCCGCGATGCATGCCGCGCTGGCCATGGCCGCCGCGTCCGCGGCGATCCTGCCTCTGGCGGGCGCGCAGGCGCAAACCGTGGCGCAGGCCGAGGCGCGCGGGTACCGCATCCCGGCGGGTGCGCTGGCCGATGCGCTGCCGCGCTTCGCGGACAGCGCGGGCGTGACGGTCCTGTTCGATGCCGCGCTGGTGGGCCAACGCCGCACGCAGGGACTGGATGGGGTGTACTCCGTGCATGAAGGCTTCTCGCGCCTGCTGGCGGGCAGCGGCCTGGGCGTATCGGAACGCAGCGCAGGCGTGTTCGTCCTGCAGGCGCTGCCGCAAGCCGGCGTGACGCAGCTTGCACCGGTCCTGGTGGACGGGGAGGGCGCCGTGGTGACGCCGGCCTGGGAAACCAGCACCGACCGCAAGCGCATGGATGAACTGCAGATCAGGAACTGGAGCGACCTGGGCAAGCGCGCCGAGCCGGGCGTGAGCTTCAATCGCCAGAACAACAGCATCAACATCCGCGGCCTGGACCAGGACCGCGTGCTGACCCGGGTCGACGGCATCCGCCTGCCCTGGCTGGACGACGGCGCGCGCGGCGTGAAGGGCGGCCTGGAAGCGGTGGACTTCAACAGCCTGTCGCGGCTGGACATCGTGCGCGGCGCGGATGCCAGCAGCGGCGGCTCCGGCGCGATTTCCGGCATTGCCGACCTGCACACCCTGGATCCGTCGGACCTGCTGAGCGACGGCAAGACCTTCGGCGCGCTGGCCAAGACCGACTACGATTCCGCCGACAACAGCTGGGGCGCCAACGCCGCGCTGGCAGGCCAGATCCACAGCAACACATTCTGGCTGGTGCAGGCAGGCGTGCGCAACGGCCACGAGCTTGACAACCGCGGCGACGTGGGCGGCTACGGCCCCAAGCGCAGCGAGCCCAGCCCCGAGGACTACGATCAGCGCAGCTTCCTGCTCAAGCTGCAGCAACGCGTCGAAGGCGGCCACCGCTTCGGCCTGACGGGCGAATACTTCAAGCGCAACGCCGACATCGACAGCATGTTCGAACAGGGCCCGGGCACCAGCTATCTGGTGGGTGAAAACGGCACCCGGAAGGAAACCGAGCGCGAGCGCGTGTCGCTGGATTATTCCTACAAGGCGCCGGGCGAAGGCGGCCTGATCGACACCGCCACGGCGGTGGTGTACTGGCAGCGCCTGCGGCTGGACAACTCGCAAAATGGCATACGCAGCGTCGATGCCCGAGCCTACGCCATCCCCGGCGATCCTTACCGCTACGGTTTCCCCAGCGGCCCCTACGGCCGCAGCAACTCCATCCAGCAGACGCTGTTCGGCGCGAACACCGAGTTCACCAAGCGCCTGACGGGCGCCACGGTGTCGCAGCTGTGGACGGTGGGCGGCGAGTGGTACGGCAACAAGACAGAACAGAACTCCAGCGGCTACGACAACTGCCCCACGATACCGCCGGGCCTGCGGGCGCCGATGGGCCCGCGCTCTTGCGACATGCTGCACACCAACCAGGCCGACGTGCCGCAGTCCAAGGGCGACCAGTGGGCCTTGTGGGTGCAGGACGAATTCAGCTTCGCCGATGGCCGCTACACCGTCATGCCGGCCCTGCGCTATGACCACTACGAGCAAAGGCCGCAGTCCAGCGCCAGCTACGAGAGCAATCCCAACGCGGGCGCCCTGCCGCCGCCCAACAGCGGCAGCCGCTTCTCGCCGAAGCTGCTGGCCACCTGGAAGGCGGCCGACGAGCTTAGCCTCTACGCGCAGTACGCCTATGGGTTCAAGGCACCCAGCGCCACGCAGCTCTACACCAACTACGGCGGCCCGGGCACCTACCTGCGCGTGGGCAACCCCTATCTGAAGCCCGAAACCAGCAAGGGTTGGGAACTGGGCGCCAAGATAGGCTCCGACGACCTCGGCGGTGCAGTATCGTTGTTTGATAATCGTTATCAGAACTTTATCGATGGCGATGTGCCGTTGAACGCCAGTTCGCCGCAGTGGCAGCCGGGCTGGGCGGGGCAGTATCCGCTGGGCGTGACGGGCAACGTCAACCGCGCCCGCGTCCGCATCTATGGCGCCGAGGCTAGCGCGCACTGGAAGTTCTCGCCCGGCTGGCGCACCTGGGGCTCGCTCGCGTGGGCCGTGGGCAAGGACGAGGGCACGGGCCAGTACCTGAATTCCGTGGCGCCGCTGAAGGCCGTGCTGGGCCTGGGCTACGGCCGCGACGTGTGGGGCGTGGACGCGCTGCTGACGACCGCGCTGCAACGCAACAAGGTCGAGTACCCGGAGCCGGCGGCCGGCGCGCCCAATCCCGACTTCAAGGCGCCGGGCTATGGCGTGGTGGACCTGATGGGATATTGGCGTCCCGCCGCCGTGAAGGGGTTGCAAGTGCAGGCTGGCGTGTTCAACCTGTTCGACAAGAAGTACTGGGAGGCCATCAACGTGCCGACCGCGGGCGCCATCACGATTCCGCGTCCGGTGGATTGGTACACGGAACCGGGGCGCAGCGTGCGCGTCTCATTGACCTACCAGTATTGAGTTCGGTCCGCCGCCGCCCGGCGCAGTCCGGGCTCGGCGGCGGTTTTTAGCAATGATTGGCACCGGCCGGAGGGCCTACGATGACGAATACCGATTTCACGACCCGCGCTGAGGAACTGCGCGCCCGCAACGAAACCCTGGCCGCCGCGCAGCCCGGGCTGCGCGCCCGCAATCTTGCCCAGGCGCTGGGCGTATCCGAGGCCGAATGGGTGGCGGCGGGCTGTGGCGGCCTGAAGGCGACCGCACTGCATGGCGTGCCGCAAGAGATCTTCCGCGAACTGGGCACGCTGGGCGAGGTGATGGCGCTGACCCGCAACGACTGGTGTGTGCATGAACGCCACGGCGTGTATCAGGACATCCAGGCAGAAGGTCCGGTGGGCCTGGTGCTGGGACCGGATATCGACCTGCGCGTGTTCTTCACCGCCTGGAAGTCCGCCTGGGCGGTCGAGCAGGACGGCCGGCACAGCCTGCAGTTCTTTGACGGCGCGGGCGTGGCGGTGCACAAGGTCTACCGCACGGACGCCACCGATGCGGCCGCCTACGAAGCGCTGGTCGCCAAATTCGCCGGCGAATCGCAATGGCCCGTGGCCGAGCCCTATACGCCCGCCGCCGACGCCGAGCAGGTCGAGGACCCGCAGTCCTGGCGCGAGGCCTGGCTGGGCATGAAGGACACGCACGAATTCTTCCCCTTGCTGCGCAAGTTCAAGGTGACGCGCCTGGCGGCGTTGGCGGCGGCGGGCGAAGACCTGGCGCAGCCGGTGCCGGCCGACGCCGTCGAGCGCATGCTGCAGTCGGCCGCGGAATCCGGTCTTTCCATCATGTGCTTCGTGGGCAACCGCGGCATGATCCAGATCCACTCCGGCCCGGTGCAGACGCTGCGCCGCACCGGCCCCTGGTTCAACGTGCTGGATCCGAAGTTCAACCTGCACCTGGACACCACCGCGATCGCTTCGGCCTGGGTCGTGAACAAGCCCACCTCCGACGGCTGGGTAACCTCGCTGGAGGTGTACGCATCGACGGGCGACCTGATCGTGCAGTTTTTCGGCGAACGCAAACCGGGCAAGCCGGAACTCACGGGCTGGCGCGAACTGATGGTCGGCCTGTGCAGCGCGCCGCTGGCCGCTTGAGCGCATAAGGAATCAGCGATGAAGAAATGGTTGGCAGTAGCGGCGGGCTGGATGCTGGCGGCCAGCGCGCACGCGGCGCCGCCCGCCCGCGTGGTGACGCTGGGCGGCAGCGTGACAGAGATCGTGTATCAGCTGGGGCAGGGTGACAAACTGGTGGGAGACGATCTCTCCAGCCTGTACCCGGAGGCCGCGACCAGGCTGCCGCGCGTCGGCTATTACCGCGCGGTGCCGGTGGAAGGCGTGCTCGCGCTCAAGCCGGACCTGGTGCTGGCCTCGGAACAGGCGGGGCCGCCCGATGCGCTCAAGCGGCTGGGCGACGTCGGCGTGCGCGTCGTTACGGTGCCGGATTCGCCGTCGGTCGAATCGCTGAAGGCGCGCATCCGCAATATCGCCGAGGCGCTGGACGTGGCGCCCGCCGGCGAGAGCATGGTGGAGCGCATTACGCGCGAGCTCGCGGCGGTGGAGGCGGTTCCGGTCACCCGCGCGCGGGCGGTCCTGCTGCTTAACCGCACCGGCGCGCTGCAGGGCGCCGGGGGCGGCACCGCGGCCAACGAGGTCATGGCGATGGCGGGCCTGGTCAATGTGCTGAAGGACCAGCAGGGCTACAAGCCGCTGTCGGCCGAGGCGATCAGCGCGCTCGCGCCGGACGTGATCGTCATCACGAGCACGTCGATGGAGACCTCGGGCGGCGCGGAAAAGCTGCTGCGCCTGCCCGGCATCGCCTCCACGCCGGCCGCCGCCCACAAGCGCGTGATCGTCATGGACGATCTGCTGCTGCTGGGCATGGGGCCGCGCCTGCCGCTGGCCCTGACCGAGCTCAAGCGGGAGGCTGCCGGTGTCATGGGGCGCTAGCGCGGGGCGCATTTCGGCGCCATTGGCGCTGGCGCTGCTGGGCGCGGCGCTGGTCGTGGTGGCGCTGGCCGCCAGCAGCAGCGGCGCGGTGCAGATTCCCTTGCGCGACATGCCCGGGCTGCTGTGGGGCGGGCCCGGTTCCGGCGATGCGCTGTGGCGCAATGTGCTGATCGACATCCGCCTGCCCCGGGTGCTGTTCGCCCTGGTCGCCGGCGCCGCGCTGGCCATTTCCGGCGCGGCCATGCAGGCGCTGTTTCGCAATCCGCTGGCCGAGCCGGGCCTGATCGGCATTTCGGCAGGCGGCGCCCTGGGGGCGGTCGCCGCGATCGTGCTGACCTCCGGCGGCTTCTGGATACTGGCGCCCGCCGCCTTCGTGGGCAGCCTGCTCGCCACTTTCTGCGCCTACACGCTGGGCCGGCGCGTGCCGGGGGTGGCGGGGCTGCTGCTCGCGGGCATTGCCATCAACGCGGTGGCGGGGGCGATGATCGGCCTGTTCACCTTCGTGGCCAATGACGCCCAGCTGCGCGACCTGACGTTCTGGACCATGGGCAGCCTGGCCGGCGCCAACTGGGCGCTGCTGGCGTTCCTGGGGCCGTGGGTGCTGCTGATGTCGTGGTGGCTGATGCGCCAGTGGCGGGTCATGAATGCCCTGCTGCTGGGCGAGCGCGAGGCCCAGCACCTGGGCTATGCGCTCAAGCGCGTGCGCGCCCAGCTGGTGCTGGCGTGCGCGCTGATCGTGGGTCCGCTGGTGGCCGCCACCGGAGGCATCGGCTTCGTGGGCCTGGTGGTGCCGCATCTGGTGCGCATGACGCTGGGCGCCAATCATCGCTGGCTGCTGCCGGCCTGCGTGCTGGGCGGCGCCCTGGCGCTGACCCTGGCGGACTGGCTGGCGCGCGTGGCCGTGGTGCCGGCCGAATTGCCGATCGGGCTGGTGACCAGCCTGGTGGGCGGACCTTTCTTTTTATGGCTGCTGGCGCGCGGCCGGAGGCACGGATGATGCTGGCGGCCGAAGACCTCACATTGACGCGGGGCGGCAACCGCATCCTGGATCAGGTGTCGCTGGCGGTTCGCCCCGGCGAAGTGGTGGGCCTGCTGGGCGCCAACGGCGCGGGCAAGTCCACCCTGCTGGGCGCGATGTCGGCCGAATTGGCGCCGGATTCGGGCAGGCTGCGCCTGGGCGATGCCGACCTGCGGGGGCTGGCACACCGGCAGCAGGCCCGCCTGCGCGCCGTGCTGCCGCAAAAACCGGGGCTGAGCTTCGATCTGGATGTGCGCGAAGTGGTGGCGATGGGCGCCTATCCGTTTCCCGAACTGTCCCCGGTCCAGGTGGACGCGTTGGTGGATCAGGCGCTGGGCTGGGCCGACGTGGCCCATCTGGGCGCGCGCCGCTATCCCGAGCTGTCGGGCGGCGAGCAGCAGCGGGTGCAGTTCGCGCGGGTGCTGGTGCAGTGCAAGGCGGCGCGCGGCGACGGCGAGCCGCGCTACCTGCTGCTGGACGAACCCACCGCCAGCCTGGATCCCAAGCATCAGGGCGACCTGCTGCGCGTGGCCGCGGGGCTGGCGCACGCGGGCGATACAGGGGTACTGGTGATCCTGCACGACATGAACCTGGCGGCGCGCTGGTGCGACCGCCTGCTGCTGCTTTGCGGGGGCCGCGGCATCGCGGCCGGCACGCCGGCGCAGGTGCTGACGCCGGCGAATCTGTATCTGGCCTATGGAATCGAAGCGCATGTCATCCCGCATCCGCTGCAGCCGGAGCGCCTGCTGGTGGTGACGACGTGACGCGGGACGCGGGGCCGGTAAAATGGCGAGTGCAAGCATTTCAATCACTCACCCACAGGATCCCGTGTCATGCCTACTTTTGACGTCGTCTCCGAAGTCGACAAACACGAACTTACCAACGCCATCGATCAGGCGAACCGCGAACTGTCCACCCGCTTCGACTTCAAGGGCACCGACGCCAAGTTCGAACTCGAAGGCTTTGTCGTGACCCAGGTCGCCTCCAGCGCGTTCCAGCTCAAGCAGATGCTGGACATCCTGCGCGGCCGCCTGTCGGCCCGCGGCATCGACGTGCGCTGCCTGGATGTGGCCGATCCCCTGGAAAACCTGGGCGGCGCCCGCCAGAAGGTCACGATCAAGCAAGGCATCGAGCAACCGGTGGCCAAGAAGCTCATCGCCGCCATCAAGAACGCCAAGCTCAAGGTGGAATCCCAGATCAACGGCGACAAGCTGCGCATCACCGGCAAGAAGCGCGACGACCTCCAGACCGCCATTGCACTGCTGAAGAAGACCGACGTCGACCTGCCGTTGCAGTTCGAGAACTTCCGCGATTAGCAGGTCTGGTTTGATAGGTCTTTCCCCGCCGGGCCGTCCCAAGGGGAAAGGGCCCCCTCGGGGGGCAGAGAGCACGCAGAGCGTGCGAAGCGTGGGGGTAGTCCTCTCCCGCCGGGCCGTCCCAAGGGGAAAGGGCCCCCTCGGGGGGCAGAGAGCACGCAGAGCGTGCGAAGCGTGGGGGTAGACATTCTTGGGGCATTCCAGCGAACTTCAGATGGTTGTGGAGCTGGCGCGCGCCGGCGGCATGTCGGCGGCCGCGCGCGAGCTGGATGTCACGCCCGCCGCCGTCAGCAAACGGCTGGCGCAGATCGAGGCGCGGCTGGGCGTGCGGCTGTTCAACCGCAGCACGCGGCGCCTGAGCCTGACGGCCGAAGGCGAGGTCTACCTGGAGAGCGCCCGCCGCATCCTGGGCGAAATCGACGACCTGGACGAGCTGATCGCCAGCCGCCAGGCCAGTCCGCGCGGCCTGCTCAAGGTCAACGCGCCGCTGGGCTTTGGCCGCAGCTACATCGCGCCCGCCATCGCCGAATTCGCGCAGAAATATCCCGAGGTCTCGCTGCAATTGCAACTGACCGACAGCCCGGCCGACTTCGTGCGCGACGCCTTCGACGTGGCCGTGCGCTTCGGCGACCTGCCCGACACCAGCCTCATCGCGCGCAAGATCGCGCCGAACCGCCGCCTGGTCTGCGCGTCTCCCGCCTACCTGAAGGCGCACGGCGTGCCGGCCACGCCGCATGACCTCACGCGTCACCAATGCATAGTGCTGCGCCAGAACGAGGCCGCCTACGGCTTGTGGCGCTTTACCAAGGGGCGGCGCAGCGAAACCGTGAAAGTGCGCGGCAACCTCAGCAGCAACGATGGCGAGGTGACGCTGACCTGGGGGCTGGCCGGCCTGGGCATCCTGCAGCGGGCCGAATGGGACCTGGCCCGCTATCTGCGCAGCGGCCGGCTGGTGCGCGTGCTGGAGGACTACGCCTTGCCGCAGGCGGACATCTACGCCGTGTTCCCGGAACGGCACCACCTGTCCGCCAAGGTGCGGGTGTTCGTGGATTTCCTGGTGGGGTACTTCCAGGAAGGCACGGAAGGCCAGTGGTGAGCTTCAAGGCGCGCGGCCCCGCTCAAGCCGCCCACAGGTGCTGCGCCGCGTAGGCGCGCCACGGACGCCACGCCTCGGACCGGGCCAGCAACTGCGCGGGCGTGTACGGACGCGATTCCAGTTTCTCCAGCGCGCGTATCAGGCCGATGTCCGCGAACGGAAAGGCGTCCGGCTCGCGCAACTGGCGCAAGGCGATGTATTGCGCCGTCCATTCCCCCACGCCGCGGATCGTGCGCAGGCGCCGCACGGCCTCTTCCAGCCCGCCGGCGGCATCGAACAGATGCTTGTCCGCCACGGCTGCCGCGGCGACCGCCGACAGCGTCGCCGCGCGGCTGCGCGGCATGCCCAGGGACGCCAGTTCCGCGGCGGCCACGGCTTGCGGCAGGGGGAACACATGCGTCAGCGCGCCGTCGGGGCGCGCCATCGGCACGCCATGCGCGGCCACCAGCTTGCCGGCCAGGCGGATCGCGGCAACCACCGTGATCTGCTGGCCCAGCACGGCGCGCATCGCGAGCTCGAATCCGTCCCAGGCGCCCGGCACGCGCAGGCCCGGCCTGGCCTGGATCAGCGCCGTCATGACGGGATCCTGGGAGAACTGCGCGGCGATGGCGGCCGGATCGCTCGCCAGGTCGAAGACGCGGCGCAGGCGCGCAATGATGGCGGGCAGCGCCTGCAGCCGGGGAAAGCGCACCGTGGCCTGCAGCGCATTGCCGATGCCGGGCCGCACCGTCACCGTGCCCTGCCCGCCGTCCAGGCTGATGGTGCGCGCATAGGCGTCGTCCGTGACCTGTTCGATGCCGGGAATGGCGCGCAGCCGCAGGAAGCCCAGCATGGCGTCCCAATCGTAGGGCGGGCGATAGCGCAGCAGCAGCTTGATCTCGCCGTGCTGCCCCGCGGACACCTCGGGCTTTTCCGAGCGCCGCAACGCGCCTGGCGCGCGCCCGAAGAGGTCCAGGAAGATCTCGTTGAAGCGGCGGATGCTGCCAAAGCCGGCCGCAAATGCGATCTCGGCCATCGGCAGATGCGTCTCGTGGATGAGCTGCTTGGCCAGCAGCACCCGCCGCGTCTGGGCGACGGCCACGGGCGAAGCGCCGAGATGCTGGCGGAACTGGCGCCGCAGCTGCCGTTCCCCCACGCCCAGGCGCTGGGCCAGCGCGTCCACGCCGTCCTCGTCCAGCGCGCCCAGCTCGATCAGCTGCAGCGCGCGCGCCACGCTGTCCGGCAGTTCGTGCCCGGGACCCAGCTCGGGCGCGGTCTCCGGCCGGCATCGCAGGCAAGGGTGGTAGCCGGCTTCCTGTGCGGCGGCGGCGGTGGAGTAGAAGGTGACGTTCTTCGATAAGGGGGTGCGCGCCGGGCAGACCGGGCGGCAGTAGATGCGCGTGGTCTTCACCGCCGTGAAGAAGCGGCCGTCGTAACGGGCGTCGCGCACCTGGATGGCGCTGTAGCAGGCGTTGTGGTTCAGGTCCATGCGCCGATACTAACGCCACCCGTCGAGCCGGATCTAGCGGTTTTCGGACAGGGTTGTGAATGTCACACTGGTGTCCGGAAACCGCCAGCGCAGGGCGCCGCGGCGGATCTATATTGGCGTCGTCCCCATTGCCAGGAGCAGGCGCCATGCCGGTACAGACCTTTGCGCTAGAACGCGTGCCCACCCCCATCGGCCGGATGCTGGTGCTGACCGACGCGCAGCAGCGCCTGCGCGCCGTGGACTGGGAAGACTTCGAGTCGCGCATGCATACGCTGCTGCGCCGCCAGTACGGCAAGGACGCCGTCGAACTGCGCGACTCGATCCCGCCTTCCGCCGCCCGCCGCCAGCTGGAGGCCTACTTTGAAGGCGATGTCGCGGCCATCGCCGACTTGCCCGTGGCCCTGGGCGGCACGGAATTCCAGCGCCAGGTCTGGCAGGCGCTGCGCGGCATCGAAAGCGGCACCACCGTCAGCTACGGCGCGCTGGCCACGCGCATCTCGCGGCCCAGCGCGGTGCGCGCCGTGGGGCTGGCCAACGGCGCGAACCCCGTGGGCATCGTGATTCCATGCCACCGGGTGATCGGCGCCAACGCCTCGCTGACCGGCTACGGCGGAGGCCTGCATCGCAAGCGCTGGCTGCTCGACCACGAGGCGAAGTGGCGGGCGGCACTGCCAGCGTGCGGCCAGACAGCCGGACTTTCAACTTCAGGTTGAAGATGTTGTGAATTTCCGGGCGGCCGCGAGCCCGGACGCTCAGTAAAGTGCCAGCAGACTTCAATCAGCAAGGAGCGCTGGCCGCAATGAAAACCTATCGCATCGCAACCATACCCGGCGACGGCATCGGCAAGGAAGTGATTCCCGCCGGACAGCGCGTCATGCAGGAACTTGCCGGCCAGGGCGGCCCGCGCTTCGAGTTCCAGAACTTCGACTGGGGCGGCGACTACTACCGCCAGCACGGCGTCATGATGCCGGCAGACGGCCTGGACGCGCTGCGCGACAAGGACGCCATTCTGTTCGGCTCGGCGGGCGACCCGGACATCGCCGACCACATCACGCTCTGGGGCCTGCGGCTGAAGATCTGCCAGGGCTTTGACCAGTATGCCAACGTGCGTCCCACCCGTATCCTGCCCGGCATCGATGCCCCGCTCAAGCGCTGCACGCCCGAACAGCTGAACTGGGTGATCGTGCGCGAGAACTCCGAAGGCGAATACTCGGGGGTGGGCGGCCGCGTGCATCAGGGCCATCCGATCGAGGCCGCGACCGACGTGTCCATCATGACCCGCGCCGGAGTCGAGCGCATCCTGCGCTTCGCCTTCGCGCTTGCGCAGTCCCGGCCGCGCAAGCTGCTGACGGTGGTGACCAAGTCCAACGCGCAGCGCCACGCCATGGTGATGTGGGACGAGATCGCCCTGCAGGTCAGCCGCGAGTTTCCCGACGTGACCTGGGACAAGGAACTGGTGGACGCCGCCACAGCGCGCATGGTCAACCGGCCGGCGACGCTGGACACCATCGTGGCCACCAATCTGCACGCCGACATCCTGAGCGACCTGGCCGCTGCGCTGGCCGGCAGCCTGGGCATCGCGCCCACCGGCAACATCGATCCCGAGCGACGCTATCCCTCCATGTTCGAGCCCATCCACGGCTCCGCCTTCGACATCATGGGCAAGGGCCTGGCCAATCCGGTGGGCACCTTCTGGTCGGTGGTCATGTTGCTGGAGCATCTGGGCGAAACGCAAGCCGCCGCCCGTCTCATGCAAGCGATCGAAAGCGTGACCGCCGATCCGGCGCTGCATACCCGCGATCTGGGCGGCAACGCGACCACCGAGCAAGTCACCGCGGCGGTCTGCGCCAAGCTGGCGGCCTCGGCGCAAGCCAAGGCCGCCTAGGCGGCGCGCACCCGGAGCAGGACCAAGGACGTCAGATCCGAAGCCTGCTGCGGGCAACACAAGAAAAAGCGAAGTTCATTCGTATCCAAGGAGACAAACCATGCATAAGAAAGCCGTTTCCGCGCGCGCCCTGGCGTTCGCCTGCCTGCTGGGCCTGCCCTTCGCGGGCGGGGCGCAGGCGCAGTCCTATCCGGCGCGACCGGTCAGCCTGATCGTGCCGTTCCCGGCCGGCGGCACCACGGATGTGCTGGCCCGCGCGCTGGGGCAGGAACTGGCCAAGAGCCTGGGCCAGCCGGTGGTGGTGGAGAACAAGCCGGGCGCGGGATCCACGCTGGGCGCGGACTACGTCGCCAAGGCGGCGCCGGACGGCTACACGCTGCTGATGGGCGCGGTCCATCACACGATCGCCACCAGCGTCTACAAGAGCCTGCATTACGACTTCCAGAAGGACTTCGCGCCGGTGACCACGGTGGCGCTGGTGCCCAATGTGCTGGTGATCAATCCCAAGCTGGAAGCCCGCGACGTGCAGTCGCTGCTCAAGCTGGCCCAGGCGGCGCCGGGCAAGCTGACCTATGGCTCCAACGGCATGGGCACGGGCCAGCACCTGATCGGCGCGCAATTCGAGCGCGCGGGCCATGTGCAACTGCTGCATGTGCCCTACAAGGGCAGCGGCCCCCTGACGACGGATCTGCTGGGCGGCCAGATCGACATGTCGTTCGACACCATCACGCCGGTGCTCGCGCATATCCAGAGCGGCAAGCTGCGGGCGCTGGCCGTCACCACCAATCAGCGCTCGGCCGCGCTGCCGGACGTGCCCACGATGGAAGAGGCCGGCCTGAAGCCCTTCAACATGGGCACCTGGTTCGGCGTGCTGGCGCCGGCGGCGGCGCCCAAGGAAGTGGTGGACCGGCTGAACACCGAGATGGTGAAGATCATCCGGTCGCCGGATTTCTCGCGGCGCATGGCGGAGATCGGCGCGGTGCCGATCGGCGATTCGCCGGCCGAGATGAAGGCGCGCATCGGCGCGGACACCGAGAACTACGCCAAGCTGGTCAAGGACGCGAAGGTCGCGATCAACTGACCGCGTCGCGCCCGGCGCGAAGGACTCAGGCGCGGATCCAGCCGCGCGCGATCGGCCGCGCCAGCACCTTGCGGTACAGGCCCTGGGCCGCCGAGGTCAGCGGCTCGCCCGCGCGGCGCCATGCCGGCGCGGTCAGGGCGGCGGCCACGGGCGCCAGCGCCAGGCCGCCCAGGATATCCAGCGGGAAGTGCACGCCCAGGTAGACGCGCGACGCGCCGACCAGGGCGGCGCCGGCCAGGGCCAGCCAGCCCCAGCCGGCCCAGCGCCGGTCCAGTATCAGCGCGAACGCGAATGTGGCGATGATGATGGTGTGGTTGCTGGGGAACGAGGCCGTCGCCTTGTGCGGGAAGAAGGCGTGTCCCAGGCCGATGGAGAACGGCCGCGGATGCGGCCACAGCGCGCCAAACAGATAGCTGGCAAACAGCGCCACGGCGATGCTGGCCAGCGCCTTGAGCATCAGGCTGCGTTGCGCGGCGCCGCCCCACAGCCAGACGGCGGCCAGCGCGCCCGGCACCAGCAGGATCAGCTGGTTGGCCACCAGCATGGCGGCGTGGATCTGCCATGCCGGGGTGGCCGGATCGGCATTGATCAGAAGAAACAGGGACTGGTTGAAGCTTTCCAGGAAATCCATGACAGGTCATCGCGGCGTAATAATTCACTGCCGCGATGGTAAAGAGCTTTCCCGTCAGATCCCTTACAAAGCGCGCCAAATTCCGCGCTTTTACTTCTGGATGCGTTTGCCTTCGGCGTCGATGACGGCCTCGCCGTCTTCCTTCGTGAATGCGCCTTGCTGCGGGGCCGGCAGGATGTCCAGCACCAGTTCGGACGGCCGGCACAGGCGCGCGCCCAGCGGCGTGGCCACAAAGGGACGGTTCAGCAGGATGGGGTGCTGCTCGATGGCGTCCAGCAGCGCATCTTCCGGCAGGGACACATCGTCCAGGCCCAGTTCCAGATAGGGCGTGCCCTTCTCGCGCAGCGCGTCGCGCACGCTGATGCCGGCCTGCTTGAACAGCGCCTTCAAGGTCGCGCGCGAGGGCGGCGTTTCCAGATACAGCACAACCTGCGGCTCGATGCCGGCATTGCGGATCATGGCCAGGGTGTTGCGGGAGGTGCCGCACTTGGGGTTGTGATAGATGGTTACGTCGGACATGGGGGCTCCTCTTTCCGGTGATTCGTCGTGCAAGACGGTGAGCATAGTGCATCCGGCGCGCGCCTTCAGGCGCGCAGCTTCCGGCCCAGCCGCCGCCAGCCTATCACCACGCCCGTCAGGCTCAGCGCGGCGCCACCCAGGCTCAGGAAGATGAGCAGGGCATCCCACAGCGGCCGCCGGTTCAACAGCCCGGTCCAGTCCCAGCTGTGGAGGAACGCGAACAGCCAGCGGCCGGCGCGGGTGCTGCGGTCCTGCCGGTCCAGGATCTCGCCGGTCTTCGGATCCAGGTAGACCCAGCTTGCCTGCGGGTTGTCGTAAACCAGCCGCCAGACCGGCAGCGGCTTTTCGACGTGCCCCATCATCGCGTGTTCGTCGCGGGCGTAATAGTAGAGGTCGTAGTCGCGCAGAACCTGCGCTTGCGCAAGTTGCGCGCCAGGCAGCAGCGTGGCGGCCGCGCGGCGCAGGACGGCCTCGTCCAGGACCAGGGGCCGCGCCGTCGCGGCGGACAGCACATCCGTCCTGCCCGATGCGCCGCGGGCCAGCACCAGGTCCTGGCCGGCCGCCCGGGTCCAGCGCAGTTCGACGGGAGGTGATGGCGCGGCCGCGATCAGGGCCTGGGCAGGCGCCAGGGGATCCGGGCCCGCCTGTCCTGCATAGGCGGCCCGGGCCAGCGGGGCGGCGGAGCTGGTGAAGAGCTTCCATGGGTTCATCGACATCAGCCCGCTGAAGATCCAGGTGATGGTGATCGCGGCGAACAACAGGCCGCTGATGTGATGCCAGCGCATCATGCTTTCGCGGTAGGGCGAACGGCTGCCGCTGGCGTAGGGCCGCGGAAAGCGCCAGCGCAGGATGCCGACGACCGTGCCCGTCAGCGCCAGCAGCACGCCGGCGACCGACAGCCACACCACGATGTCATGCCACCACGGATCCAGCGCGTTGCCGCGCAGCGGATACAGCCAGTGGATCCACGCGCCCGCGTAGTTCCATCCGCGTTCCGCACGGGTGGCATCCAGCAGCACCGCGCCCGTGGCGGACGAAATGTAGAGGCGCGTATGCGACGGATCATCCATGTCCACGCGATGCAGGGGGCGGTGCGCGTCGAGCGCGCGGGAATGCGTGTAGACGTCTTCGATCACCGTGCCCTGGTAGCTTGCGGCGTACCGTCCGCCGAACCAGGCGGCGGCGGTGGCTTGCGCGACGCCCGCGTCGGCGGCGGGCAGCAGGGCGCCGGTGGCGGCGTCCACCACCTTGGGCGCCTGGCCCTTGCCGGCCGCGACCTCGTAGACCGGCGCGCCGCCCCGTGTGGCGGCCAGGACCAGGCCCGGCGAGTTAGCCACCCCCGCGGCCGCCAGCGCCCGGGCGGGCGCGATGACGTCGCGGGCGGCATCCAGCGGCGCCAGATGCGTCAGGCGCTCCTGGGGCGTGAGCTTCGGGTAGCCCACATACATCATCACCACGCCCGAGATGAACCACATGGCGAAGAACAGGCACAGCACGATGCCTGCCCAGCGGTGCGTCAGGTAAAGCCAGCGCTTGGCGCGCGCGGCCAGCGGCGGCCCTGCGGGCCGCGCGGGTGAACGGGGGGGAGGGACGGTAGTGACGGGCATGGGCGCTCGGGTCTGACGTGACGGCGCAGGGCAGCGCGCGGGGCGCGCAGGCGATGCGTGGCGATGGGGGGCGGGAGCGGGCGCGGCCGTTCTCAGGCGGCGCCCTGCGGGGTCAGACCGCTGGAGGCGCGCGCGGCTGGGCCGCGCTCCAGGCGTGCAGGGACTGGGCCGCGCTGAAGAACAATGGCGGATAGCCGATGGCGCGGGCCGCGGGGGCCGGCAGGACAGGTACCGACGCGGGCAGGATGCCGACGCCGGCTTGCGGATTGCGGCAAAGCGGGCAGTGGTGGCCGTCCTCGTGGGAATCGGCATGCCCGTCGCCGTGATCGTCCGGGCGGACGTCCAGCGTCAGGGTGGATTCCCCTTCGCTTGCGCAATAGTCGATGCTGATGCGCTGGAGGTGATCGCCCTGGGGGTTCAGGCTCAAGGCATGTGCAAGCGACGGCGCCAGCGATGCCCACAGGATCGCGGCAAGCGCGATCCACAAGGAAGGGCGGGTCAGGAAGGACGCGGAGCACATGGCCGCCGATTATATCGGAGCAGACCGGCGCCCGCCGCGGGCCGCCGCTACACGGACAGGTGCCGGCGCACGTCCTCGCCGTCGATGGCGTCGCGTCCGCCGCTGGCCACGACTTCGCCGCGCGACAGCACCACGAACTGGTCCGCCAGTTCACGCGCGAAATCGAAGTACTGTTCGCACAGCAGGATGGCGATGTCGCCGCGTTGGCGCAGCATGTGGATGACGCGCGCGATGTCCTTGATGATGGACGGCTGGATGCCTTCGGTGGGTTCGTCCAGGATGATGAGCCTGGGCTCGGCCACCAGCGCCCGCGCAATGGCCAGCTGCTGTTGCTGGCCGCCGGAGAGGTCGCCGCCGCGGCGCGACAGCATGCTCTTGAGCACCGGGAACAGTTCGAAGACCTCTTCCTTGATGCGGCGGGCCCGGGCCGCCGGTTTGGTCGCCATGCCCATCAGGATGTTTTCTTCCACCGTCAGCCGGGCGAAGATGTCGCGGCCTTGCGGCACATAGGCCATGCCGCGCGCCGCGCGCTGGTGCGGCGCCAGGCGCGTGATGTCCGCGCCGTCGAAGGCGATGCCGCCGCGGGCCACGGGCAGCACGCCCATCACGCACTTGAGCAGCGTCGTCTTGCCCACGCCGTTGCGGCCCAGCAGCGCCAGGCATTCGCCTTGCTTCACGGTGAGCGACACGCCGCGCAGCGTGTGGCTGCCGCCGTAGTATTGGTCTATCGTGTTTACGTCCAGCATGTCAGCGCCCCAGGTAGACTTCGATCACGCGCGGGTCGGCCTGGACCTTGCTCATCGGCCCCTCCGCCAGCACCGAACCTTCGTGCAGCACCGTGACCTTGCCGTCGCCGGCGATCTGGTTGACGAAGTCCATGTCGTGCTCCACCACCATCAGGGAATGGCGTCCGCGCAGCTCGTTCAGCAGTTCACCGGTGCGTTCGGTTTCGGCGTCCGTCATGCCGGCCACGGGCTCGTCCAGCAGCAAGAGCTGCGGCTCCTGCATCAGCAGCATGCCGATCTCCAGCCACTGCTTCTGGCCATGCGACAGCAGTCCGGCCGGCCGCCACACTTCGGGCCGCAGCCGGATCAGGTCCAGGGTTTCGCCGATCTTGTCGGCCTCTTCGCCGGTCAGGCGCGAGAACAGGGTGGGACGCACGCGCTTGTCCGTCTTCATCGCCAGCTCCAGGTTCTCGAACACGGTGTGCTGCTCGAACACGGTGGGCCGCTGGAATTTGCGGCCGATGCCGGCGTGCGCGATCTGCGCCTCGGTCAGCGTGGTCAGGTCGATGCTCTGGCCGAAGTAGGCGGTGCCCGCCGTGGGCCGCGTCTTGCCCGTGATCACGTCCATCATCGTGGTCTTGCCCGCGCCGTTGGGGCCGATGACGCAGCGCAGTTCCCCCACGCCGATGTCGAGCGTCAGGTCGTTCAAGGCCTTGAATCCGTCGAAGCTGACCGTGATGCCCTCCAGGTACAGGATGGCCCCGTGGCTGGTGTCCAGGCCCTTGGGGCTGACGCGGCCGTAGCCGGCGTCGCCGCTGGGGCCGCCGTCCAGCATGGCGGATTCGGTATGCGTGGTCGTCATGCCTTTTTCTCCTGGATGCGGGCTGCGATGCGGCGGGCCAGGCCGACAATGCCCGTGGGCAGGAACAAGGTCACCAGCACGAAGATCAGGCCCAGCGCATACAGCCAGAACTCCGGCAGCACGCTGGTGAACCAGGTCTTCAGGCCGTTGACCGCGCCGGCGCCGATGATGGGGCCGACCAGCGTGCCGCGTCCGCCCGTGGCCACCCAGATCACCATTTCGATCGAGGTCTCGGTGGACATCTCGCTGGGGTTGATGATGCCGACCTGCGGCACATACAGGGCGCCTGCGATGCCGCACAGCACGGCCGACAGGGTCCACACGAACAGCTTGAAGCCCAGCGGATCGTAGCCGATGAAACGCAGGCGGTTCTCGGCGTCGCGCACGGCGGTCAGCACGCGTCCCAGCTTGCTTTGCGTGACCATGCGCGCCAGGACCAGCGCGCCGGCCAGCGCCGCCAGCGTGACCCAGTACAGCGTGGCGCGCGTGCCGGGCGCCGTGATGTCGAACCCCAGGATGCGCTTGAAGTCGGTGAAGCCGTTATTGCCGCCAAAGCCCGTGTCGTTGCGGAAGAACAGCAGCATGGCGGCAAACGTCAGCGCCTGCGTGATGATCGAGAAGTACACGCCCTTGATGCGCGAACGGAAGGCGAAGTAGCCGAACACGAAGGCCAGCACGCCCGGCACCAGCACCACCAGCAGCATCGCGTACCAGAAGTGTTCGGTGAAGGACCAGTACCAGGGGTAGCTCTTCCAGTCCAGGAACACCATGAAGTCGGGCAGCTCGCTCTGGTAGACGCCGTCGCGGCCGATGGCGCGCATCAGGTACATGCCGTGCGCATAGCCGCCCAGCGCGAAGAAGAGGCCGTGGCCCAGCGACAGGATGCCGGCATAGCCCCACACCAGGTCCAGCGCCAGCGCCGCCATGGCGTAGCACATGAACTTGCCCAGCAGGGCCACCGCATAGGCCGACACATGCAGGGCATGGCCGGGCGGAAACACCAGGTTCAGGAGCGGCAGCAAGGCCAGCAGGGCGACGGCCACGGCCAGCGCCGTCCACACCCGCCCCGAGAACAGGGGGCGGCGGGCCAGCAGGTTCAGGTCGGTCAGCGCGGTCTGTCTCATTCGACGCTCCGGCCGCGGGGGGCGAACAGGCCTTGCGGCCGCTTTTGGACGAACAGCACGATGAGCACCAGGATGGTGATCTTGGCCATGACGGCTCCCGCGTAAGGCTCCAGGAATTTATTGACGCCGCCCAGGCCCAGCGCGGCAATGACGGTGCCGGCCAGCTGGCCCACGCCGCCCAGCACCACCACCATGAACGAATCCACGATGTAGCCGCGGCCCAGGTCGGGGCCCACGTTGCCCAGCTGGGACAGCGCCACGCCCGCCAGCCCGGCAATGCCGGACCCCAGCCCGAAGGCCAGCATGTCGACACGGCCGGTGGGCACGCCCACGCAGTCGGCCATGCGGCGGTTCTGCGTGATGGCGCGCACGAACAGGCCCAGCCGCGTGTGGTTCAGCAGCGCCCACACCAGGAAGACCACGAAGAAGGCGAAGCCGATGATGACCAGGCGGTTGTAGGTCAGCACCAGCCCGCCCAGCACCGTGAGCCCGCCGGACATCCAGCTCGGGTTGCCCACTTCCACGTTCTGCGCGCCGAACAGCGTGCGCACGCCCTGCATCAGCATCAGGCTGATGCCCCAGGTGGCCAGCAGCGTTTCCAGCGGCCGGCCGTAAAGCCAGCGGATGACGGTGCGTTCCAGCGCCATGCCCACCAGCGCCGTCACGACGAAGGCCAGGGGCAGGGCGGCCACCACGTACCAGTCGAGCCAGCCCGGCAGCCAGGAGCGGAACAGCGTCTGCACGACGTAGGTGACGTAGGCGCCGATCATCAGCAGTTCGCCGTGCGCCATGTTGATGACGCCCATCAGGCCGAAGGTGATGGCCAGGCCCAGCGCCGCCAGCAACAGCACGCTGCCCAGGCTCACGCCATAGAACAGATTGCCGGCCCATTCGATCGTGGACAGATGCCGGTCGATCTGCCTGAGCGCGTTGGCGGCGGCCTCGCGCACGCCGGCGTCCGGCTCGGCGTGGACGCCGTCGCGCTCCTGCGTCAGCGCGGCCAGGGTGGGGCGGAAGGCGGCGTTGCGGGTGCTGCCCAGCAGCTCCACCGCGTGGCGCCGCTTGGCGGGGTCGGCGCTTTTCAATTCCAGATTGGCCTGCGCGATAAGCAGCGCTTCGCGCACGGCCTCGTTCTTTTCGGATGCCAGCGCCTTTTCCAGCATGGGCAGGCGCGCCGGGTCGCCCGTCTGCTGCAGCCGGCGGGCGGCGTCCAGGCGTTCATTGGGCTTGTCGGAGAACAGGCGCGAGCCCGCCAGCGCGGCCTCGATGGCGCGGCGCAGGCGGTTGTTGATGGTGACGGTGCCCGAGCCCGCGGGCAGGTCCACGGTGGCGCCGGTCGAGGGGTCGGTGGCGCGCGCGCCGCCATCCCCGATCAGCAAGCGGCCGTCGGTGGTTGCGTAGAGCTGGTCGTTGCCCAGCGCCTGCAGCACCGCGGCCGCGCCGGGATCGGGCTGCTGGCCCAGCGCGGCAATCGCTTGCAGCTTGGCGTCCGTGTCGTCGCCGGCCAGCGGCGCAAGCATGGACGGGTCCAGGCCGGCGGCCGCCGCGGGCGCGGACAGCATCGGCATGGCGACCAGCCACGCAAGAAGAAAACGACGCAAGAAGAATGCGATTGCCGCGATGCGCATGGCTGCCCTTTCCTTTAGAGGCCTTGCTTGCCTTCGTTGCCCGGGATGAACGGACTCCAGGGTTGAGCACGGATCGGACCCTTGCTCTTCCACACCACGTTGAACTGGCCGTCGCCCTTGATCTCGCCGATGTAGACGGGCTTGTGCAGGTGGTGGTTGGTCTTGTCCATTTCGATGGTGTAGCCGTCGGGCGCATTGAACTTCTGGCCCCCCATGTTGGCGATCACCTTGTCCACGTCCGTGGTCTTGGCTTGCTCCACGGCCTGCTTCCACATGTGGATGCCGATGTAGGTGGCTTCCATCGGGTCGTTCGTCACGACCGTGTTGGCGTTGGGCAGGTTCTTGGCCTTGGCATAGGCCTTCCACTTCTTGATGAACTCCTCGTTGACCGGGTTCTTGACCGACTCGAAGTAGTTCCAGGCCGCCAGATGGCCCACCAGCGGCTTGGCGTCCACGCCGCGCAGTTCCTCTTCACCCACCGAGAACGCCACGACCGGCACGTCCGTGGCCTTCAGGCCCGCGTTGCCCAGTTCCTTGTAGAAGGGCACGTTGGAGTCGCCGTTGATGGTGGAGATGACGGCGGTCTTGCCGCCGGTGGCGAACTTCTTGATGTTGGCCACGATGGTCTGATAGTCGGAATGGCCGAACGGGGTGTAGACCTCGTCGATTTCGCTGTCCTTCACGCCCTTGGAGTGCAGGAAGGCGCGCAGGATCTTATTGGTGGTGCGGGGGTAGACGTAGTCGGTGCCCAGCAGCACGAAGCGCTTGGCCCCGCCGCCATCTTCGCTCATCAGGTATTTCACCGCGGGAATGGCTTGCTGGTTGGGCGCGGCGCCCGTGTAGAACACGTTCTTCTCCAGCTCTTCGCCTTCGTACTGCACGGGGTAGAAGAGCAGGCCGTTCAGTTCCTTGAACACCGGCAGGACGGACTTGCGCGACACCGAGGTCCAG
Organism: Achromobacter deleyi; assembly: GCF_013116765.2. GTDB lineage: Bacteria > Pseudomonadota > Gammaproteobacteria > Burkholderiales > Burkholderiaceae_B > Achromobacter > Achromobacter deleyi_A. The sequence goes on from NZ_CP074375.1 coordinate 6,119,951, forward strand.
CAGCCGAACACGACGGCCACCTTGTCCTGCGACAGAAGCTGGCGCGACTTCTCCGCGAACAGCGGCCAGTTCGAGGCGGGGTCCACGATCACGGCCTCAAGCTTCTTGCCCATCACGCCGCCATTGGCGTTGATCTCTTCAATGGTCATCAGCGCAACGTCCTTGAGCGACGTTTCCGAGATGGCCATGGTGCCCGACAGGGAATGCAGGATGCCGACCTTGATGGTGTCGTCGGCGGCGTACACCTGTGGCATCCATCCGGACATGGCCAACAGGCTCACGGCGGTCAGTTGCTTAAGGGCTAGTCTGCGTTTCATGGTGACTCCTGGATGGAATGTGCCGGTTTGGCCGGCGAGAACGTTCTGAACAACACCCGACAACCTGGACTTCAAAGCAAAAGGCGTGCCAAGTGCCTGCGTGGCGCGGGACCGCCGTATGAAGAAGGGGTGTTTACGTGAATGCGCGCGACTGCCGCGTTGCGGCATGGGCCGGATCAAAACGGTGCCGCATGCACAAAACAGGTGCGTGTTGCGCCCGCTCGCGGTGCGGGCGGCGCGGCGCGCGCCGGCGGCAAAACCGCGTTTGCATGGGGTTTGCCGGCGTAAACCAGAGGGAAGGTGAAGCAGTCGGCCAACATGGCACGCCGATTGCTTGGGAATCCGTACTTGTATACAAGAAAGGATTCCAGCATGAATGCCGCAGCAACGCAGAAGAGCCCCGTCGGTTGGACGATCGCGCAGTGGCTGGCCGCCTACCGCGAGGGCGCGCAGCCCGAAGCGCTGTTGGCCGCCTATGCCGCCACGTCCGACAGCCCGCGGGACAATGCCTGGATACGGCGGGTCGACCGCGACCTGCTGGACGAACAGCTCGACGGCCTGCGCTTGTTGCTGGCGGCCGCGGGCGGCGACATGTCGCGCCTGCCGCTGTATGGCGTGCCCTTCGCCATCAAGGACAACATCGACGCGGCGGGCTGGCCGACCACGGCGGCCTGCCCCGAGTTCGCCTACACGCCAGGCGAGGACGCGACCGTCGTGCAGCGCCTGCGCGCCGCCGGCGCCATCCTGATCGGCAAGACCAACCTGGATCAGTTCGCCACCGGCCTGGTGGGCACGCGCTCGCCGCACGGCGCCGTGGCCAACAGCTTCAAGCCGGAGTACGTCAGCGGGGGCTCCAGCTCCGGATCGGCATCGGTGGTGGCGCGCGGCATCGCGGCGTTTTCGCTGGGCACCGATACCGCGGGCTCGGGCCGCGTGCCCGCGGGTTTCAACAACATCGTGGGCTTGAAGCCCACCAAGGGCTGGCTCAGCACGGCGGGCGTGGTGCCCGCCTGCCGCACGCTGGACTGCGTGTCGATCTTCGCGTTGACGGTGGACGACGCCGAACGCGTGGCGGACGTGGCCGGCGGCTTTGACGAACGCGATCCCTATTCGCGGCGCATGCCGGCCGGTGCGCAGCCGTGGCCCAAGGCGCCACGGCTGGCGATTCCCGCCACGCTGGAGTTCTTTGGCGATGCGCAGGCGGCCGCCGTGTTCGACGACGCGGTGCGAGGGCTAGTGGCAGCGGGCGCGCAGGTCGAGGCCATCGACTTCGCGCCGTTCGACGAGCTGGCCGCGCTGCTGTACCAGGGCCCGTGGGTGGCCGAACGCTACGCCGCCGTGGAAGCGCTCTGGAAGGACAAGCCGGACGCCATCAACCCCGTGGTGCGCGGCATCGTGGAGCAGGCCGCCCACTACAGCGCGCTGGACGCATTCAAGGCCGAGTACCGCCGCGCCGAACTGACCCGGCGGATCCACCAGGCGCTGGCGGGCTTCGATGCGCTGGTCGTGCCGACCTCGCCCTCCATCTACACCATCGCCCAGCTCGAGGCCGACCCGGTCACGCTGAACTCGCGCCTGGGCGTGTACACCAACTTTGCCAACCTGGCCGACTTGTCGGCGCTGGCGGTGCCTGCGGGCATGCGCGGCGATGGCCTGCCCTCGGGCATCACGCTGATCGGCCTGGCGTGGCAGGACCGCGCGCTGGCGCGGTTCGGCAAGCACTGGCAGGCGTTGCGCGGCCTGCCGCTGGGCGCCACCGGCGCGCCGCTGCCGGCCCCGGATGCTGCGTCCGGCGAGGCGCCCGCCGACACCGTGCGGGTGGCGGTGGTGGGCGCGCACCTGACGGGCATGCCGCTGAATCATCAATTGACGTCGCGCCATGCGGTGTTTGTGGAAAAGACGCTGACCGCGGGCGACTACCGGCTCTACGCCCTGGCCAACACCACGCCGCCCAAGCCCGGCCTGGTGAAGTCGGACAGCGGCGGGGCCATCGAGGTCGAGCTGTGGGACGTGCCGGTGACGGCCTTCGGCGCCTTCGTGGCCGAGATCCCCGCGCCGCTGGGCATCGGCACGCTGGAGCTGCAGGACGGCCGCAAGGTCAAGGGCTTCATCTGCGAGCCGCGCGGCCTGGACGGCGCGCGGGACATCACCGCCTTCGGCGGCTGGCGCGCCTATCTGGCCAGCCTCAACGCCACCCCCCGCTAACCCCGCCAGACACCAGGGAGTCGCATCGTGTTCGATACCGTTCTGATTGCAAACCGCGGCGAAATCGCCGTCCGCGCCATCCGCAGCCTCAAGCGCCTGGGCATCCGCAGCGTGGCCGTCTATTCCGATCCGGACCGCAACGCCGCGCATGTGCGCGAGGCCGACGTGGCCGTCGCCCTGGGCGGCGAGAAGGCGGCCGACAGCTACCTGCGCATGGACCTGTTGCTGGCCGCCGCCCGCGAGCAGGGCGCGCAGGCGATCTACCCCGGCTACGGCTTCCTGTCCGAGAGCGCGGAATTCGCCGACGCCTGCGAAGCCGCGGGCATCGCGTTCGTCGGCCCCACGCCCCTGCAGATCCGCGAGTTCGGCCTGAAGCACCGTTCGCGCGAACTGGCGGCCGAGGCCGGCGTGCCGATGACGCCCGGCACCGGCCTTCTGGCCAGCCTGGGAGAGGCGCTGTCGCAGGCCGAGCGCATCGGCTACCCGGTGATGTTGAAGAGCACGGCCGGCGGCGGCGGCATCGGCCTGTCGCGCTGCGAAAACGAGGCCGAACTGACGGTGGCGTTCGACAGCGTGCAGCGCATGGGCGAGCATTTTTTCCGCGACGGCGGCGCTTTCATCGAGCGCTATGTGGACAATGCGCGGCACGTCGAGGTGCAGATCTTTGGCGACGGCGCGGGCCGCGTGCTGGCGCTGGGCGAACGCGATTGCTCGGTGCAGCGGCGCAACCAGAAAGTCATCGAAGAGACCCCGGCCCCGCTGCTGCCCGCCGCCACGCGCGCCGCGCTGCTCGAGGCTGCCGTCAAGCTGGGCGAATCCGTCAACTACCGCTCGGCCGGCACGGTGGAATTCATCTACGACCCGGCGCGCGACAGCTTCTACTTTCTTGAGGTCAACACGCGGCTGCAGGTCGAGCATCCCGTGACCGAAGCCGTGACCGGGCTGGATCTGGTGGAATGCATGCTGCGCGTGGCCGCGGGCCAGCCGCTGGACTATGCCGCGATGTCGCGCGCGCCGCGCGGCGCATCGATCGAGGTGCGGCTGTATGCCGAGGATCCGCTGCGCCAGTTCCAGCCCTCGCCCGGCGTGCTGACCGAGGTGTCGTTTCCGGAAGGCGTGCGGGTGGACGGCTGGGTGGCGACGGGCACGGAGGTGCCGGCCTTCTACGACCCGATGCTGGCCAAGCTGATCGTGCATGCGGACACGCGCGAGGCCGCGCTGGACAAGCTGGCCGACGCCCTGGCCAGGACCCGGCTGCACGGTATTGCGACCAACCTGGACTACCTGCGCCAGATCGTGGCCGACGAGCGCTTTCGCGCCGGCAAGCTGTCCACGCGCTTCCTGGAGAGCTTTGCCTACCGGCCCGCGGCGATCGAGGTGCTGGAAGCGGGCACCTACACCAGCGTGCAGGACTATCCGGGCCGCGCCGGCTATTGGGACATCGGCGTGCCGCCTTCGGGGCCGATGGACGACTACGCCTTTCGCGTCGCAAACCGCATCGTGGGCAACGCGCCGGACGCCGCCGGCATCGAAGCCACGCTGGTCGGACCGACCTTGCGCTTTCACGGCGACGCCATCGTGGCGCTGACGGGCGCGGCCTGCGCGGCCACCCTGGACGGCGAGCCCGTGCCCATGTGGCAGCCGATAGCGGTGCGCTCTGGCCAGGTGCTGGCCACCGGCCGCGCGCTATCGGGCTGCCGCAGCTATCTGGCGGTGCGCAACGGGCTGGACGTGCCGGTCTACCTGGGCAGCCGCTCCACCTTTGTCCTGGGCCAGTTCGGCGGCCATGCCGGCCGCACCCTGCGCGTGGGCGACATGCTGCCGGTGGTGCGCCCGGAGCTGGCGGGCGCCGCCGCGGCGCAGCCCTTGACGGAACCGCAGGCCGCGCCCGCCGAACTGATTCCCGAATATGGCAGCGCGTGGGAGATCGGCGTGCTGTATGGCCCGCATGGCGCGCCGGACTTTTTTCAGCCCGAAGCCATCGAGGCCTTCTTCGCCGCGGACTGGGAAGTCCACTACAACTCCAACCGCCTGGGCGTGCGCCTGATCGGCCCCAAGCCCACCTGGGCGCGCGAGAACGGCGGCGAGGCCGGACTGCATCCGTCCAACATCCATGACTGCGAATACGCCATCGGCAGCATCAACTTCACGGGCGACAGCCCGGTGATCCTGACCCGCGACGGTCCCAGCCTGGGCGGTTTCGTGTGCCCCGTCACCATCGCCCGCGCCGAATTGTGGAAGGTAGGGCAGGTCAAGCCGGGCGACCGGATCCGTTTCGTGCGCATCGACTACCCGCAGGCCGTGGCGCTGGAAGCCGCGCAGGACCGCAGCGTGGCCGGCCTGTCGGCGGTGGCGCCCGCGGCGACCCCGCCGGCTCCCGTGCCGGCCACCGTGTCCGAAACCATCGTCGCGGCCCTGCCGGCCGAGGGCTCGCGGCCTTCGGTGTCCTACCGGCAGGCGGGCGACGGCTACCTGCTGCTGGAATACGGCGACAACGTGCTGGACCTGGCGCTGCGCATGCGCATCCACTTGCTGATGCAAGCGCTGAACGCCGACCCGATCGCGGGTGTCCAGGAGCTGTCGCCGGGCGTGCGCTCCCTGCAGATCCGGTACGACAGCCGCGTCATCCTGCAGGGCGCGTTGATCGCGCGCCTCTTGGAGATCGAGGCGGGGCTGGCCGACGTGGCCACGCTGAAGGTGCCGACCCGCGTCGTGTACCTGCCCATGGCCTTCGAGGACTCCGCCACGCTGGGCGCCGTGCGGCGCTACCAGGAAACCGTGCGCGCCAGCGCGCCGTGGCTGCCGAACAATGTGGACTTCATCCAGCGCATCAACGGCCTGGACGACCGCGACGAAGTCAGCCGCATCGTGTTCGACGCCAGCTATCTGATCATGGGCCTGGGCGACGTCTACCTGGGCGCGCCTTGCGCGGTGCCGATAGATCCGCGCCATCGCCTGCTGACATCCAAGTACAACCCGGCGCGCACCTTCACCGCCGAAGGCACGGTGGGCATCGGCGGCGTGTACATGTGCATCTACGGCATGGATTCTCCGGGCGGCTACCAGCTGGTCGGGCGCACCTTGCCCATCTGGAACAAGTTCCTGAAGAACCCCGTGTTCCAGGACGGCAAGCCCTGGCTGCTGCGCTTCTTCGATCAGGTGCGTTTCTATCCGGTCACCGAAGCCGAGCTGGACGGGCTGCGCGAGGACTTCCGGGAAGGCCGGGCCACGGTGCGCATCGAGGAGGAAGTGTTCGACTTCGCCGCCCACCAGCGTTTCCTGGCGGAGCAGGCCGACAGCATCGCCGCATTCCAGGCGCGCCAGAAGACGGCCTTCGACGCCGAGGTCGCGCTGTGGAAGACCGAGGACGTAGTGGTGGAGCAGGCCGCCGCCGAACCCGAGGCCGAGACCGCCTTGCGCGAAGGCGAGCGCCTGGTCAGCGCCGACATGTGCGGCAACATCTGGAAGATACCGGTCGAGGTGGGGCAGAGCGTGTCGGCCGGCGATACGCTGGTGGTGGTGGAGGCCATGAAGATGGAGTTGTCCGTCATCGCGCCGGCGGCGGGCACGGTGACGGCGATCCGCTGCGTGCCGGGCAAACCCGTGAACGCGGGCGATCCGCTGATCGTGATGGCCGAAGACGCCACGTGCGCCGTGACCGGATGATGCGGCTGGAATCCGTGCAGGCCGGGCCCGCCATGCGCCAGGCGCCGGCGCTGGCCGGCTCGCTGGCCGACCAAGTCTACCAGCGCATCAAGGACGACCTGTTCGACTTCCGCATGTTGCCGGGCGAACGCTTCACCGAGGCCGATCTGGTGGCGCGGCTGGGCGTCAGCCGCACGCCGGTGCGGCTGGGCCTGGCCCGGCTGGAGCGCGAAGGCTTCGTGCTGGCGCGGCCGCGCAGCGGCTGGCAGGTGCGGCCGTTCGATTTTGAACGCTTCGAGGCGCTGTACGACGTGCGCGTGGTGCTGGAGCAGGCGGCGGTTGACAAACTGTGCGCCCGCCAGCACATGGATCCGGCCGGAATACTCGGCGCGCTGACCGACGTGTGGCTGGTGCCGCCGCCGCAGCGCATCCTGGACGGCCGGCTGGTGGCGCAGCTGGATGAGGCGTTCCATTGCTCGCTGGTGGCGGCCGCCGGCAACCCGGAGATGGCGCAGATCCACCGCGACGTGACCGAGAAGATACGCATCGTGCGCAGGCTGGATTTCACCAAGGACTTCCGCGTCGACGCCACTTATGACGAGCACGCGGCCATCCTGCGCGCGGTGCTGGCGCGGCGCGCCGACGAGGCGTCGCGCATGCTGCGTTCACACATCGAGATGAGCAAGGCGGAGGTGCGCAAGATCACGCTGCACATGCTGCACGAAGCGCGGGAAAACGCCGCGGCTTGAACGCGGCGGAACCTTGGGGCCCGTGCCAGGCTCCTTTCGGTGTTGACAGGCCCTAGCCCTGCAACTGCCGGTAGACCTCTTGCGACACGCGCTGCAGCTCGTCGCGGCTGACGGCGCCCGACAGCGCGTAGCCGAACTGTCCTTCCACCCAATAGAACACCCGCACCGGCCCTTCCTGCGTGAACTGGAAGGCGGTCTGTTCGCCCGCGGCCTCGCGGGTGACATACAGGGTCAGGCGCTGGCCGTCGGCCGCGCCATACATGAACAGCGCGACCGGCCCCGCGCCGCCAGGCAGCAGGCGACCGCCGACCAGCTCGTAGCCGGCCTGCGACAGCGACGGTGCGCGCACGGGCGCGCCCATGCGCTTGGTCAGCCAGGTGACCAGTCCTTTTTCGTTGTCGGCGCCGACCTCGACGGGCCGGCCCATGTCGGGCGCGTAGACAGCGTGGGCGATGGCGGCGCGCTGGGCGTAGCCGCCCGCGGCGCGCTCCGGGCTGACCGTGGCCAGCACGGTCTGCAGATGGCGGGCATCCAGGGCCCCTCGGACCAGCCAGGCCGCGCTGGCGCTGACGGCGGCGATGGCCACGCTGGCGGCCAGCGCGCGCCACGGCCATGCGCGCACCGGAGCCTTGAGCGGCAGGCGCAGCGGCAGGGGCTCGTCCAGCACGGGATCCAGCAGGGCGTGCAGCGCGCGCCGCTGTTCCTTCCAGTCGTCCACGCGGGTCTGGTCCTGCGGATGGGTCGCAAGAAAGGCCGCGACCTCGGCATGGCGGGCAGTCGGCAACTGGCCGTCCGCGTAGCCGTGCAGATCGGCCTCGGTGATGGGGGTGCCGGTGGTGGGCACCGGTAGCAGGCGTTTGTCAGTCATGTCATTTCACGCGATGTAGCCGGCTGACCGTGTCGCGGCCCTGCATCAGCGCGCCCAGCTTTTCGCGGGCGCGCGACAGGCGCGACATGATGGTGCCGATCGGCACCGCCAGTATCTGGGCGGTTTCCTGATAGGACAGGTCTTCCACGCATATCAGCAACAGGACTTCCCGCTGCTCGGCCGGCAGGGCTTGCAGGCAGCGGTCCAGGTCGCGCACCTCCAGGTGGTCGGTCTGGGTGGCGCGCACGGGGGCGTCGGGCAGATCGCCCGGCGCCGTCTGGTCGACCCGCCGGCTGGACGCGCGCACGCCGTCGATGAAATGGTTGTGCATGATGCCGAACATCCAGGCGCGCAGTTCGCCGCGCCGCTGCCATCGTGAATAGCGGCTCCATGCGCGCTCCAGCGTGTCCTGGACCAGGTCGTCGGCCCGGTGGGGGTCGCCCGTCAGCCCGCGGGCATAGCGCCGCAGGCTGGGGATGCAGGCCAGGATCAGGGCTTCGTCTTCGGCGCGCATGGTCGGAACAGGTACCCGTCCGTATCAGGGCTTGACCACGTGCCAGATTTCCTTGAAGTTGTCGCCGGTCTTGTCGCCCGGCTTGGTGTCCTTGGCGAACAGGTACAGGGGCTTGCCCTTGTGCGCCCATTGCTTGGAGCCGTCGTCGCGGGTGATGACCGTCAGGTCGCCCATGGGCTTGGCGTCCGCGGCAGCGGCCACGGGGGGCCAGGCCTTGGCGCACTGGTCGACGCAGACGCTTTTGCCCGCGGAGTCCTTGTCGAAGGTGTACAGCGTCATGCCGGCGCTGTTGACCAGGATGCCATCCTGGGTCTTGACGGCCTGGGCGTGGGCGCCGGCCGAGAACAGGGCAGCGGAGGTAAGGACCAGGGCTGCGGCGATGTGATTGCGCATGTTTTGCCTCGTAGGTGGGAAAGTTGGGGGACTGCCCTCTACGGACGCTGCCCGGTATCGCTTTATTCCCGCGACCACGGAAGAAACCGCAAAGGCTCAGCCGGCCGGCCGGACGGCGCCGGGTTCGTAACGCATTTCATGCTCCAGATCGGTCTCCTTGATGGGGGTGAAGCCCAGCGCTTCATACAGCCGCCGGGCGGGGTTGCCCTTGAGCACGCTCAGCGTGACCGGCGCGCCTTCGGCGTCCGCCTGGTCCAGCACGCCGGCCAGCAGCCGGCGGCCCAGGCCCTGGCCCTGGAAGGCGGGGTCGATCTGAATCTGGACGATGCGCCAGCCGGCGGCATCGCGGTAGTGCTTGAGCAGGCCGGCTGGCCTGCCGTCCAGCCAGACGATCTGCGCGTCGTCGAAGTGATAGTGGATGCGCGCCAGATGGTGCTCGTCGTCCAGCGGCGCGCCGGCGCGCCGCAAATGCTCGGTCATGGTGGACTTGCGCAAGGACAGCAGGAACGGCAGGTCGTCTTCGGTGGCGGACTGCAACGCCAGATCAGGGGTGAGGCTCATGTTGCGGGTGCGGATACGGATGGACGGGAAAGCGCGGCGTGGCCGGCATGGCGCCAGCCTGATGCATGAGGTTATAGAGCGGTTGGGCCGCCAGCGCCAGTGCGATCCAGTATCCCCAGCGGTTCCGCCCCGAAGTGCTTCAGGTTGGGGAACACCATGCGCAGGTCGTCGCGGCTGGCGCCAAACCAGGTGCCCAGCGACGCGCCGAGCTGGTCGACCGCCGTGGTGGGCAGCAGGCGGCCGTTGTCGACGAAGCCGGGGCCGTCCAGCGCAATCTCCGGGTGGGATCCGTAATAGCGGCCGCCGTTGACCGCCCCGCCCAGCACGAAATGGTGCGAGCCCCAGCCGTGGTCGGAGCCGTTGCCATTTGATCCCAGCGTCCGGCCGAACTCCGACGCCGTGAACGTGGTGACCTGATCGGCCACGCCCATTGCCGACAGGGCTTGCTGGAACGCCGCCAGCGCCTGCCCCATTTCCTGCAACAGCGCCGGATGCGTGTCGTTCAGGCCGGTGTGGTTGTCGTAACCGTTCTGCGACACGAAGAACACCTGGCGACGCGCGCCCAGCGCTTGCCGCGCGCCGATGATGCGGGCGACGATCTTCAGCTGCTGGGCCAGTGGCGATGAAAAATCGCCTGGCACCGCCACGCCCGCCAGCGCGGCGCGCAGCCGCAGGTCGGCGTCGATGGACTGGGCGGCGATGCGCGACATCTCGCGCTCCATCAGATGCTCGCGCGGCTGCGTGATCAGTTCGCGCAGCAAGGCGGTGCAGGCGCTGGAGCCATACATGTCGCGATGCAGCATGTCGATCTGCGTGGATCCATTGATGCCCACGCGATAGCCCGCCACTTTGCGGCCGGCGAGCAGCACGGTGCTGCCGCCAGCCGTGATGCCCGTGAAGCTGCGCTGCGCATTGGCGCCGGCGAACAGGTCCGTCAACCGGCCCGCCCAGCCGGACGAGGCGCCTTCCGGCGCCAGCGCCTGCCAGTACGATTGCTGGTCGTTGTGCGAGAACAGCTTGGGCGGCAGCGGCACGCGCGCGCCGATGTATTCCGCTTTGGTGGTGGGGACGACCAGCGGTCCCACGTTCAGCAGCGCCGCCATGTCGCCGCGCTCGTACAGCGGCGCCAGCGGCGCCAGCGCCGGCGCCAGGGCGAACTGCGCCCCGCCCGCCGCGCCCTCCTTGCCGCGCAGGGCGGTGGCGCGCAGCGCGTCGCGGGGCAGGGCGATGTCGCCGCGGGCCGCGGCGTAGGCCCGATGGGCAGGCGCGTCGAAGGGGACCAGCGTGTTGTAGGGGTCGTTGCCGCCATACAGGAACACGCAGACCAGGGCCTTGTACGAGGACGGCGCCGATTGCGCCGCGGCGGCCCCGATCGCGGCCAGGTTCAGGGCCAGCGGCGCGGCGGCGCCGGTGGCGCCCAGCGCGCAGGCGCGCAGCAGGAAGGCGCGGCGGTCGGCGTCGTGCGAGCGTGTCATTTCTGCACCAGGTATTCAGGGGTGGCCGCCACCAGCATGATGGCCGCGCGCACGCGGTCCCGGGGGCGGTCGGCGGGCAGGGTAGCCACCGCCCGCGCGATGGCGGCGGCGGTGGCCGCGCTGAACGCATCGCCCGCCAGCAGCAGCACCACGCGGGCCACCAGTGCGTCCGGGTTCCGGGCCAGCGCGATCTCGGGCGCATAGGAGGTCTGCAGATCCTCCCAGCCCCGGTCCGCGTAGATCGCCAGGAAGTTCAGGTAGCCGGCAATGCTGGTCTCGTCGGTGATCTGCAATTCGGGCGCCACCAGGTGCCGCCTGGCCAGTTCGGTCACGGGCGGCGTGTAGCGGGGGCGGAAGAAGTTGAAGACCGTGGCCGATCGCATGGGGCTTTGCGCCAGCCGGATCGTGTTGTCCGTGGTGTCCGGCATCGCCCACGCGCCGTTGGTGGACTCGGCGCCGAAGGCCCGCGCCCACCCCGAGAAGCGCAGGATGGGTTCGCGCACCTTGCCCCAGTGGGGCGCGTTCAGATCGGGCTGGCGGGCCTCCGGATCGAGCAGGATGGCGCGCACGACCGCCTTCAGGTTGCCGCGCACGCCCTTGCCGTCGTCGTTGAACACGGCGGACACGCGGCCGACGTAGGCGGGGCTGGGATTGCTGGTCACCATCCGCTGGATGAGCTGCATGCCGATGAACGGCCCCACGTTGGGGTGGGCGCAGATCACGTCCATGGCGCGCTTGAGAGACAGGTGGCCATCGGTGCCGGGGGGGATGACGGCGCCCAGGAAGCGCTTCTCGGACATCGAATGCAGCCCGTTGTTGAGCGCCATCGGCCGCCGGTGGAATTCCACGTCCGTCTCCGGGCCGTTGATGTCCCAGCCGGTGAATACCTTGGCCAGCCCTTGCACGTCCGCATTGGTATAGGTTTCCACGGGCGCGCCCTTGACCATTCTTACCGTGCCGTCCTGCTCCAGTTCCAGGAGGCCGATGCTGAACAGCTGCATGACCTCGCGCGCGTAGTTCTCGTCGGGGTGGCGGCCGGTCTTGGGATCTTCCTTGCGGTTGCCGCGGTAGGTCAGCATGCAGCCCATGGACAGGTTGCGCGTCACGGCGGTCAGCAGGTCCTGGTAGTTGCCTAGCGCATGCTCGGCCAGCAGGTCCATGAACCCCGCGGCGCCAAACAGCGGCCAGGACGCGGTGATGGACGAAACCCCGACGACGAAGATCTCGGACAGCGAGAACGCCACCCGCGTGCGCACCTGGTCCGGCGCGCTGATGAACTTGCGCCACAGCGTGGATTCCAGCGGCGCATTGATACCGTTGCCCTTGAAGGCCTCGGTGTTCTTTCGCTGCTGCAGCAGCCAGTCGAAATGGGTCTGGGACGGGGGCAGCGCCAATTGCGCGTCCAGCCAGGCCGCGTAGCCGTCGCGCACCACGGCGTCGATCTGGGCGGGCGTCGGGCCGAACGTTGCCTGCGCCAGAAAGCGCGAGGCCTGGCCCGGCGTGGGGGCGGCGGGAGCGGGCGGAGCGGGCTGCTGCGCAGCCGCTGACGGCGTAGCGGACATGCGCAGGCACCTCGTCGAATGCGAAAACCTACGGTACTAAAAGCCCGGTGCGCGCTTCAATACCGTCATTCGGATGAGGGATTAAGCCAAAAGGATCAGATCTAGACGGAACGCGTGATGCCGCCGTCGATGCGGATATTCTGGCCGGTGATGTAGGACGACGCATCGGAGGCCAGGAAAGCGATCAGGTCCGCGACCTCTTCGGCCGTGCCGTAGCGGCCCATCGGGATGCGCGCGCGGCGGTCTTCCTTTTCAGGCAGGCTGTCGATGAAGCCCGGCAGCACATTGTTCATGCGCACGTTGTGCTGGGCGTATTCGTCCGAGAACACCTTGGTGAAGGCGGCCAGGCCGGCGCGGAACACGCCCGAGGTCGGGAACAGCGCTTCGGGTTCGAACGTGGCGTAGGTGGAAATGTTGACGATGGCGCCCGACTTCTGCTGCTTCATGACGGGGGCGACCAGGCGCGCGATGCGCACGACATTCAGCAGGTAGAACTCCATGCCCAGGTGCCAGTCGTCGTCGCTGATCTCCAGCAGCGGACCCTTGGGGCCGTGGCCGGCGCTGTTGATGACTGCATCAATCCGGCCCCATTTCTGCAGCGCGGCATCCACCAGCCTGGCCAGATCCTCGGGCGACCGGTTCGACCCGGTGACGCCCAGCCCGCCCAGTTCCTGCGCCAGCGTCTCGCCCTTGCCCGACGAGGACAATATGGCGACGCGGTATCCGTCCGCCGCCAGCTTGCGCGCCGCCGCCGCGCCCATGCCGCTGCCTCCGGCGGTGACGACCGCCACTTTTTCCGTGCTCATGCTCGCTCCTGTCTGGAATTCCGGGAGCGGCCATTGTAGGGGCGGGGGGCGTTCGGCCCAAGGCCGGCGCGCGCCGCCGGATCCTTCATGGCGGGCGTATCGCTACGGTTGCGCGCCGACGCGCCAGACCACATTGCCCACATCGTCCGCCACCAGCAGGCCGCCCTGTGCGTCGATGGCCACGCCTACCGGCCGGCCCTGCGCCTGTCCGCTTTCATTGAGGAAACCCGTCAGCACGTCGCGCGCGGGTCCGCTGGGCTGGTTCTTGTCGAAGGGCACGAAGATCACCTTGTAGCCGCTGCGCGGATCGCGGTTCCAGGAGCCGTGCTGGCCGACGAACATGCCGTTTATGTAGGGCTCGGGCAGCTTCGCGCCGCCCGACCAGGCCAGGCCCAGCGAGGCCGTGTGCGGACCCAGCGCGTAGTCGGGCACGATGGCCTGCGCGACCAGTTCCGGCCGCTGGGGCTCGACGCGGGTATCGACGTGCTGGCCGAAATAGCTGTAGGGCCAGCCGTAGAAGCCGCCGTCGCGCACCGAGGTCATGTAGTCGGGCACGAGATCGCTGCCCAGTTCGTCGCGTTCATTGACGGCCGTCCACAGCGTCTTGCCATCCGGCGCCCAGGCCATGCCGACCGGATTGCGCAGGCCCGTGGCGTACAGGCGCTTGGCGCCGCTGGCCACGTCCAGCTCCCAGATGGCGGCGCGGCCTTCCTCGATGTCCATGCCGTTTTCGCCCACATTGCTGTTGGAGCCGACGGACACATACAGCCGGGCGCCATCCGCGCTGGCAAGCAGGTTCTTGGTCCAGTGGTGGTTGATGCCGGCGGGCAGGTCCGTGACCTTCACGCCGGGGGCGGCGATATGGGTCTGGCCGGTCTCATAGGGATAGCGCATGACCGCATCGGCGTTGGCCACATAAAGCTGGTTGCCGATGAGCGCCATGCCGAAGGGGGAATTCAGCCCTTCCAGCAGCACGCTGCGCGTTTCGGCCACGCCGTCATGGTCGGCGTCGCGCAAGAGCGTGATGCGGTTTGCGCTGACGGTCTTGGCGCCGGCCCGCTTCATCGCCACGCCGGTGGCCCAGGCCTTGATGCCGCCCGCGGCGTCTTCGGGCTTGGGCGGGGCATTGGTCTCGGCCACCAGCACATCGCCGTTGGGCAGCACGTACAGCCAGCGCGGGTGGTCCAGTCCGCCGGCGTATGCCGTCACCGCCAGGCCGCTGGCGGCCACCGGGTGCGCGCCTGGTGGCCAGCCCACGGCCCGGGCGGTGTTCACCGTGGGGATGAGGGTGGTGTTGGGAGGCGGCAATTGGGGGTTCGGGCCCATGCCGGCCTCGACCGGCAGCCTGGCGACTTCGCCGCAGGCGCTGAGCACCGTCAGCGCAAGGCCGGCCGCCAGCGAGATACGCAGGATGTGCATGATGCGACTCCAGAGCTATCTGTCGGTCTCATCATACTCACGCGGGCGGCCTGGCGCTCATGCGGGCCAGGCTTGCGGCCTTACTTCACCAGCGTGACCGGCACCTGCGCCAGCTGCACCACCTGATTGGCGACGGAGCCGATCAGGATGTTGACGAGCGACCCGTTGCCGCGCGTGCCCATGACGATGCGGGCGCAGCCGTGGTCTTGCGCATAGCCGGCGATTTCGGTCGCCGCGTGCCCGAAGACGACGTGGCTGGCGTAGTCGACGCCGGCCGCATCCAGCAGCTTGCGCGCTTCCTCGGAGGCCTCCCGGCCTTCGCGGGCGTAGAAGTCGTTGATCATGTCTTGCGTGATCAGCCTCGAAACGCCGGCACGGCCGCGGGGAGGCGTCTGGATGTTGAGCAGATGGATGCGCGCGTATTTGGCGCCCTGGGCAAGGCGGCGGGCATACACGACGGCGCGGTTGGCATTGTCGGAGCCGTCGACGGGGACGAGGATATTCAGCATGGATGCTCCTTGGCCTTATTTGACCAGCGTGACGGGCAGCTCCGTCAGGTGCAGGACGCCTGTCGCGACGGACCCCATGAACATGGCCGAGACCGAGCCCAGGCCGCGCGTGCCCATGTAGATCTCGTTGGCCCCGGTTTCACCGGCGACGCGCGCGATGGTCTCCGCC
This sequence comes from Achromobacter deleyi, assembly GCF_013116765.2. Taxonomy (GTDB): domain Bacteria; phylum Pseudomonadota; class Gammaproteobacteria; order Burkholderiales; family Burkholderiaceae_B; genus Achromobacter; species Achromobacter deleyi_A. Next base: position 6,135,143 of record NZ_CP074375.1, read on the forward strand.
GCGGCGCCTACCTGGATATGGGTCTCGAACGGAACGCCCGCCTCGGACAGCAAGGCGCTGGCGGCCTGCACGGCGGCCTGGCCTTCCTCTTCGTGGTAAGCGTCGATTTCCGCCTGGGACAGGCCGCGCGCGAACTTGCCCGCCTGCAGGGGAATCTGGACGGTCAGCAGGTCCACGCGTTCGACCGGGTCGTAGCGGCGGGCGTCGAGCAGGGCCTTGACCGCATTGAGGGCTTGTTGCGAGCCGTCGACGGGAATCAGGATGCGTTTCATGGGCGTCTCCTTGTGTGCGGGCCGCAAAGAGCGGCGCGTTCCACTGTATCCCAATTATTCGCCGAATCCGGCCGCGGCGAGATGCGCGGGATCAATCCCCGCGCGCTCAGCGCCAGCGTTCCGGCGTGGCTGCGGCACTGAGCGGCTGCCCCAGCAGGCGGCTGGCCAGTTCCGCCAGGGCGCTGGCCACGCCGGTGGTTTCCAGCTGCAGTTCGCCCGGGCCTTGCCCGTGCAGCAGGCCGCGTTCCTGCAACTGATGGCGCAGCCAGCGCGCCACCGGCGCGCCGGTTTCCAGCAGCGGCACGCCGGGACCGGCCGCCGCCTGGATCAGGTCTCGCAGAAACGGAAAGTGCGTGCAGCCCAGCACCAGCACGTCGGCGCCGGCCTGGCGCAGTTCGGCCACGGGCGCCTGCACCGCGGCTTCGGCCTCGGGGCCGGAGAGTATGCCTTGCTCCACCAGCCGCACCCACTGCGGGCAGGGCCTGAGCAGAATGCGCACTTCGGGCGCCTCGCGCTGCACCAGCGCGGCGAACTTGGGGCTGGCCAGCGTGCCGGTGGTGGCGAATACGCCGACCACGCCGCTGTGCGTCAGGTGCGCCGCGGGCTTGATGGCGGGCTCCACGCCGATGATGATCAGGCCGGGATGGCGCCGGCGCAGCAGGGCAATGGCGGCGGCGGTCGCCGTGTTGCACGCCACCACCATGGCGCGGGCCTGGCGCGACACGAAGTAGTCGGCGATCGCGCAGGCGCGCCGTTCAACGAAGTCCTGTGTTTTCTCGCCGTAGGGCACGTGGGCGGAGTCGGCCACGTACAGCAGCGGCTCGTGGGGCAGGGCGTCTCGGATGGCGCGCAGCACGCTCAGGCCGCCGACGCCGGAGTCGTATACGCCGATGGGGGATTCGGAAAGCATGGCTGGGTTGAAGAATGCGGTTGGCGGGAAGTGTAGCGCCGCGCCTTAGGCCTCGGACTCGTCCCGATGTCGCAGCGCCTCGTCGATCAGCTTGCGGGTGGCGCCGGACATGGGGGCGTCGCGCCAGATCAGGTTCAGCGGCGCGCGCAGCTCCGCCGGGTGGGTCACGCCGACGTACACCACGCCCTCGATGTTCACGCGGCGCAGCGACGCGGGCACCAGCGACACACCCAGGCCCGCGGCGACCAGGCTCAGCGTGGACAGCATGCGCGGCGCTTCCTGCGCGATGCGCGGGCTGAAGCCGGCGGCGCTGCAGGCCGCGATGATGGCGTCGTACAGGCCGGGGCCGCTGTGGCGGCGGTACAGGATGAGCGACTCGTCGGCCAGTTCGGACAGCGCGATGTGTTCGCGCACCCGGCCCTTGACGGCGGGATGGTCCGCGGGAAACGCGGCCAGCATGGTTTCCTCCAGCACGGTTTCCATCACCACGCCCCGGTCGGGGCCATAGGCGCCCCGGATGAAGGCCACATCCACGCGCCCTTCGGCAACGGCCTCCATCAGTTCGCCGGTGCTGCTTTCTTCCAGGACCAGGCGCACCTGCGGCGCGCTTTCCCGGAAACGCCGGATGACCGAAGGCACGAAGGGATGGAAGGCGGCGGACCCCGTGAAGCCTACGGTCAGCCGGCCTGCCTCGCCCAGCGACACGCGGCGCACGCCGTCCACGGCCTGGTCCACCAGCGCGATGATGTTGCGGGCGTCTTCGAGCAGCGCGCGGCCGCTTTCCGTGAGCTCCATGCCGCGCGGCAGGCGGTGAAACAGCGTGACGCCCAGTTCATGCTCAAGCACGCGGATCTGCTGGCTGAGCGGCGGCTGGCGGATGCCGAGCCGGGCCGCGGCCTTGGTCAGGTGGGATTCCTCGGCCACCGCCAGGAAGTAGCGCAGCAGGCGCAGGTCTACGGATGCCATATTCAACCGATATGAGTCAACAACAAGTCATATATTAGACATTATCTAGTGCGAAGAGTAGGCTGCAATATCGTTATTCACCCTGGGCACGGCTCGGCGCCAGCCCCTGCTTACCGGCCCCGGCCGGCAATAAAAAAGATGAACGCAGCGCTTTCCACCTCAGAGGCCGGCCTCCGGCCTCCCCCCACTTGCGGGCAGTTGTTCTACGGATTCCTCATGCTGGGCCTGACCGCGTTTGGCGGCGCCTTGCCGCTGGCGCGCCGCATGGTCGTCGAAAAGCACCGCTGGCTGAGCGGCGCCGAGTTCACCGAGCTGCTGGGCCTGTGCCAGTTCCTGCCGGGCGGCAATATCATCAACCTGTCCGTGGCGCTGGGCATGAAATTCCGCGGCCCCCGCGGCGCCTTCGCGGCGCTGATGGGCCTGATCCTGGCGCCGTCGATCATCGTGGTCATGCTGGGCATGGTGTATGACCGGTTCCAGAACGACCCGCACATCCAGCACCTGTTCGCCGGCCTGGCCGCGGCGGCGGCGGGGCTGCTGATCTCGATGGCGGTGAAGATCGGCCTGCCGGTGGTCAAGCGCCGCGACTGGCTGGCCGGAGTCGTGGCCACCGCCTGTTTCATCGCCATCGCCGTGCTGCGCATCCCGCTCCTGCCGACCATGGCGGTGCTGACGCCGCTGAGCATCCTGATGGTCTGGAGGCAACGGCGATGATCCATACCCTGATTGCCCTGGTCCTGATCTTTTCGGAACTGTCGGTGCTGGCCTTCGGCGGCGGCAACACCATCCTGCCCGAGATGCAGCGCCAGGTCGTGGATGTCCACGGCTGGATGACGGCGGCGGACTTCTCCGCGCTGTTCGCGCTGGGCCAGGCCGCCCCGGGCCCCAACCTGATGGTGGTCACGCTGGTCGGGTGGCATGTGGCCGGCTGGATGGGCATGCTGGCCACGACGATCGCAAAGTTCGGGCCGTCCTCGATCATCACCGTCATCGCGCTGGGGCTGTGGGAACGGTTCAAGGACCGCCCGTGGCGCGGCGTCATCCAGGCGGGCATCTTCCCGATGACGGTGGGGCTGGTGGCGGCCAGCGCGGCGCTGATCACCGAGGCCTCGGTGCATACCTGGCTGCTGGGCGCCATCACCGTCGCGGTGGCGCTGCTGGGCAGCGCGACGCGCATTCATCCGCTGTGGCTGCTGTTCGGGGGCGCGCTGGTCGGTTTGCTCGGTATCGGTTAGGGTTAGGGCTCTTGCCGCAGGTAGGAGCCCGCCATGCCGCCACCGCTCAAGGACGACGAAGCCGGACCCGGCTCGCCCTCCGTCGAACGTTTGCCGTTCTTCCATGCGCACCGGCGCCTGATGCTGTGCGCCGGCCTGTTGCTGGCCGTGGCCGGGGGCCTGTACGCCATGGGCCTGTCACCCAGCCTGGCCATGCTGCTGGGCTTTGACGCCGGCGCGATCGTGTTCCTGGTGCTGACCGCCCGGGTGTTCGGCCAGACCAGCCCGGCCGACATGCGCGCCCATGCGAAGCAGCAGGACGTGGGGCGCACCGGCGTGCTGTGGAGCAGCGTGGCGCTGTCCTGCATGGTGCTGGTGGCCTTGTGGGTGGAGCTGCGCGCCGGCAGCAACGCGGGCGCCCTGGTCGATATGCTGGCCGCCGCCGCGACCATCGTGCTGTCCTGGCTGTACATGAACATGATCTACGCGCTGCACTATGCGCATGGCTATTACGGCCACCGTAACGCCATGCACAAGGGCCTGGATTTTCCGGGAACGGAAGAACCCGACTACTGGGACTTCGCGTATTTCTCGCTGGTGCTGGGCATGACGTTCCAGGTCTCGGACGTGCAGATCGTCAACCGCCGCCTGCGGCGCATGGCGCTGACGCATGGGGTCATCGCCTTTTTCTTCAATGTGTTCATCATCGCGATCAGCGTCAACGTGGCGGCGGGGAGGGCTTAGCGTCGTGCCCGATGGCTCAAGCCTCTACCACTTGTACGTAACCCGGCCGAGCACGGTCCGGCTTTCGCCGAAGAAGCAGGCGTAGGTGCAAGTGGCCACATAGTCCTTGTCGAACAGGTTGCGTACGGTCAGGTCGGCCGTCCAGCCCTTGAATGCCGGATGGCGCACGCCGAGGTCATAGCGCAGGGCCACGTCGAACAGCGTGTAATCGCTGACCTTGGCGGTATTGGCGCCGTTGAAGGAAGATCCGATGTAGCGAACACCCGCGCCGACGTTCACGCCCGCGAGCGCTCCGGACTGGACCGTGTAGTCGGACCAGAGCGAAGCCATGTTGCGCGGCACGGCTTCGGGCGTTCGGCCCAGCGTGTTCGAATTGCTCTTGGTGACCTCCGCGTCCGTGTAGGTGTAGGCGGCGATCAGGTTCCAGCCCGGCACCGGATTGGCGGTGGCGGACAGCTCCACCCCGCGCGAACGGACTTCGCCTTCCTGCACGCTGTAAATGGGATTATCCAGATCGGTCGTGGGAACGTTCGTGCGCGTGAGCTCGAACACGGAGGCCGTGATGAACGAGTTCGAGCCTTGGGGTTGATACTTCACGCCCGCTTCCCACTGTTTGCCCTCGGTCGGGTCGAACGGCGTGGTGCCGCGCGCGGGCGAGGTGGTGCCGGTCTGCGGCTGGAATGAGGTCGAATAGCTGATGTACGGGGCCAGTCCGTTGTCCGCCAGATAGAGCAGGCCGGCGCGATACGTGAACGCGTTGTCGTTGGAACGCGTGTCGCGGTCGGTGAGCTTGTTCAGCGTCTTGCCGTCGGCGCTGTCGTAGCGGCCGCCCAGCACCACCACCAGTTTGTCGGCAAACTTTATCTGGTCCTGCAAATACAAGCCGACCTGGCTGCGTGTCTCGTTGGTGTAGGTGTTTGGATCGGCCGGCAGCACCACGCTGGAGCCATACACTGGATGGAAGAAGTTGATGGGCGTCAGGTTGTTGGCGCCGGCGTACTGCTTGCGCGTGAACGAGGTCTCGGTGTAATCCAGCCCGAACAGCACGTTCTGCTTGAAGCTGCCGGTTTCCCACTTGGCCTCGAACTGGTTGTCGACGCTTACACCGTGCGCATCGTCATCGCGCCGGTAGGCGCCGCGCTCGGCAGTGGAGAAATTGCTGCCGGGCACCCAGGCGTTCCAGTACACATGATTCACGCGGTTGCGCGACTGGGCATAGTTCAGGTTCTGCCTGAACTGCCAGGTATCGTTGAAGCGATGCGCGAACTGATATCCCACATTGCCCACTTCCTGGTCCCATTTGCTCCAATCCGGTTCGCCGGTGAAGCGGTCGCGCGAGATGCGGCCGTTCGGATTCGGGAGGACCGAGCCCTCCAGCGGATAGCCGGCGTTATTGATCGTCTTGTTCTTCATGTAGCTCGCCAACAGGGTCAGCGAGGTGTCCGGGCTGATGCGCCAGGTGAGCGCCGGCGCCAGAAAGAGGCGATCGTCCGGGATATGTTCGATCATGGTGTCGGCATTGCGCACCAGGCCCGTCAGCCGATAGGTGAGGCGGCCTTCTTCGTCAATGCGGCCACCGAAGTCGCCGGCCAGCTGCTTGTTGTCGTGCGAGCCGCCGCTGAGCTGCAACTCGCGCAGCGTGGTGTCGGTCGGCCGCTTCGAGACCACATTGACGATCCCCCCCGGCGAGGCCTGGCCATACAGCACCGACGCGGGGCCCTTCACCACCTCGATACGATCAAGCGCAAACGGCTCGGACATCACGCTGTAGTGCGGCAGCGGCACTTTCAGGCCATCGCGGAACATCACGCCCGGGTTAGTGCGTACATCGAAGCCGCGGATGATGAACGGATCATCGGTACGGTTGAATCCTTCCTGCACCACAATGCCGGGGATGTAGCGCACCGCGTCGCCCAGTGTCTGCGGGTTCTGTTCGCGGATCTGCGCGGCCGTGACCACCGAGATCGATTGCGGCACTTCGATCAGCGGGGTATCCGTCTTGGTGCCGGACGTCGTGACCGTGGCCACATAGGTTTCGGAATCGGGCAGCGTGCCCACCACGTGCACCGGCGGCAGTGTGGCCGTGAGCGGTTGCGGGGTCAAAGTGACCGAGTTGTTCTGGATCGAGTAGCGGATGCCGCGGCCCTCCAGCAGGCGCTCGAGCGCCTCGGCAGGTTCCATGCGGCCCTGTACGCCCGGGCTGCGCAAGCCTTCCACCAGGTCCTGGCTGTACAGCACTTGCAGATGCGCCTGCCGGCTCAGCTCATGCAGCGCCTGCGCCAGGCTCTGGGGCGGGATGTCGATGTCCACCGGCGCGGCGTGCACGGATGTGCTGAGCCAGGCGAAGGCGCCCAGGAGTGACAGCATCAGGCGGCGGGGCCGGGATGGAGAAAGCGGTGCGCGGGAGACCGCGGTCGATCTGGCTTGCATGGAGGCTGTCCAACCGAAAAGAGATTGAGAGTAATTACCACTAACAATCTCTAAGACGGATGCAAGCTCAAACCTGGGAATCAAAAAATGAAACCAAATGAAACAGAAAAGCGCCACTGGGCGGGCGCCCGCCCGTGCTTCATTTCGGAGGGCTGGCTACCAGGGTCAGGCTGCCATCGGCGCGGCGTACGGTGCGGACCGGAAGAATCTCGGGCAGCGCCCGGGCCAGCTCGGCAACGTTGCGCACATCGTAGGTGCCGCCCAGGCGCAGCCCGGCGATGGCGGGATCGACCGAGGAGTAGCGGTCGGGGGCGGGCAGGTACCGGTTGATCTGCATGATGGCGTCGCGCAGCGTGGTGTTGTCGAGCACCAGCTTGCCGTTGCGCCAGGCGGCCGACTCGGCGCCGCCGACGGTGCGGGTCTGGGGCTCGCCGCGCTCGCTGTAGCGCGCCTGGGTCAGTGGTCGCAGGCTCATCTTCCTGCCGGTCTCGCCGGTGCGCAGGTCGACGCTGCCCTCAAGCAGGGTAACGATGACGGTATCGCCCGATTTCCAGACATTGAACGCGGTGCCGGTGACGGTGATCGTGCCTCGGCCCGCCTCCACCACGAAGGGATGCCCGGCGTCGTGCGAGACCCGGAAATACGCTTCGCCGTCGCTCAGGCGCACGCGCCGGGTATCGCGGTAGTTGCGATACACCATGGCGGTGTCGATGTTCATGTCGACCTCGGTGCCGTCGGTCAGCGTGACGGTGGTCATCTGTCCGCTGCTCGCGTAGCGGTGGTAGGCGCTAGGCAGCAGCGTGAACCACCAGCCCGCGGCCCAGCAGGCCAAGCCCAGCGCGCAGGCGATGAGCGCCCGGCGGGCGACAGGACGGCGCATTGGCGGCACGGGCAGGGACGCAGCCCTGGAGTCCGCGGGCAGGTCCCGCGCGAGAACACACAGATCGCGCACGGCATCATATTCGCGGGCATGACGCGGGTCCGCGTCGAGCCACGCCTGCAATGTCGCGCGATCCTGTTCGGAACAGGATTCGTCTTGCATGCGCACGCACCATTCGACGGCCTGCTCGGTCAGGAGGTCATCCTGTTTGCCGGGGAGAGTCGTGGGAGGGACGGCCATGGTGGTTAATATAAATGAGATTTGTTACACTTCGGGCGCCGTGCCATGCCCCGAGGCGCACGGCACGTCTGCAGGCGGCAATTATGCAAGATTTCGCCATTTGTACCTTATTCGGAATCAGCGCGGGGGAATGTCCGAATGGAGCAGTACTACAAAGATCTGTTGCGATTCCTTGGACGCAAGCTCGGCGACGCGCACGACGCCGCCGACGTGGCCCAGGAGGCCTATGCGCGTGTGCTGGACCGCAATGCGAACTGCGCCATCGCCCAGCCGCGGGCGTTCCTGTTTCGTGCCGCGCTCAATCTTTGCACCGACCTGCATCGCAGCCGCCGCGGAGCTCAACCGCTGCCGCTCGACGCCGAGGCGGACGCCGTGAGGTGCGAGGCGCCGCTGCAAGATGAACTGCTGTATCGCCGTCAGCAATTGGTGCGCCTGGAGCGGGCCTTGCACGAACTTCCGTCAGCCTGCCGGCGCGCTTTTCTGATGCGTCAGGTCGAGGGCATGTCCCACAATGAAATCGCCCGGAGTCTGGGGATTTCCACTGACATGGTGAACAAACACCTCACGCGCGCGCTGCGGCATTGCCGCACCCGCATGCGCGCCTGGGAGAGTATTGATCCGTGACCTGTATCCAAGCCAGGCCCGTAACGCCACGACATGCCACCCCTCACTGCAGTGAAGGGGCGACATGTCGCGCGAGGCGCGGTTACCAGGTCATCCTGATGCCGACGCGTCCCGATACGCTGGTGCCTCGGCCCTGGTCGATCGCGAAGTTGTAGTCACCGGATGCGAAGGCGGTGAGGTTCTTGGCGATCTGGCCAGAAACGCCGACCCCGACCTGGGCCCAGCTGCCGCCGAGATCGGTGCTGAGACTGACCGGGTTGGCACCGTCGAGGGCGGCGAAGGTGGTCTTCGACCTGGCCCCGAAGCTGTCCCAGACATTGGCCCGGGCCCAGATCGTGGTCGGGCGGCCGCTTTCCGTGTCCCAGTTCTTGCTGATCCGCCCACCCAGACGACCGTAGAGGCTGTTGCTGTCGTCAAAGCCGATAAGGCCGTAGCTGTCGCGCTCTCTCTTGCCGAAGGAGAGGTGCTGGTAAACCAGCTGGGCCTGGGGCTCGATGGCCCAGCCGCCGGACAGCGCTATCGGGTATCCGCCCTCTAGCGAAGCAGCGAAGCCGTAGCCGTCGGTTTTCAATGTCTCGCCGTAGCGGGCGCGGGCCTGGATGTCGTCGTATCGCGTGCCCTGGGCGACGGCGTCGAGATACCAGCCCGAGGAGCCCTTGCGGGTTCCATAGGCGCCGACGGAGTAGCCGCTCATCCGGGTGGTTCCGGCCTTGCCGCCGAGGGCCGCGTCGACGTCGGCTTCGATGCGCCCGGCCCCGAGGAACACGCCGGCAGTGTTGCGGGAGCCGTCGTCATTGAGCTTGCGATAGAGATCCACGCCTAGCTGCAGGCCGCCCAGGTCATAGGAATAGGACGGGCCGTGTCGCTCGAAGTTGCCAACGCGAGCGAAGGCATTGCGTCCACCGTAGCTGACGGACCCGTCCTCGCCGAAGACGCGACCCCACGCGGCCGGGCGTTCGTGCGCGGACGATCCCGACAAGAGGTAATCCTCTCCGGCACGGTCGTGATAAGTGCCGAGCATGGCCAGGCCCAGCCGGCTCGCCAAGGCAGGCACTGCCATGTCGACGGGAACCTCGCGACGGTAGTTCGGAACCTCGTTGTCCGGCTCACCCGGCGTCGGCGGATTCACCGGCGGCTCCGGCGTCGGGTCGACGGTGCTGCGCAGATACCAGTTCTGGTCGTCCGGATTACCGCCGGTATCCGGCCGGCCTCCGTGGAAGAGTTGGTACTCATAGGCGCCCGCCGCGACGCGGTTACCGAGCGAGAACGCGGTCGGCGCCGTGGTCGCACCGTTGATCGCATTCACCACCAGGACGCCGTCGCCAACGGTCAGTGCGCCAGCGCCACCGGACGGCGTGACGAGAAGCGAAGTAGCCCCGCTAGCCGTGCCACCGTTGATGACCAGGCGGTCGGAGGGCGAGCCGTCGGCGCCGAGGAAGGCATTGAGGCCGATCCGGCCATTGGCGCCGCTGTAGTTCTGGGTGGTCAGCGTTTTGTAGCTTGCCGGCTGGGACGGGTCGCCAGCAGGCGCTGCGAAGGCTACCAGGCTGTCGTTGTTGGAAAGCTTGGTGACCACCGAATCGCCGGTGACGTTCCACGTACTGGCCCCGTTCAGCGCGACATTGGAGATCCCGGCCGCGTTCGTGAGGCCGGCGCCGGTCAGGGTCGAGGCATTTGCAAGCAGGTTCAGCGTGCTTCCACTGCCGCCGACATCGAACAATGCTGCTTTGCCGGAGATCGAGGACCGATCGGCCGTCACATCAAGAGCCGCGCCAGTCGACACAATGCCGGGTCCCTGATCGGACGTCACCGCAGTGTTGGTCAGTCGCGCGATGGCCGGAGCGTCGTTGAACTGCGCGGCAAGACCCGCGGCCCCGACGCCGTGGGCGGCAATCGTGCTGTTGTTGGCGATCAGCTGGGTGCCGGGCAGCAAGAAGGCGCCATGCGCCGAAGCGCCATGGGTGACCACCGAGGTGCCGTTCAAGGTGATCGCCGCAGGAATGGCGGTCCCGGTCGAGTTGTCGCTGTATGCCAGGAACAAACCGTGCGAATCGACGCCATGCGTGGTGACGCTGCCGCCGTTGACTAGTACCTGCGCGCCTGCCTCCGAGGAAATGCCGTTCGCGCGATCGTTTCCGAAGGTCTCGATGCGTACGTTGGTGGCAGTGAAATTGGGCGCGAGCATGCCACTTCTGAGGTCGGGGAGAGCAGCGTAGATACCTCGCGAACCATCACCGCTGGTTGAGACCGAGCCGCCGTCCATGACGACGGTCCCACCCGACGCGGACAGGATGCCCGTTCCGAAGTTGCCACTCTGCGAGATGGTTGTGTTGGTCAACACGGCTTCGACGTTTGCCGGCCCACCTGCCGCACGGACATTGATGCCGACGGCTCCGGCGCCCTCGGCGGCCACCAAGGTGTTGCTGGTCACCAGACGGCCGTTGTTGTCGACCCGAATGGCGTCCCAGACTGGACCAATGTAGCGCACGCTGCCGCCGTCCAGACGGATTGTGGCGCCGTTGTCCGCGAGAGCGCCGGCACTGACGCCAAGAGCCGTGCTGCTTGCGGTCAGCGCTATGTTGGTCGCGGTGATCGACGCACCGATACCATCGGCAACCAAGCCGCTGGTGTTGATCGCAGTCACCGTGGAGCCGCCTGCGATCGTGATCTGCCCGCCGTTTGCTGCATAGGCCGCGAACGGCCCGAGCCGGAATGGCGACGGCGTGCCGGATGAACTCAGCGTGAGCGGCGTGGCGCTGTTGATCGCGCCGTTGTTGATCGCAAGCAGTGCACTGCCGGTGAGTCCGCTTCCGGGGGCGGCGGAAGCGTAATTGCCAACCGTGGTCTGCGTCGTGCCGTTGGCGACAAGCTGCTGCGCACCGGCCTGCTGCGGCGCCAGTTGAATCGCGCTGGCGGCAAAGGTCGCCGACATCAAGAAGTGAGTCCGCGAAGCCCGGGCAGAAGGACGTACAAGGGTTTGGCGCATCATGCTTTCGGGCCCCTTTTCGGTACGGCCCCCTGTGCGCTCGCCAGGAACTGCGTATTTGACTTGGAGCGGGGCCGACGAGCCGTTTTCCTTGCGGGACAAGGAGTTTCGAGATTGGAAATGACGTTTCATGACAGTGATGGTAGGAAAAAGGCTCCCGTAAAACCATCAGAAAACTTTGAATGTGGGCGGGCGGCTCAAGGTGCTTCGAGCGGCGGGTTGTCCAACGGCTCATGAGCCAGACGGGGACCCCTGGGGCGCCATTCCAACCGGGATTCTGGTAGCTGCTGGTTACCGTCTCTATTCCGGAATCCCATCGTCTGCATCCGACTGAAACCCTAGGTCGTGGAATGCTCTCCGCATCGGAGGACGTCGAGTTGACCTTGCCCTGTATTTCAATACCAAGGGCGATTCGCAATGCATTGCCTCGGTCTGATCGAGGCGGCGCTGGGCAGCGCGACATGGGAAGTCGATGGATGACCGTGGCGCTATTGCTGCTGTTGCGCATCACATCAATTAGGAAATTCTACTCTGTTGAGATCTGGATTATTTTCGGTAACCTCCGGAATTCGCCCTCCATCAATAAGGCTTACCGTGTCTCGTCCTGCCTCGGGATATCGGCCCCCCAGGTGCTGGGAGCGGATTCCATCTCGGTGAGGCGACGCTTCAAAAATAATAGCGATTTATGTAGTGAGATCGCTCAGTGATTGCATAGAGATAACGGGGTTGTTAAGTGAAGATCATAAAGAGTGCTTCCGTTGTTGTTGCGCTTAATTGCGCATTTTTTGTGTCTGGCATCGCGTTCGCACAAAACAATATCAACACCGATATGCTCAAAAAATCAGATGCGGGAACCGGTTTTCCCGAGAAGATGAGCGATCTCTACAGGCGTATGCTGAAAGCCTCCGGGAAAGGCGATGTGGACAACCTGAAGGCGCTCGTGCCTCAATTCAATACTCTGATCGCCATTGACGGCAAAACCGCCTCACCTGCCTGCGTAAAAACCGCGCAAGCACGCTTGGAACTCCTCAAGATAACCATCGACTACAACATGGCCGATGACGAGGAAGCTGATCAGATCATGAAAATGATTGCCGTTGCCGATAAAAAGGCGAGAGAACTGGCGGTCGAGTGTCCGGCTTCGACGGCGGCCAAGCCTGCCGCCGAAACCAAGCCAGGGCTTCAGACTCCGCCAGCAGCCTCCTCGAACCACGCCTTCGCCGGGAGGCTGAATGATCTCTACAGGCAGACGTCGACGCTCGCCGCCAAGACCGATGTGAAGGGACTGGAGGCGCTTGCGCTTCAATTGAATGAGTTGATCGCCGGTGAAGGAAAAACTGCTTCGCCCGTCTGCATCAAGACAGCACAGGCCCAATTGAGTTTCGTGGACGCCATGATCGCCTATCACTCGGCCGATGACGATGACGATGACGCTCCCGAGCTCATGAATAAAGTGGCTGCCACCCAGCAGGAAGCAATGACACTGGCAGCCACATGCAGATAGACGCTCCCGCGTCCTGCCCGATTCCATGAATCGCGCCAGAGCCATGACGCTTTCCCCCGTGGACCGGCCCCAGGGGAAAGCAAACCCACTCCGCGATCAGGCCGCGGCCAATCGCCACAAGGACGTCACTTCCTTCGAGCGCGCCGCATAAAGCGGGTCGCTCGCGTCCTTGGCGCGGCCATGGGTGGGCCGCGTGTCCAGGCGTTCCAGCACGCGCAGGCCGGCGTGGTCGATCATTTCCAGCAGCTGTTCGCGGGTGCGCAGGCCCAGGTGTTCCGCCAGGTCCGACAGGATCAGCCAGCCTTCCCCGTTGGGGGTCAGGTGGGCAGTCAGCCCTTCGAGGAAGCCGCGCAGCATGCGGCTGTCGGGGTCATAGACGGCCTGCTCGACGGGGGAGCTGGGGCGGGCGGGCAGCCACGGCGGGTTGCACACGATGAGCGACACCCGGCCTTCGGGGAACAGGTCCGTCTCCACGATGTCGACCTGCTTGGACAGGCCCAGCCGCTCCAGGTTTTCGCGGGCGCAGGCCAGCGCGCGGGGATCCATGTCGGTGCCGATGACGCGCTTGCCGCCGCGGCGCGCCAGCACGGCGGCCAGGACGCCGGTGCCGGTGCCGATATCGAAGGCCACGCTGCCGCGCGGCATCGGGGTGTTCGCCACCAGATCCACATACTCGCCGCGCACCGGCGAGAACACACCGTAGTGCGGGTGGATGCGGTTGTTCAGGGCGGGGATCTCCACGCCCTTCTTGCGCCATTCGAAGGCGCCGATCAGGCCCAGCAATTCGCGCAGCGATGCCACGTAGGGCTCGTCGGCGGGGCCGTGCGCCTCTTCGCAGGCTTGCCGGGCGTCGGGCGCGCGGCGCAGCGATATGCCGTGCCCGGCGTCGAACGGAATCAGCAGCATGCCCAGGATGCGGGCGCGTTGCGATTGGATCTGGCGGTGCTGGTTGAAGGCGTCCAGCAAGGTGTCCACCGGTTTGCGGGGGCGCTTGTCGACGCGTCGCGTCAGGGCTTGCAGCAGCTGGCGCGCGTTCTGGAAGTCTCCGCGCCACAGCAGGCCCACGCCTTCGCAGGCGTAGCGATAGGCCGTGTCCGCGCTCAGCGTGTCGTCCGCCAGCACCACGCGCTTGGGCGGCGTCGCGCCGGTTTCGGAGCGCCAGCGGGCGGAATGGGGGACGTCATTTTCTTCCCAGTGCAATTCGGGGGCGGTCAACGTGTCGCTCCAGCAAGGACGAGGGGACGGGGCAGGATCATGGGGGAGTGAGATAAAAAAGAAAGGGCGCGGGCTGCCAATGTAGCAGCTTCGCGCCCTGGGCCGGCGCGCGGCGCGCCAGGCGCCGCGGCGGCGGGGGTCAATGGAACAGGACGACCGCCTTCTGCAGCGTGATCCAGATGCCCCAGGCCAGCGGGATGCCCACGCAGGCCCAGGCGAACATGATCAGCGCCGGGGGCGTGCGGAAGGTCGAGGTGCCGACGCCATGGGTTTCGGCGGCCACCGCGCGTTCGTGCGCCAGCGCCTTTTCCTGGGCCAGCTCCTCGTCGGTCATGAAGTACTTGCGATTCACCGGGCGGATCGCCAGGTTGCACAGGAAGCCCAGGACCAGCATGCCCGCCAGGATGTACATGGTGATGTCGTACACCTGCGCGCGCGGCACGCCGATGGAGAGCTGGTATTCGCGGATATAGTTCACCAGCACCGGTCCGAAAATACCTGCCGCGGACCACGCCGTGAGCAGGCGGCCGTGGATGGCGCCCACCATCTGGGTGCCGAACAGGTCGGCCAGGTAGGCAGGCACCGTGGCGAAACCGCCGCCGTACATGGACAGGATCACGCAGAACGCGGCCACGAACAGCGCCAGGGCGCCGATGTGCGCCGTCCAGGGAATGGCGGCGTACAGCACGAAGCCCAGCGCGAGAAAGACAAAGTAGGTCAGCTTGCGGCCCAGCTTGTCCGACAGGCTGGCCCAGAAGAAGCGGCCGCCGATGTTGAACAGGCTGAGCAGGCCGGTGAAACCCGCGGCAATGGCGGCGATGGCGCCCAGCTGTTCCTTGTCGAGTTGCGCGAAGCCCAGCTCGGGCTTGTTGATCAGGCCGCCGCCGAAGACTTCCTGCAGCAGCGGCGAGGCCATGCCCAGGATGCCGATGCCCGCCGTGACGTTCAGGCACAGCACCAGCCACACCAGCCAGAACTGCGGCACGCCCCAGACGCGCTTCACGTGGACGTGGCCCTGGGTGATCATGGCGTTGTTGGCATGCTTGGCGGGGGCGGTCCAGCCCGCGGGCTTCCAGCCGGTGGGCGGGACGCGGTAGCCCAGCGCGCCGGACATCATGAAGATGAAGTACACCACCGCCATGGTCAGGAAGGTCTGCCACACGCCCGGCGAGGTCGGCGTGGCGAAATGGCGCATCAGCAGGTCCGCCAGCGGCGCGCCGATCATCGCGCCGCCGCCGAAGCCCATGATGGCCATGCCGGTCGCCATGCCGCGGCGGTCCGGGAACCACTTGATCAGCGTGCTGACCGGCGAGATATAGCCCAGCCCCAGGCCGATGCCGCCGATGACGCCGGATCCCAGCCACAGCATCCACATCTGGTGCAGGTACACGCCGATGGCCGAGATGACCAGGCCGCCGCACCAGCACACCGCCGACACCACGCCCGCCTTGCGGGGGCCGGCGCGTTCCAGCCAGCCGCCCCACAGCGCGGCCGAACACCCCAGCAGCACAAAGAACAGGGTGTACATCCACCCCATGGTCGAGATCTTCCAGTCGCAGCTCGTGGTGAACAGCTCGGCCACCAGGCTCATGTCGGCGGGACAAGCCAGCGGCTTGGCGCCGCCCACCATCTTGGACAGCGGCAGCCAGAACACCGAGAAGCCGTAGGCCATGCCGATGCAAAGGTGGATGGCCAGGGCGGCCGGCGGCACGAGCCAGCGCGAGAAGCCCGGCCCGGCGATGGTGCGTTCTTTGTCGAAGAAGCCCGGCCTTGAGCCGGGCAGGTCCAGGGTGGCGCTACTTTCCATGATGTCTCCTCAGGGGTGCGGCTTTATAGCGTGCGTAGACCACAAAATGCGGTCCCGCCGTCTCTTTTATGAATTTCTTGCTGTTGTTTTCTGAATAAGCTGCGGCGATGCCGCCGCGCTACGCCACGCGGGCGAGCGGCGTCAGGCGCTGGCGATTCTGGGTCACGGCCGCCAGCACCAGCGGATGCAGGCGTTCCTCGCCGGCGTCGCCGTCGGGGTGTTGCGCCAGGAAGTCCAGCAGTTCATTGCGCATGCGCGGCTCCCAGAATTTGTGGATATGGTTGGCCACGCCTTCCAGCGCTTCGGGCCGGTCCGGCATGGCGTCGAAGAACTGGCCGATGCGGTTGGCCATGCGGATCAGGTTGACGATTTCCATTGCTTCTCGTGTCCGGTTCAGGGGGTGATGCGTTCGGGATGGGAGTACAGCGTGGCGTCGCCGTCGCGCAGGAATCCCAGCAGGGTCACGTTGGCGTCGTTGGCCAGCCGGATGGCCAGCGCGGTGGGGGCCGACACGGCGGCCAGCACCGCGACGCCGGCGGCGGCCGTCTTCTGCACCATCTCGAAACTGGCGCGGCTGGACACCAGCGCGATGCCGTCCCCGGCGTGCACGGCCTGGCGGGCCAGCGCGCCCACCAGCTTGTCCAGCGCGTTGTGCCGGCCCACGTCTTCGCGGACCAGGGCCACGGCGCCATCCGCGCCCGCCCAGCCCGCGGCGTGCGTGGCGCCGGTGATGTCGTGCAGCGCCTGACGCGCGCGCATGTCGCGCATGGCGGCCAGCACCGCCTGGATGCGCACAGGCGCCCCGTTGGTGACCGGCGCCACCGGACGCAGCACTTCCGGCAGCGTTTCCACGCCGCACAGTCCGCAGCCGGTGCGGCCGGCCATGGCGCGGCGCCGGGATTTCAGGCGCACCTCGCAGGCGGTGGAGATTTCCAGCTGGACCACGATGCCGCCGCATTGCGGCAGGATGTCGATGCCGCGCACGTCGCTGACGCTGTCGATGATGCCTTCCGACAACGAGAACCCCACGGCGAAGTCTTCCAGGTCCGCCGGCGTGGCCAGCATGGTGGCGTGGCTGATGCCGTTGTATTCCAGCGCCACCGGCGTTTCCTCGGCCACGTGGTCGGCTTCGGCGCCGGGGGCGATGGCGCCCGCCCGCACACGGGTGACCTGGGTCTGCGTGCAGTCGGGGCGAGCGGGTGTCGGCGTAGGCATGGGATCCCTGGCGGTGCTGGCGGTTATTTCCCGGTCAGCGCCGCCTCGTTCTCGCGCGAACGTTCGCGCAGGAGCTTTTGCTGGATATCCGCAAAGCGCGACCATTGGCGCTGCCATTCCGAAGGCTGGGACACGCGCGTGACCTGCACGGCCGTGACCTTGTATTCGGGGCAGTTGGTCGCCCAGTCGGAGCTGTCGGTGGTGACGACGTTGGCGCCGGACTCGGGAAAGTGGAACGTGGTGTATACCACGCCCGGTTGCACCCGGTCGGTCAGCGTGGCGCGCAGCACGGTTTCGCCCGCGCGGCTCTGGATGCCCACCCAATCGCCTTCGGCCACGCCGCGGTCCTCGGCATCCTGCGGATGCAGCTCCAGCACGTCCTCGCCATGCCACATCACGTTGGGCGTGCGCCGGGTCTGCGCGCCCACGTTGTACTGCGACAGGATGCGGCCCGTCGTCAGCAGCAGCGGGAAGCGGCGCGTGCTGCGCTCGTCCGTCGGCACGTACTTGGTGATCATGAACTTGCCCTTGCCGCGCACGAACTGGTCGATGTGCATGATGGGCGTGCCTTCCGGCGCGTCGTCGTTGCACGGCCATTGCAGGCTGCCCAGCTTGTCCAGCTTCTCGTAGCTGACGCCGGCGAACGTGGGCGTCAGCCGGGCGATCTCTTCCATGATCTCGCGCGGGTGCTTGTAGTTCATGGGATAGCCCAGCGCATTCGACAGCGCCACGGTCACTTCCCAGTCGGACTTGCCGTTCTTGGGCTCCATCACCTTGCGCACCCGCGAGATGCGGCGTTCGGCGTTGGTGAAGGTGCCGTCCTTTTCCAGGAAGGACGAACCGGGCAGGAACACGTGCGCGTACTTGGCCGTTTCGTTCAGGAACAGGTCCTGCACCACGATGCACTCCATGGCCGCCAGCGATGCCGCCACGTGCTGCGTGTTGGGGTCGGACTGGACGATGTCCTCGCCCTGGCAGTACAGGCCCTTGAACGATCCGCCCAGCGCGGCTTCGAACATGTTGGGGATGCGCAGGCCGGGTTCGGGCTGCAGCGTCACGCCCCAGTCTTTCTCGAATTGCGCGCGCACGGTGTTGTCGGAAATGTGGCGGTAACCCGGCAGTTCGTGCGGGAACGAGCCCATGTCGCATGAGCCCTGCACGTTGTTCTGTCCGCGCAGCGGGTTCACGCCCACGCCTTCGCGGCCGATGTTGCCGGTGGCCATGGCCAGGTTGGCGATGGCCATGACGGTGGTCGAACCCTGGCTGTGCTCGGTCACGCCCAGGCCGTAATAGATGGAGCCGTTGCCGCCCGTGGCGAACAGGCGCGCCGCGCCGCGCACGGCCTGCGCCGGCACGCCGGTGATTTCTTCCATGGCCTCAGGCGAATTCTCGGGCAGCGAGACGAAGTCGCGCCATTCGTTGAAAGCCTTGGGCTCGCAGCGTTCGGCGACAAACGCATCGGCGATCAGGCCTTCGGTGGCGATCACGTGCGCCAGCGACGACAGCAGCGCCGTATTGGTGCCGGGCCGCACCTGCAGGTGGAAGTCGGCCTTGATGTGTGGCGAACTCACGAGTTCGATGCGGCGCGGGTCGATGACGATCAACCGCGCGCCCTCGCGCAGCCGGCGCTTCAGGCGCGAGGCGAACACGGGATGGCCGCTGCTGGGGTTGGCGCCCATCACGATGACCACGTCCGTGTGCATGACGGAATCGAAGGTCTGCGTGCCGGCCGATTCGCCCAGCGTCTGCTTCAGGCCATAGCCGGTGGGCGAATGGCACACGCGCGCGCAGGTATCGACGTTATTGGTGCCGAAGGCGGCGCGCACCAGCTTCTGCACCAGCCAGGTTTCTTCATTGGTGCAGCGCGAAGAGGTGATGCCGCCGACCGCGTCGCGGCCGTACTGGTTCTGGATGCGGCGGAATTCCGATGCCGCGTAGCCGATCGCCTCGTCCCAGGACACTTCCTTCCAGGAATCGGTGATGTGCTTGCGGATCATGGGCTTGAGCACGCGCTCCTTGTGCGTGGCGTAGCCCCAGGCGAAGCGGCCCTTCACGCAGGAGTGCCCGCGGTTCGCCTGGCCGTCCTTCCAGGGCACCATGCGCACGACTTCCTGGCCCTTCATTTCGGCCTTGAAGCCGCAGCCCACGCCGCAGTAGGCGCAGGTGGTCACGACCGAGTGTTCGGCCTGCCCCATCATGATGACGGTCTTTTCCTGCAGCGTGGAGGTCGGACAGGCCTGCACGCAGGCGCCGCAGGACACGCATTCGCTGTCCAGGAACGGCTGGTCCTGCCCGGGCGACACGCGGGACTCGAAGCCCTTGCCGGAGATCGTCAGCGCGAAGGTGCCCTGCGTTTCCTCGCAGGCGCGCACGCAGCGGTTGCAGACGATGCACTTGGAGGCATCGAAGGTGAAGTAAGGGTTGGACTCGTCTTTCTCGGCCTTCAGGTGGTTGGCGCCGTCGTAGCCGTAGCGCACGTTGCGCAGGCCGACCACGCCGGCCATGTCCTGCAGTTCGCAGTCGCCGTTGGCCGGACAGGTCAGGCAGTCCAGCGGATGGTCGGAGATGTACAGCTCCATCACGCCGCGCCGCAGGTCATGCAGCTTGGGCGTTTCCGTGAAGACGACCATGCCGTTCTCGGCGGGCGTGGTGCAGGACGCGGGGTAGCCGCGGCGGCCTTCGATCTGCACCAGGCAAAGCCGGCACGAGCCAAAGGGCTCCAGGCTGTCGGTCGCGCACAGCTTGGGGATGTTGATGCCGGCGTCCGCGGCGGCGCGCATCAGCGACGTGCCCTCGGGCACGGTGATTTCCTGGCCGTCGATGGTCAGGGTGACGGTCTGCTCGGACACGCGCGCCGGCGTGCCCATGTCGCGGTCGCGCTTGATGACGGTTTCTAGCATGGCGGTCTCGGGTTCAGGCCGCTTGCGCGGCAGAATGGGAGGACTCGATGCCAAAGTCCTGCGGAAAATGGTTCAGCGCGGACAGCACCGGGTAGGGCGCCATGCCCCCCAGCGCGCACAGCGAACCGCCCAGCATCGTGTCGCACAGGTCGCGCAGCAGGTGCACCTGCTGTGCGACTTGTTCGCGGCTTTGGCCGCCCGCGGCGATCTTGTCTATGGTTTCCATGCCGCGCGTGGATCCGATGCGGCAGGGCGTGCATTTGCCGCAGGATTCGATGGCGCAGAACTCCATTGCGTAACGCGCCATGCGCGCCATGTCGACGCTGTCGTCGAACGCCACCAGCCCGCCGTGGCCGATCATGGCCGAGATCTGGATATAGGCTTCGTAGTCCAGCGGAACGTCCCATTGCGATTCGGGCAGATAGGCGCCCAGCGGACCGCCCACCTGCACCGCGCGCAGCGGACGTCCGGAGGCGCTGCCGCCGCCGAATTCGTAGAGCAGGTCGCGCAGGCTCAGGCCAAACGCTTTTTCCACCAGCCCGCCCTGCTTGAGGTTGCCGGCCAGCTGGAACGGCAGCGTGCCGTGCGAGCGGCCCACGCCGTAGTCGCGGTAGTACGCCGCGCCCTTGGCCAGGATGATGGGCACGGTGGCCAGCGAGATCACGTTGTTGATCACGGTGGGCTTGCCGAACAGGCCCGAGATGGCGGGCAGCGGCGGCTTGGCGCGGACCACGCCGCGCTTGCCTTCCAGGCTTTCTAGCAGGGAGGTTTCCTCGCCGCAGATGTAGGCGCCGGCTCCCTTGCGCACTTCCAGGTCGAACCGCCGGCCGCTGCCGTGGACGTCGTCGCCCAGCCAGCCGACACTGCGTGCCCGCGCGATGGCGGCTTCCAGCGTGGCGATGGCGTGCGGGTACTCGGAGCGCACGTAGATATAGCCGTAGGCCGCGCCCACGGCCAGGCCGGCGATGGTCATGCCTTCGATCAGCACGTAGGGATCGCCTTCCATCAGCAGGCGGTCGGCAAAGGTGCCGGAGTCGCCTTCGTCGGCGTTGCAGACGATGTACTTTGTGTTGCCCGGCGTGCCGGCCACCGTCTTCCATTTGATGCCGGTCGGGAAGGCCGCGCCGCCGCGGCCGCGCAGGCCCGAGGCCACCATTTCGTCGACGATCTGGCCGGGTTCCATCGCCAGCGCGCGCTTGAGGCCCTGCAGACCGCCGTGCGCGGCGTAGTCCTGCAAGGACAGCGGATCGATCACGCCGACGCGGGCGAAGGTCAGGCGTTCCTGGTGCTTCAGGTAGGGAATGTCCTCGGTCAGGCCCAGGCGCAGCGCGTGGGCGCCGCCCGCCAGCCAGCCGGCATCGAACAGCGCGGCCACGTCTTCGGGCTGTACGGGACCGTAGGCGATGCGGCCTTGCGGCGTGGCGATCTCGACCAGGGGCTCCAGCCAGAGCAGGCCGCGCGAGCCGTTGCGCACCACCTGCACGGACAGGCCGCGCTCGTCGGCGATGCGTTCGACATCGCGCGCCACCGCGTCCGCGTCCATGGCCAGCGCCGCGGCGTCGCGCGGCACATAGATGACGACGGGGGCGCTCATGGGGTGGTCTCCAGCGTGCGGGTCAGCAGGCGGTCCAGCTTGTCGGGGGTGACGCGGGCGTGAGGCTGGCCGTCGATCATCACCGCCGGAGACTGGGCGCACAGGCCCAGGCAATACACCGGCTCCAGCGAGAAATTGCCGTCCTTCGTGCTGGCGTGGAAATCACAGCCCAGCGCGGTGCGCGCGTGGGCGGCCAGGTGTTCGCCGCCCATGGCCTGGCAGGCTTCGGCGCGGCAGACTTCCAGCGTGTGGCGCGCGGCCGGCTCGCTGCGGAAGTGGGGGTAGAAGGTGATGACGCCGTGGACTTCGGCTCGGGAGAGGTTCAGGGCCTCGGCGATGGTTTGCACCGCCTCGGCCGGAATACAGCCCAGTTCATGCTGGACCGCATGCAGCACCGGAAGGAGCGGGCCAGGCTGGTCCTTGAGCCGGGCAAGGATGTGGGCGGTGGCCGCGATGGCCGGAGTGTGGGATGCCTGGGCGGCGTCCAGGGCCAGTTGGCCGCCCCGGGCCCCGCCGCTGGATGCCAGATCGGACTTTGCCTCGCGCTGATGCACGTCGGTCTCCTCCTGTGTTGCGTGACCCCGTCAAGGGGCTGTTGTGCCGGGCTGGATTTGAGGTGCTTTAATATGTTTAAAAAAACATATAAAACGCCCGTCCGCCGCATTATTTGTGTACTCTAACGGGGTACTTGATCGCCTTCAATAAGAAATAAATGACATATAAGTTCCGTATCGGCCTGAGGCCGCAGTGGACATTGGGCGGAGACGACGACGCGGCGCCCGTGCCCTTGCAGGATATGCTTGCGCTGTTGGCGGCCATCGACGCCACGGGCAATATTTCGGGCGCCTGTCGCGCCTGCGGCTTGTCGTACCGGCACGGATGGGGCGTGCTGCGCCGTTTCGAGTCCATCTTCGGCACGCAGCTGCTCATCACCAACCGCCGCCAGGGCACGCAGTTGTCGCCTTTCGCGCAGCGCCTGCTGTGGGCCAACCGCCGCATCGAGGCGCGGCTGATGCCCACGCTGGACAGCATGGCCTCGGAGCTTCAGGAAGAACTGGAACGCCTGCTGCCGGAAACCGGCCCGCATTTGCGGCTGCACGCCAGCCACGGGTTCGCGGTGGAATCGCTGATGCAGCACATGGGCAACCGCAAGCCCGGGCTGGAACTGCGCTACCGCACGGCGATCGAGGCGCTGGCCTCGCTGGAGCGCCACGAGTGCGATCTGGCGGGCTTCCAGGTGCCGCTGGGGGATTTCGAAGCGCCCATCATGGAACGCTACGCGCAGTGGCTGCACGCGGACGAATACATGCTGATCCACCTGGCGGTGCGCAATACCGGCCTGTTCGTCACCGCCGGCAATCCCAAGCAGATCCGGGGCATGGCGGACCTGGCGCGCAGCGACGTGCGCTTCGTCAACCGCCAGATCGGCTCCAGCACCCGCTACCTGGTGGGCCTGATGCTGCAGCGCGCCGGCGTGTCGATCGGCGAAGTCCAGGGCTACGAAACCAATGAGTTCACCCACATGGCCATCGCCGCGCACATCGCCAGCGGCATGGCGGACACCGGCGTGGGCGTGGAGACGGCGGCCTGCCGCTTCGGGCTGGACTTCATTCCGCTGGTGCGGGAGCGTTATTTCTTCGCCATCCGCAAGTCCGCGCTGGAAACCACGGCCATGCGCGACCTGCTGTCCATCATGCGCAGCCCGGACTATGTGGGCTACGTGGGGCAACTGGTCGGCTACGATGCCCAGGACACCGGGCGGCTGCAGTCGCTGGAAGAGGCATTCCCATGAGCGCGCGGCGCGATCCGCCGGGATATGATGTCTCCATGAGCAAAGTGATTTTCCTTGCCGATCGCCGTACCGACGCGCCGGCCTCCGTCGCGCCTGGCGAACTGCCGCCGCCGGGGCAGCCCGCGCTGGACCGGCGCGCGCGGCCTTTGCGCGACCTGCGCATTTCGGTCACGGACCGCTGCAATTTCCGCTGCACCTATTGCATGCCGCGCGAAGTTTTCGACGCCAGCTACACCTTCATGCCGCATTCGGCCCTGCTGTCCTTCGAAGAGATCAGCCGGCTGGCCGGCATCTTCACGCAGCTGGGCGTGGAAAAGATCCGCCTGACTGGCGGCGAGCCGCTGCTGCGCAAGCACATAGAAAACCTGGTGGGCATGCTGGCCGAACTGCGCACGCCGCAAGGCCGCCCGCTGGATCTCACCCTGACCACCAATGGCAGCGTGCTGGCGCGCAAGGCCGCCGCGCTGAAAAGCGCCGGGCTCACGCGCGTCACCGTCAGCCTGGACGCGCTGGATGCCGCCATGTTCCAGGGCATGAGCGACAGCGGCTTCACGCCGGACGACGTGCTGCGCGGCATCGACGCCGCCGCCGAAGCGGGCCTGGCGCCCGTGAAGGTCAACATGGTGGTGCGGCGCGGCCTGAACGACGGGCAGATCCTGCCCATGGCGGAACGCTTTCGCAACAGCGGCCACATCCTGCGCTTCATCGAATACATGGACGTCGGCAACAGCAACGGCTGGAACCTCGCCGAAGTGGTGCCCAGCCAGGAAGTGCTGGACCGCATCGGCGCGGTCTACCCGCTGGAGCCCGTGGTCTCGGGCGAGATGGGGCGGGTGGCCGAGAGCTGGCGCTACCTGGACGGCGGCGGCGAGATCGGCGTCATCTCCAGCGTCACGCACGCGTTCTGCGGCGGCTGTACGCGGGCGCGGCTGTCGCCGGAAGGCAAGCTCTTCATGTGCCTGTTCGCGCACGAAGGGCACGACCTGCGCGCGCCGCTGCGCGACGGCGCCACCGATCTCGAAATGGCCCGCATCCTGTCGGGCATCTGGTCGGCGCGCAACGACAACTATTCGGAACTGCGTGGCCGCAACATGGCGGACCCGTCGCGCAAGATCGAGATGAGCTATATCGGTGGCTGAATCATCCCGCAGCGGCGTCGCTGGCCTGATCCTGGCCGGCGGGCAGGGCTCCCGCATGAACCTGCAGGACAAGGGACTGGTCGCGCTTCGCGGCGAACCGATGGTGGCGCACGTCGCGCGGCGCCTTGCGCCGCAGGTGGCGCGGCTGATCATCAGCGCCAATCGCCACGCGGACCGCTATGCGCAATATGGCGAGGTCGTGCCGGATGGCGAGCCGCAGCTGGGCGCCTGGCAAGGGCCGCTGCTGGGCATCGCGGCCGCGCTGGCCGCCGCGTCCACGGAAGAATGGCTGGTGGTTGCGCCCTGCGACACGCCATTCCTGCCTGCGGACATGGCCGCGCGCCTGATCGGCGCGGCGCGGGCGGCGCAGGCGCCAATGGCCTATGCGGCGGCGGGCGGACAGCGGCATTCCGCCTGCATGGCGCTGCGCACGTCGCTGCTGCCCGGCTTGCTGGCGTACCTGCAAGGCGGTGACCGCAAGGTGGGGTTGTGGCAGGCCAGGGCCGGCGCCGTCGAAGCCCGCTTCGACGACGCGCCGCCTCATGCCTTCATGAACGTCAATACGCCCGAGGAGCTGGCGCTGGCCGAGCGCTACGCCAGCCAGTGACGCAGGTCGTAGTAGGCGACCCGGTCCTTGTCCTGGACCAGCACGTCCGCCGGAAGGCGGGCCAGGCCGGTGCACCAGGGCAATGAACTGATCACGCCCGAGCCCTGATGGCCGTAGGGCACCAGTTCGCCGCTGCCGTCATCGGACACGCGGCGCTGGACGCGCAGGAACTCCTCGCGGCCGTCCTGGCGCGGATGCTCGGTGCGCAGCGGCAGCTGGCTGACCGGCGGGAAGATCTCTTCGCGGCCCTGCATGCGGCGTATCAGCGGGGTCACCAGCATGGCGTAAACCGCATAGGCCGACACCGGATTGCCGGGCAGGCTGACCACGGGTTTGCCGTCGATCTGCGCCAGCGCCACCGGCTTGCCCGGTTTCATGCGCACTTTCCACAGCGACAGTTCGCCGCCCAGGGCGGCCAGCGCCGGCTTGACCAGGTCGCGCTCGCCCACCGAGACGCCGCCCACGCTCAGCACCAGATCGCAATCGGCCAGCAGCGTCTTGAAGGCGGCCAGCAGGTCGGCCTCGGTATCGCGGGCGTGCAGCACGTGGACGGGCAGGGCGCCCATCCCGCGCACCATCGCGGCCAGCATCGGCCCGTTGGAGTTGTAGATCTGTTCGGTCGCGCGCGGCTGGCCCGGCAGGACGAGTTCGTCGCCGGTGGTCAGGATGCCGACGCGCAACTGGCCGTATACCGGCACGGTGGCCAGCCCCTGCGAGGCGAGCAGGGCCACGTGCGCGGCTTGCAGCAAGGTGCCGGCCGGCAGCAGCGGGGCGCCGGCCATCGTGTCCTCGCCGCGGCGGCGGATGTGCTGGCCGGGCCTGGGTTCGCGGGATATCTGGACCTGGTTGTCGGCTTCGACGGTGTCTTCCTGCATGACCACCACGTCCGCGCCGGCGGGAATCACGCTGCCCGTGAACAGCCGGATGGCGTGACCGGGCTTGAGCGGCTCCGGCACGTCGCCGGCGTAGCAGCGCTGCTGGATCGGCAGGCGGGCATCGGCGCTCCAGTCGGCCAGGCGCAAGGCGTAGCCGTCCATGGCGCTGTTGTCGGCCGGGGGAATGTCGACCGTGGCTTCGAGGCTGCCGGCCAGGACGCGGCCGGCGACTTCCGACAGGCTGGCTTGTTCCGTGCGTTGCAGCGGACTGGCGGCATTGGCCAGCAAGGTCTGGGCTTGATCGAAATCCAGCATGGGTCAGTTTTCTTCTTCGCGTTTCTTGAACTGTGCGGCGAAATTGCACGGGCCGTGGCTGCTGTCGAGCTGTTCACGGAGGATTTGCGCCCAGGCGGTTTCGCAGGCGTTGTTGGAACCGGGCAGGCAGAAGATCAGGGTCTGGTTGGCCGAGCCGGCGAATGCGCGCGACTGGACGGTGGAGCTGCCGATCTCGGTGTAGGAGATCTGGCGGAAGAGCTCGCCAAAGCCCGGGATCTCGCGGTCCAGCAGCGGCATGATGGCTTCCGGCGTGTGGTCGCGATGCGAGAAGCCGGTGCCGCCCGTCGTCAGGATGATCTGCACTTCGGGGTCGGCGATCCAGTTGCTGATGACGCGGCGGATCTGATAGATGTCGTCGCGGACGATGTCGCGGCGTACGCATTGGTGGCCCGCATGCGCCAGGCTGTGCGCCAGCAGGTTGCCGGAGGTGTCGTCGCCGGCGCTGCGGGTGTCGCTGACCGTCAGCACGGCGCAGGCCAGCGAGACCTGGTTTGCTTCGCTCATGGGTTCTCCTTCTTGTTGGCGGTGTCTTCATCCCAGGACTCGGTGCGGTCCTGGTCGGATTGGCGCTGTTCCACCCAGAAGCTGCTGCCGCCCGCAAGGGTCTCGCGCTTCCAGAAGGGCGCGCGGGTCTTGAGCGCGTCGATGATGTATTCGCAGCCGCGGAAGGCGTCGCCGCGATGGGCGCTGGCCGCCGCCACGAAGACGATCTGCGCATTGCGCGAGAGCGCGCCCACCCGGTGCACGATGACCGTGCCGTCCAGGTTCCAGCGCGCGCGGGCGGTGGCGGCGATTTCTTCAAGCTCGCGTTCGCACATGCCCGGGTAGTGTTCGAGATAAAGCGTTTCGGTGGGCGAGTCGGGCGCGTAGTCGCGCACATAGCCCACGAAGGTGACGATGCCGCCCACGCCCGGACCGGCGCGTTCCCGCAGCGCGGCCGTGAGCGCGGCGCCGTCGAAGTCGGCTTCCTGGACGCTGATCATGGCGTTCAACCTCCGGTGACGGGTTCGAACACGGCGACCTCGTCGCCCGCGCGGATCGGCGCCGACGGCTTGGAGTGGGTCTGGTTGATGGCCAGTTTCAGGCGCGCAGCCGGTTCAAGCTGCGGGTAGCGTTCGCCCAATGCCGCCAGCAACTGAGCGCCGGTGGATTCGCCTTCTACAGGCCAGGCCTCGGCGCGCTTGCCGACCAGTTCGGCCACGCGCGCGAAATAGAGGAGATTAATCGTTGCGCCATTCACCGCTTTTGCCTCCCGCCTTGTACTTAAGGCGAACTTGTTCGATCACGATGCCCTTGTCGGCCGCCTTGCACATATCGTAGATGGTCAGCGCGGCGACGCTGCACGCCATCATGGCCTCCATTTCCACACCGGTCTTGTAGCTGGTGCGGCAGGTGGCCAGCACATCGATGCGATGCTCGGCGTCGTCCAGGGAGAATTCAACGCCGACGAAGGCCAGCGGCAGGCTGTGGCACAGCGGGATAAGGTCGGCGCAGCGCTTGGCGGCCAGGATGGCGGCCACGCGGGCTGTGTTGAGGACCTCGCCTTTGCCCTGGCCCGGCTGGGTCAGGAGGCCATAGGCCACGGCGTTCATGCGCACGCTGGCGGTGGCGATCGCCACGCGTTCGGTGTCCGTCTTGGCGATGACGTCGACCATGCGGACCTGGCCGGCTTCATCCAGGTGGCTCAAGGTGGGGGTGGACGTGGACATGAGAATCGGGATCAGGAATTGTTAATGTTTGAAAAGAGCGGTCCCGGCTGGCCGGGAAGGGCCCCTGTTACGCCTATGATAGACGAGCAGTGAAGGGGGCGCGATAATCGCGCCTGTAGTCAGTGGAAGGACGGAATAATGGCCTTCAATAGTTATCAGGAGACTCGCGATGCCCGTGCGCATGCCCAAGCTTCGGTTCACCCGGCGCGCCGGCAAGATTCTTCTGGGCATCCTTGCGTTCTTGCTGATTCTTTGCGGCGTTGCCGCCTGGCAGGTCCCGAAGGTCCTGCATGACGTCCTGACCCAGGACGTCTCCAAAATGATCGGCCGCGACGTCTCCGTCGGCAAGATCACATTCAATCCCTTCACACTGACCGTCCGCGCGCGCGACCTGGCCGTAGCCCAGCCCGGCTCCCAGACCCCGCTCATGACGCTGGCGGAACTGGATGCCAGCGCGGCATGGACTTCGCTGTTCTGGTTCGCGCCCGTGGTCGATCGACTGACCCTGCGCCAGCCTAACATCGCCATCGTCCGCGAAGACGTCACGCGATTCAATTTCTCTGATATTGAGCAACGCGTGGCCGAATTGACGGCCTCCAAGCCCGAGGAACCGCCCAAGCCGGACGAAGGGCTGCCGCGCTTTTCGCTGAACAACATGGTGATCGACGGCGGCTCCATCACGCTGGACGACAAGGTCACCGGCCGCAAGCAGGTGGTGGACGAGCTGGGCGTGGGCGTGCCGTTCATTTCCACGTTCGGGTACGCCACCGATATCGACGTCCAGCCCCGCCTGCACCTGCGCATCAACGGCAGTCCCTTCGACCTGACCGGCGTGGCGCGCCCCTTCGACGTGGTGCCCTCGTCCACGCTGCGCGTGGCGTTCAACGGGCTGCAGCTGGAAAAGTGGGCCGATGTCTGGCCCATGCCCCTGCCGTTCAAGGTCGAGAGCGCGCTGCTGGACTCGAACCTGCAGATCCTGTTCGAGCAGCCCAAGGACGCCCCGCCCAAGATCCGCATCGTGGGCGACCTGGGCCTGCGCCGTCTGGACCTGCGCGACACCGCCGGCGAGGCCCTCGCGGCCTGGAGCGCGCTCACCGTCACCCGGCTGGAACTGGAGCCGATCGCCCGTCAGGTCTATATCGGAGAAGTGGGCCTGTGGGCCCCGCAGATCCAGGTGCGGCGGCACGCCAACCAGCACCTGAACTGGCAGGACGTGGTCGCCGGTCTCAAAGCCCTGGGCGGCGTGGAGCCGACCGCCACGCCGGTGATCGACAAGATGAAGAAGGCCAGCGGCATCGAGCCCGCCGCGCCGGCGGCGCCCGATGCGCCCGTCGCGTCGCCCACGCCCGAGGCAGCCGCCACGCCCGCGGCAACGGCGGCATCCGCCACCGCCGCGCCGGAACCGCCGTCCACGCCGGCGCCCGCGCCCCAGCCCGCCGCGCCCGGCGAATGGAAGGTCACCCTGGACGCCTTCAACCTGCATGAAGGCGAGGTCTACGTCACGGATGCGATCAGCAAGCTGGACTACGTGATGACCGGCCTGGCCGCCACGGTAGAG
Source organism: Achromobacter deleyi (assembly GCF_013116765.2). Lineage (GTDB taxonomy): Bacteria > Pseudomonadota > Gammaproteobacteria > Burkholderiales > Burkholderiaceae_B > Achromobacter > Achromobacter deleyi_A. The sequence goes on from NZ_CP074375.1 coordinate 6,164,660, forward strand.
GGCGTGACGCTGCCGCAGGCGCCGGACCAGCCCATCAACCTGTGGCTGACCATGGACAACAGCACCGACGGCGGCTGGCTGCGCGCCAAGGGGCCGCTGGTGATCAAGCCGCTGTCGCTCGAACTGGGCGTGCGCCTGGGCAACGTGGCCCTGGCGCCTTTGGCGCCGGCCGTGCGCAGCGCGGCGCCGATCACCCTGCTGGACGGCAGGCTGGGCGCAACCGCGCAGATCCATGTGCGGGAAAAGAACGGCGCGGTGGACACCTCGGCCACCGCCGTGCAGGCCGACCTGACGCAATTCAAGGCGCGGGATGAAACGTTCAAGCCCGCGCTGGACATCGCCTTGCAGACCCTGCATGTGACGGCCGACCGTCTTGCCATGGGGCCCGGCCAGAGCAACTTCACGCTGGCGGCCGCCGGCATACAAGGCAACGGCAAGCTGAACCTGCAGGGCGCGTTCACCCCGCAGCCGCTGACCGTCAAGACCTCCGTGGACCTGTCCGGATTGAACGTCGCTTCGTTCGCGCCGTATGCGGCGTCCAGCCTGAACGCCACCGTGCGCGCCATCACGCTGGGCGCAAAGGGCAACGCCGAGTTCGCCGCCGCCGCCGGCAATGCGCCCATGAAAGCGGCCTGGAAGGGCGGTGTCGAAATCACCGATGTCGACCTGCAAGACCGCGTCAACCAAGACGATTTCCTGAACTGGAAGCGGCTCGGCTTTTCCGGCATGGACATCTCCGTGGCGGGCGACAAGATCGGCGCGAAGCTGGGCGACATCGCCCTGGAAGACTTCTACGGCCGGATACTGCTCAATGCCCAGGGCCGGCTGAACGTCATGGACCTGGTGGCTGCGCCGGGGCAGGCCGGCGGCTCCATCACCCAGGACACCCAGACTCCCGGCCGCGCCGCGGCGCCGCCCGCTCCGGCCGCCAAGAGCAGCGGGGGCATGCCGGACATCTCGGTCAACAGCGTCACCTTGAACCGCGGCCGCATGACCTTCACCGACCGCTTCGTCAAACCCAACTACGTGGCCGAGCTGTCCAGCATCGAGGGCGGCATCACCGCGGTCTCGTCCACCAATCCCCAGCCCGCCAAGGTCAAGGTCACCGGCCGGGTCTACACGACCGCGCCCCTGTCCATCAGCGGCGTCGTGCAGCCCTTCGCCAAATTCCTGTCGCTGGACCTGAAGGCGTCCGCCAAGGGCGTGGACCTGCCGCGCTTCAACACCTATTCCGCCAAGTACGTGGGTTACCCGATCAAGCGCGGCAAGCTGTCGGTGGACCTGGAATACAAGATCAAGAACCGCGCCTTGCAGGCCTCCAACCACGTCGTGCTCAACCAGCTCACGTTCGGCGACAAGACCAACAGCCCGGACGCCACCAAGCTGCCGGTGCTGCTCGCCGTGGCCTTGCTAAAGGACTCGCGCGGCAACATCGACATCAACCTGCCGATCTCGGGCTCGCTGGACGACCCGGAGTTTTCGGTCGGCGGCATCGTGGTGCGCGTCTTGCTGAACCTGGTGGTCAAGGCCGTCACCTCGCCCTTCAGCCTGCTGGCCTCGGCGTTCGGCGGCGGCGAAGAGCTGTCCTATGTGGAATTCGCGCCGGGCAGCGCGCAGCTGACCGAAGACTCGGTGCAGCGCATCGACACCCTGACCAAGGCTTTGGTGGACCGCCCCGCGCTGAAGATGGACATCAGCGGCCGCGCCGATCCCAAGACCGACATCGAAGGCCTGCGCCAGGCCTGGGTAGAAGGCAAGATCCGCGCCGCCAAGGCCGCCGCCACCGCGCCCCGGGGCAAGAAGCCCAATCCGGCCGGTGTCGAGGTCACGGGTGCCGAGCGCGCCAAGTACCTTGAAGAGGTCTATGACGACACGGATATCAAGGACAAGCCGCGCAATCTCATCGGCATGGCCAAGTCCATTCCCGCTGAGCAGATGGAGCAAATGCTGCGCGGGGTGGCTCCCGTCGGCGAGGAGCAACTGCGCCAACTGGCGGATGCCCGAGCGCAGGCGGTTTATGAGAAGTTGCAAGCCCAGGAAGGACTCGCGGATCGCGTGTTCATCGTTGCGCCGCAGCTGGACACCGATGGCATCAAGGACGAGGGGCAACCCTCGCGCGTGGACTTCTCCCTGAAGTGAACTCGGCAGGCCGCGGAAGGGACGCAAACGCGTCCCCCGGGGCTTGTCTTATTCCCGGAGATTCTCGATGAAAGACCAGGACGCGCAGTTCGACAGCTTGCTTCCGCCCTTGCGGCTGGACCGGCGGGGCTTCATCGCCACCACGGTGGCGGCAGGATTCTCGCTGGCGGCAGGCCCGGCCGCGGCGCAGACCGCCATCGCCACCGACGCCAACGGACTGTTGGCAGGCAAGATCGACATCCCCACCCCGGACGGCAAGATGCCCGCCTATCGGGCCGCCCCGCAGGGCAAGAAGAACCTCCCCACCCTGATCGTGGTGCAGGAGATCTTCGGCGTGCACGAATACATCCAGGACGTATGCCGCCGGCTGGCCCACCAGGGCTACCTGGCGATCGCGCCCGAACTCTACGCGCGCCAGGGCGACCCGTCCAAATACACCGAGATCCCCAAATTGCAGGCCGAAGTCGTGAGCAAGGTGCCGGACGCGCAGGTGCAGCGCGACCTGGACGCCACGGCCGCCTGGGCTGCGGCCAACGGCGGCAACCCGGACCGGCTGGGCATCCTGGGCTTCTGCTGGGGCGGCCGCCAGGTCTGGCTATACGCCGCGCACAACCCCAAGCTGAAGGCCGGCGCCGCCTGGTACGGCCAGCTGGCGGGCGAACCCAGCGAACTGAAGCCCAAGGCCGTGCTGAGCATCGTCAACGACCTGAAGGCCCCGGTCCTCGGCGCCTACGGCGGCAAGGACGCCGGGATCTCCCAGTCCGACGTAGACCGCATGCGCATCGAACTGGCCAAGGGCACAGCCGCCGCCAAGGCCTCGCGCATCGACATCTACCCCGACGCCCCGCACGCCTTCCACGCGGACTACCGCCCCTCCTACCGCAAGGCCGAGGCGGAGCAGGCCTGGACCAGGATGCTGGACTGGTTCAAGCAAAACGGGCTTTGACGCCGTCTTGTGACCCCTGACCCGCGCATCCGTGTCAGACACATGTGCCCACACGCGAAGCGTCGTCGCCACGACGCAAGCCCCTGTGTAAGCGCCCAAAGGCCGCCCGCGCGGCCGGCCGGGCGCGGGCCCCGCAAGATCTTCCACCACCCACCACGCGTGGCGAGAACCAGAAGAACACCGTCCGCCCCGGCGCCCGTAAAGATCAAACCACCAGAGCCTGGCGTGGCGGGGGCCTGGGGTACGCGAGGCGTCGATAAGCCCGAGGGAATCTGAAGGAACCGCCAAAGGCGGTGACGAAGATGACGACGGGGCAGTCCGGAGCGAAGGCTCCGGACCGCAATCGCAGCCCCGCGTACCCCAGGCCCCCGCCACGCCAGGCGTCTAAAGAACCATCACCCGCCCCAAGATCCCCCCTAGCGAGCCTTCTCCCCCGGCAACCCATCACTAACCTCCGCCAAGGCATTCTTCATCTCTTCATACCCAATCACCCGCTCGTTCTGAAAGCTCCCCAGCACCCCCCGGCAGCCATCCACCCCCGAGCGCTTCATCTCATCCATCATCGTCTTCCCCTGCGCCATCCCCTTCTGGTACAGCCCGTCATACCCGCCCGCCGAAAACTGATACTCCTCGGCGTACCGCAGCAGATTCTTGCGCGCCGTGGCCTGGTGCTGGGCCAGGTCGGGTTCGGAAGCGCCGCAAGCGCGCGCGGCGCCATTGGAGGCGCCCGCTGCAACGACGAAGGAATCGAATTGGGCCTGTTCGGCGGCGTCCGGAGCCGCCCAGGCCGGGGCGGCGGCGGCCAGCGCCCAGGCCAGCCCGGTGGTCAAGATCTTACGCATCGCAAAGCCTCCCTATGAAGCCCCCCGGGCCACTGCCAGGGCAGCCGCGACAGGCGATGGTTACCACGGCATTATGGCAACCACCCGTTTCCGGGCCATGTAGCGGTCGTGTTGAGTCGTTTCAGACTGTGCATCTTCTTTTCCCCTGTCCCCGAAGGCTGCAACCCGGCCCCGCAAGAACTATGATGGTGCCTGTGAGGCGCTCCTGCCTCAATGCATTGCCCCCATTCCTGGAGATTTACATGACGATCAAAGTCGGCGACCGCGTGCCCGATGGCACCCTGACCGAATTCATCGAAACCGAAACCGCCGGTTGCTCGCTCGGCCCCAACGCGTTCCAGGTCGCCGACCTGACCCGCGGCAAGACCATTGCGCTGTTCGCCGTGCCCGGCGCCTTCACCCCCACCTGCTCGGCCAAGCATCTGCCGGGCTACGTGGAACAGGCCGCGGCGCTGAAGGCCAAGGGCATCGATGAAATCTGGTGCGTGTCCGTCAACGACGCCTTCGTCATGGGCGCCTGGGGCCGTGAACAGAAGACCGACGGCAAGGTCCGCATGCTGGCCGACGGCTCCGCGCTGTGGACCAAGGAACTGGGCCTCGAACTGGACCTGATCCAGCGCGGCATGGGCGTGCGCTCGCAGCGCTACTCGGCGCTGATCGTCGACGGCGTGGTCAAGCACCTGAACGTGGAAGCCGCTGGCAAGTTCGAAGTCAGCGACGCCGCCACGATGCTCTCGCAGGCCTGATCCCGTAGTTCCTGTTTTACCGCTCAACGCGCGGGCCGCCCCGGCGGCCCGCCGCGCTTGCGCCAGCAGCGGTCGCCGACGCCATGCTCTCCACCATCTCATCTTTCTCGTCGCTCTATTTTGCGACCTTGCTGATGCTCATCGGCACGGGTCTGTTCAACACCTACATGGGCCTGAGGCTGACCTCCCAGTCGGTCAGTGAAGTGTGGATCGGCGCCTTGATCGCCGGCTACTACCTGGGCCTGGTGTGCGGCGCGCGGCTGGGGCACAAGCTCATCATCCGCGTCGGCCATATCCGGGCGTTCGTCGCCTGCGCGGCCATCGCCACCAGCATGATCCTGGCGCAGACGCTGGTGGATTCCATGCCGGTCTGGCTGGTGTTCCGCGTCATTTCCGGCATCGTGATGGTGACGGAATTCATGGTCATCGAGAGCTGGCTGAACGAGCAAACCGAAAACCACCAGCGCGGCCGGGTCTTCTCCGTCTACATGGTCGTGTCCGGCCTGGGCACCGTGCTGGGGCAATTGGCGCTGACCGCCTACGCCACGCTGGACCTGCGGCCGCTGACCCTGGTGGCCATGTGTCTGGTGCTGTGCCTGGTGCCGCTTGCCGTCACCGCCCGGTCGCACCCGCCCACGCCCCTGCCGGCGCCGCTGGATATCCGCTTTTTCATGCGCCGCGTGCCGCTGTCGATGACGGTGCTGTTCGTGGCGGGCAACCTTTCCGGGGCCTTCTATGGCCTGGCGGCCGTCTACGGCGCCAAGCACGGCCTGTCCACCTCGCAGGCCGCCGTCTTCGTGGCCGCCGCCGTCACGGCGGGCCTGTTGTCGCAATGGCCCATGGGCTGGCTGTCCGACCGCATCAACCGCGCCGGCCTGATCCGGTTCAACGCCTTGCTGCTGGTGGTGCTGCCCACGGTCATGTGGGGCTGGATCACGCTGCCCTTTTGGGCGCTGGTCGCCATGTCCTGTGTCTTCGGCATATTGCAGTTCACGCTCTATCCGCTGGGCGCGGCGTTCGCCAATGACCACGTCGAGTCCGAGCGGCGCGTGAGCCTGTCGGCCGTGCTGCTCATGACCTATGGCGTGGGCGCCTGTATCGGCCCCATGGTCGCGGGGCTGATGATGTCCCTGGGCGGCCCCAGCATGTATTACGTCTTCATCTCGGCCTGCGCCGTGATCCTGGTCTGGCAGGTGCGTCCCACGCGCGTCACGGGCGCGCACCAGGTCGACGAGGCGCCGACGCATTTCGTGCCCATGCCCGACACCTTGCAGAGCTCGCCCGCGTCGGCGGTGCTGGATCCGCGGGTGGACCCCGAAAACGACATCGCCATGGAAATGGTGCAGCCGGACCCGTCCGCCGCGCCCGCGCCGCCGGAACCCGTGGCCGAGCCGGAACCGGTCCGCGCCGATGCCGGCGCGGCCGACGGAGCGCCGCCGGACCTGCCCGACGAATCCGCCGAGCCCGAGCGCCAGGTCCGCACCGGCACCTGACGAGGCGCCCCTACCACGGCGCCATCAGCAGGATGGCAGTAAGGGCCAGCGCAATGCCCAGGACGTTCACCCGCGTCAGCGGCTCGCGGAAGGCCAGCGCGCCCACCAGCGTGCCCAGCGTGATCACTCCCATGTTCATCGACGCGAACACCAGCGCGGGATGCTCGGGCAGGGACTGGTGCGCCCGGATATAGGTCAGGATATTGCCGAAGTTGGCCAGGCCCAGCGCCACGCCGGCCGCCAGATGGCGGGCCTGCCAGCGCACCCGGCGCCAAAGCAGATAGGCCAGCATCAATACGCCGGCCAGCACGAAGGCCAGCAGCAGGCCCCCGGCGAACGCGGTGCCGGTGCGCGCCACCTGCTTGAACAGGATGTCGATCACGCCGTAGCCGGCCCACACCACCATCGGCCACAGCCACATCGCGCGGCGGTCCTCGGGCGCGCTGGCGCCTGCGGCCTGCGCCCGGGGCGGCTGGCGCAACAGGCAGAACAGGGCGCTGAACGCCAGAAGGATCGCCGCCAGCTTGCGGCCGCTGACGGGCTCGCCGAACAGCAGGAACGCGGCCAGCAGCGGGATGAAGAGCGACAGGCGCTGCGCGGCGTCGCTGCGCACGATGCCGGCGTGCCGCAGCGCCGCCGCCATCGCCAGGAAGACGCTGGGCAGCAGCACGCCCAGCGCCGCCAGCACCAGCCACGGCGTCTGCGGCGCGAACAGGCGCGCCGGGTCCGGCCGCAGCACCGCCCAGCAGAGCAGGGCGGCCACGGCATAATTCATGGCGATCGCCTGCCGCACGTCCACCTGGTAGCGCCGGGCCAGCTTCAGCAGCACGGCCACGGTGACGCTGCAGAGGACGCTGGCCGCCAGGTACAGCAGGCCCGGCGTCAACGGCACGTGGCGGTCTCGTGATGGACGTGCTGGGCCGCGTCGATCCGCATGCCCAGGCGTTCCAGCAGGCGCTGGTCGGCTTCCATCTGCGGGTTTGCCGTGGTCAGCAGCGCATCGCCGTAGAACATGGAGTTGGCGCCGGCCATGAAGCACAGCGCCTGCAGCGCGTCGTCCATGGCTTCGCGCCCGGCCGACAGGCGCACTGCCGCGCGCGGCATGGCGATGCGCGCGACCGCGATGGTGCGGACGAATTCGAACGGGTCCAGCGCCTCCACGCCAGCTAGCGGCGTGCCCTCCACCTGCACCAGGTTGTTGATCGGCACGGACTCGGGATAGGGCTCCATGCTGGCCAACTGGGCGATCAGGCCCGCTCGTTCGCGGCGGGACTCGCCCATGCCCACGATGCCGCCGCAGCACACGTTGATGCCGGCATCTCGCACGCGGTCCAGCGTGTCCAGGCGGTCCTGGTAGGTACGCGTGGAAATGATCTTGCCGTAGAACTCCGGCGAGGTGTCCAGGTTGTGGTTGTAGTAGTCCAGTCCGGCGTCTTTCAACTGCTGGGCCTGGCCTTCGCGCAGCATGCCCAGCGTCACGCAGGTTTCCAGGCCCAGCGCCTTTACCGCGCTGACCATCTCGGCCACGGCGTCCAGGTGGTGGGGCTTGGGGCTGCGCCAGGCGGCGCCCATGCAGAAGCGTTGCGCGCCGCCGGCCTGGGCGGCGCGGGCCGCGGCGACCACCTCATCCAGCGGCATCAGCTTGTCGGCGTCCAGGCCGGTGTCGTAGTGCGAGGACTGCGGGCAATAGGCGCAGTCCTCGGGACAGCCGCCGGTCTTGATCGACAGCAGGCTGGACAGCTGGATGGCGTTCGGATCGAAGTGGGCGCGGTGGGTCTGCTGGGCCCGGTGCACCAGATCCATAAACGGCAGTTCATAGAGCGCCATGATGTCGGCGGCGCTCCAGGCGGGGGCGGGCAGGCGCTTGGGCGCCGTCGGGACGGGGATGTAGGCGGTCTGCAAAGTCGGGCTCCTGTTCGGTCTTACTGGGATCGCGCCGCAAAGCCATCAAGGCAAGGGCGGGATCGGCGGATCGTAAGAACCTGTGCAGGGTTTGCGCAATGCGGGCCGCAAGGCCGGTTTTCGGGGTGTGTTGGGCGGGCGTTCGGAGGAAATGGCCGCTTTTGGGTGGCCTCGACTTCTAACGCGGCGTCATCTTCGGCGACCCCGCAGGGGCGGATATTTTGATTCAAATTGTAAATTAAGGCGGGCGGCCATCATGTCTTTGGCCGCTTGTCCCGCGCGCGGGCATGCTCATGCCCTGTGATGCCGCGGTCCCGCGCCCAGACGATGGCGGCGCTGCGCCGATGCACGCCGATCTTGCTGTAGATCGTGGCCACGTGATTGCGCACCGTGTTGCGGGACAGCTTGAGGGTCTTGGCGATGCCATCGTCATCGTGCCCCTGGCACAGCAACCCCAGGACCTCGCGTTCGCGCGAGGTGAGCTGCGCCAGTTCCGCGACGTCGCGGGTGGCCGGCGCGGGCTCGCGCAGTTGGGCCAGCTTTTCGATGATGCCCCGGCTGAACCACGAAGTGTCCTGCATGACGGCCTCGATCGCCGTCAGCAGCTCGGTCTCGGAGCGCTTGCGTTCGGTGATGTCCTGCATGACCACAAGCACGCGCCGTTCGCCGCCGATCATCACCGGCTCGGCCGACACCAGGCAGTCCAGCTGCCCGCCGTCCTGCGCGGTCAGCATGGCTTCACGGTTGCGGGCGCTTTCGCCGCGCTTCAGGCTGGCGACCATGCCTTCGTAAGGCCGCAGCCCCAGTCCGGCAAGATCCACGTCCGCGCCGCTTTCCAGCGAGGCCCCGGTGGCCGCCTCGAAGGCCTCGTTGATGTCCAGCACGTGCAGGGTGACGCCATCGCATACCGCCATGGGCACGGGCGCCAGCCGGAAAGCCTTGGAGAAGCGTTCTTCGCTTTCCCGCAGCGCCACCTCGGTTCGCTTGCGGGCCTCCAGGTCAATGAAGGTGAACAACATGCAGGGTTCGTCCTGCATGTCGATGGGCTGGCCCGCAACCACCACGAACTTGGCGCTGCCGTCGGGCAGCTTCACGGTGCCTTCGCGCTGCGCGATGGTCTGGCCTTCGTTGAGTTTGGCGACGGCCGCTTCCTTGTCTTCGCCGCCGTCCAGCACATCCAGTTCGTACGCCGATTTGCCCAGCACGGCGTCGCGCGTGTAGCCGGTCATTTCCAGGAATCCCTGGTTGACCTTCACATACCGCAGGTCCGACAGGCGGCAGACCAGCGCGGGGGCGGGATTGGCGGAAAACGTGCGTTCGAAGCGTTCTTCGGCGTTGATCTGTCCGGTCTGGTCGTGCAGGATCAGCACGCGGTAGGCGACTCCGGCGTCATCGTCCAGGTTCAGACCGCGCGCCAGCACATGGCGCAGGAATTCCTCGTCGTCCTTGCGGCTCAGGTCCAGCAGCAGCTCGTCGAAGGCCTCCGCGGCCTGCAGGCGGTCCAGCGGGTACTGACGCGCCGGCACGCGATGATGATTGCGGTACGTGAGCGTGTAGCGCTTGCGGTAGCCGGCGGGCGTGCCGCCCAGGTCGTCCAGTTCGTCGGCGCCGTGCAGGCTGAGCGCGCTGGCGTTGGCCCAGGCGATCGATCCGTCGGCCTCAAGCAGGATGATGCCCTCGTTCAGGCCCGCGATGATGCGCTGCAGGTGTTGGCGATGCGCTTGGGGTGCGGCGTCTTTGGGGGTCACGTAGGCCTCGTTTCTTCGCATGGCGTATGCACACAGAATGAAGGCGCGCCGCCACGCTGTCCAGAGGGCAAAACGGACGAGACTGAGGGAAGGGGAGGATGGCGAAAAAAGGGGGGGATGGTGCTTGCGCCGCTGCGCAGGCACAAAAGCAAAAAGCTCCGGAATCCGGAGCTTTTGACGGCTGCTGCGTGGAGCAGCATTTTTGCGTAAAGCACAAAGTGCTTTGGCGGAGCGGACGGGGCTCGAACCCGCGACCCCCGGCGTGACAGGCCGGTATTCTAACCAACTGAACTACCGCTCCGCAGCGGCTTGTTTAACTGTACTTCTGAACTTCAATACTACACTGCGGTGTCAAGGCAGCTTGGTGCTACATGCCAGATGAAGCTGGCGTCCCCTAGGGGATTCGAACCCCTGTACTCACCGTGAAAGGGTGATGTCCTAGGCCTCTAGACGAAGGGGACCTGAACGAACAACTTTACTACTGTACTGCTTTACTGGTGGAGGTAAGCGGGATCGAACCGCTGACCTCTTGCATGCCATGCAAGCGCTCTCCCAGCTGAGCTATACCCCCAGGAAGTCCTGATGCCCCAAACTTCAGACAACAAGGTCTCACACTCTATAAAAGCAAAAAGCCCCGAAAACGGAGCTCTTGAAAGACTCTGAGCGAGAGAGCTTTTGGCGGAGCGGACGGGGCTCGAACCCGCGACCCCCGGCGTGACAGGCCGGTATTCTAACCAACTGAACTACCGCTCCGCAGCGGCTTACTCAACTACTTTGTCACTTCAACTGCATCTATTTACTGCACTTACTTACCGCAAACTGCTGCCAGTAAACTGGCGTCCCCTAGGGGATTCGAACCCCTGTACTCACCGTGAAAGGGTGATGTCCTAGGCCTCTAGACGAAGGGGACTCAGGACTTGCCGTACTAAACTTGCGCTACTAAATACTGGTACTGCCTTCTTCGCTGTTGACTGGTGGAGGTAAGCGGGATCGAACCGCTGACCTCTTGCATGCCATGCAAGCGCTCTCCCAGCTGAGCTATACCCCCGTTTCTCTAATCAATCCGTTCAACGTTTTACGAATTTGGGCACGTTTTACGGTGCGTTTTTTCGTAGTTCGTTGCCGGTTTTGTTTAGTGCCGTTGGCGAAGAAACGAGATTATGCACGAACTAAATTGGGTGTGCAAGTCGGTTCATGGGAAAAAGCTAAAAAGTTGCCAAAAAAGAGGGTTGGATCGCACGAATGAGTGGCTTTTTGGCGTGCCGCGGACCTCAAACGCGAATGCCGATTGATGCAGAATTCAACGAAATCAAAGGCTTGTGCGAGTGCTATCGTGGACGGAAAAAATTTATTCAATCTTTGTGGCTTTTGCGCCCGGGACTTTGCTGGACATCGTCACGCGCACAGGCAAAGGGATCCACAGATGAGCACATCTTCATGAACAGCAAGACCTCCTTTCCCACGCGGACCCTCGGCCGCAGCGGCATGGACATCACGCGTATCGGACTTGGCGCCTGGGCCATCGGTGGAAATGGATGGGCGGTGGGATGGGGCCCGCAGGATGATTCCGATTCCATCGCCGCGATCCGGCTGGCCGTGGATCGCGGCATCAACTGGATCGACACCGCGGCGGTGTACGGGCTGGGCCACTCCGAAGATATCGTGCGCCGCGCCCTGGCCCAGATGGCGCCGGACGACCGCCCGTATGTCTTCACCAAGTGCGGCCTGACCTGGTCCGCGGAACAGCCGCTGGCCACGCCGCGGCGCACGGGCGCGCCAGCCAGCATCCGCCGTGAAATCGAAGGCTCGCTGCGCCGCCTGGGCGTCGAACGCATCGACCTCTACCAGATGCATTGGCCGGCCGGCGACGGCACGCCGCTGGAGACATACTGGCAGGAGCTGCTGGACTTGAAGCAGGCCGGCAAGGTCAGGGCGATCGGACTGTCAAACCACAATCTTGCGCAGGTGCAGGACGCGGAATCCCTGGGGCACGTGGACTCGCTGCAGCCACCGTTCTCGGCGATCCAGCGCGCCGCGGGCGGCGACCTGATCCCATGGTGCGCCGGAAACGGCACGGGCGTGATCGTCTACAGCCCGATGCAGTCGGGCCTTCTGACCGGCGCCTTCAGCGTGCAGCGCGCGCTGGCCTTGCCCCAGGACGATTGGCGCGTGCGCCATGCGGAATTCAGGCCGCCCAATCTCGAGCGCAACCTGGCCCTGGCCGACGCCTTCAAGCCCATCGCGGAGCGCCACGGCACGACCGTTGCCGCCGCGGCGGCGGCATGGACGCTGGCGTGGCCGGGCGTGACGGGAGCCATCGTGGGCGCGCGCAGCGCCGCCCAGGTCAATGGCCTGCTGGGCGCGGCGGAGCTGGAGCTGGATGCGGAGGACATGCAGGCCATCGCGGAGGCGGTCGAACTGACGGGCGCGGGCGCCGGACCGCTGCGCCCGCCCGAGGAGAACGGCGCCTTGCCCGCGAACCTGTTCGCGTGAAGGCGGATCAGCGGCGGCGCGTCTTGCGGCCGCTGCCCACCGCGGCGATGAGCGCCAGGCCGATCAGGGCCAGCGCGGTCTTGTCGCCGAAACGCGCATAGGGGGTAAGCCCCGTCATGCCTTGCACGGATACCGGCAGTACGCCCGCCTGCAGCGGCGCAAGCTGTGCGGCCACCTCGCCCTTGGCGTTGATGGCGGCGGTAATGCCCGTGTTGGTCGCCGTGAGCATGGGACGCGCGGTTTCGATGGTGCGCAGGCGTCCGATCTGCAAATGCTGGCGCAAGGCCCAGGTATCGCCGAACCAGCCCAGGTTGCTGACGTTCACCAGGATGGTCGCGCCCGGCTCGCCGTTGGCGCCGGGTTGCAGCGCGGGCAGCAGGTCGGGCCCGAACAGATCTTCGTAGCAGATGTTGAACGCGATGTGCTGGCCGCCCACGGCAAAGGGCGTCTGGCGCTCGGCGCCGCGGTCGAAGTCGCCCAGCGGGATGTTCAGCATGTCCACGAACCAGTGGAACCCGGGCGGCACATACTCGCCCCAAGGCACCAGGTGGCGCTTGTCGTAGCGCATGGCGGGGTTGCCCGCCACCAGCTGCTCGACCGGCGTGTTGCCGTCAAAGCCCATGACGCTGTTGGTGTAGCGCTCGCGGCCGTTCACGCGGTCGTGCAGGGGCACGCCCATCGTGATGACGGTATTGCGCTGCGCGGCCAGATTGCGCCAGGTCTCCCAGATGCGCGGGTCGAGCTGGTCCTGGAAGATGGGCAGCACGGTCTCGGGCAGGATCACCAGTTGCGGGGCGGGCACGCCGGGCGCGGGCGGCATGGCCGTCAGGTCCAGGTGCCGCACCAGGCTTTGCTCGAGCAGCGCGGGGTCGAACTTCTGGGATTGTTCGATGTTGCCCTGGACCAGGCGCACGTTCAGTGCATCGCCGAACGGGACGGACCAGTCGATGCGGGCCAGCGGCCATCCCGCGCCTGCCAGGGCCAGCGCGACGCCGGCGGCCAGGGCATGGCGCGAGCCGAGACCGGCCTTTCGGGAGGGTTGCCACAGGCTGGCGACGGCGGCCGCGACGAAGGCGGCCAGGAACGCCATGCCATGCACGCCCAGCAACGGCGCCCAGCCCGCGATCGGGCTGTCGACCTGCGCATAGCCTATGTTCAGCCAGGGAAAGCCGGTAAACACCACGGCGCGCAGCCATTCGAACGCGGCCCACATCGCGGCCCAGGCGAGCGTGCCGGACAGGATGCGGGAAGGGGCCGAATCGGGAGCCAGCGGCGCGTAGCGCCGCGCCAGCGCGTTGGCGGTGGCGGGAAACAGCGCCAGGAAGGCTGACAGCGCCAGCACTGCGGCCACGGCCAGCGGCGCGGACAGATCGCCGTAGCGGTGCAGGCTGATGAAGATCCAGTACAGGCCCAGCGCATAGCTGGCAAAGCTGAACAGCCAGCCGCGCATCCACGCCTGTCTGGCGGACGGCGCATACAGGGTCACGCGGGCGAGAATGGCCAGCGCCAGGATCTGGGTGACCGCCAGCGCCCAACCCGGCAAGGGGCCGGGGGCGAAGGTCAGGGCGTGGACGGCGCCCGCCAGCACCAGGCCGGCGGCGCCGCGCAGGATTCGGCCGCGCGCGGGGCTGCTCATGCGTCGGCGGCGGGGCGGTCTGGTTGGGGCGTGGCGTTGCGTTTGACGCGCAGCCAGATGGCGCGGCGTGCGTCGCCGCGAGCCACTTCCATGCGCAGTCCGCCGAATTCGGCGTGGTCGCCCCGGCGCGGGATGCGGCCAAGCTGGCCGCCCATCCATCCGCCGACGCTGTCGTATTCGTCGTCCGGCAATTGGCAGCCGAACACTTCGTTGAAGTGCGAGATGTCGGTGGCCGCCAGGACGCGCCACTGGTTTTCGCCTTCGGGGAAGATGGAGTCTTCCTCGGTTTCGTCGAATTCGTCTTCGATGTCGCCGACGATCTGCTCAAGCACGTCTTCCATCGTGACCAGGCCGGAAATGCCGCCATGCTCATCGATGACGATGGCCTGGTGGTTGCGGCTGGCGCGGAACTCGTGCAGCAGCACGTTCAGGCGCTTGGATTCCGGGATGAACACGGCGGGGCGCACCAGCGTGCGCACTTCAATGCCGGGTTCCAGCATGCAGCGCAGCAGATCCTTGGCGAGCAGGATGCCGATGATGTTGTCGCGGTCGCCTTCGTAGACGGGGAACCGCGAATGCGCGGTCTCGATCACGTTGGCCACCAGGTAGGGAATGGGCTGCGTGACATCCAGCAGGTCCATGCGTGAGCGCGGGACCATGATGTCGCCGACGGTGCCCTCGGACACGGCGAGCGCGCCCTTGATCATCTTGTAGGATTCCGCGTCGAGCAACTGGCGTTCGTGCGCGGCTTCCAGAATGGCCTTGATGCCTTCGCGGTCCTCGGGCTCTCGGCGCACAAGGGAAAGCAGGCGGTCTAGAAGGGATTTGGTGGCGGGTTTGGCTGAGCGAGCAGGGGTCGCTTCGGGAGCAGGGTAAGGGTCAGACATCGTCCGGGAGGACAAGTTATGGAGGGCTCAGCATAACCGAAACTGGCTTCCAATTTGTAACGCGACTCATGAAAATGGGTGCAACCGACGCGATCTGCGCCTTGCTGCACGCCATTTTCGGACAATTTCTCAGGGTAGACCCGGTGGTCCCGATTCAGGGCGCGACGTAGGGGTCCGTGATGCCCATCCTGGCCAGCGTGGCCGTTTCCAGCGCTTCCATGCGCTTGGCGTCGCGAGCCTTGATGTGGTCATAGCCCAGCGAATGCAGCACGCCGTGGATGGTCAGGTGGGCGGCGTGGTCCAGCAGCGCCTTGCGCTGCTCGCGGGCCTCGCGCACCAGCACCGGCACGCACATCACGATGTCGCCGCGGGCAACGCCCAGCGGGTCCACGCCGTATTCGAACGTCAGCACATTGGTGGCGTAGTCGCGGCCCCGGAATTCCCGGTTCAGGCGCCGGCCCTCGGCCGTGCCCACCAGCCGCAGGCTGAGTTCGGCGGCCGAGAAACCGACCAGGCCGTCTTCGGCCGCGCCCGCCAGCGCGCGTTCCGCCCAGCGGCGCAGGCGCCAGCGGGGCAGGCGGGCTTCTTCCACCCCATACTGGACGGCAAGGGACAGCTCAGGCTTCATTTTCGGAGGCGCGGTCGTAGGCGTCGACGATGCGGGCGACCAGGGGGTGGCGCACGACATCGCGGCTGGTGAAACGGGTGGTGGCGATGCCCTGCACGTCATGCAGCACCTTCACGGCATGGGCCAGGCCGCTGTCCTGCCCGCGCGGCAGGTCCACCTGGGACGGATCGCCGGTGATGACGGCCTTGCTGCCAAAGCCGATCCGGGTCAGGAACATCTTCATCTGTTCCGGCGTGGTGTTCTGCGCTTCGTCCAGGATGACGAAGGCGTGGTTCAGCGTACGGCCGCGCATATAGGCCAGCGGGGCGATCTCGATGGTCTGCTTTTCGAACAGGCGCTGCACCTTCTCGAAGCCCATCAGGTCGTACAGCGCGTCATACAGCGGGCGCAGGTACGGGTCGACCTTCTGCGCCAGATCGCCGGGCAGGAAGCCCAGGCGTTCGCCGGCTTCGACGGCCGGACGGGTCAGCACCAGCCGCTGCACCGTGTCGCGCTCCATGGCGTCGATCGCGCAGGCCACGGCCAGCCAGGTCTTGCCGGTGCCGGCGGGGCCGACGCCGAAGGTGATGTCGTGCTTGAGGATGTTGTTCAGGTAGTCGCGCTGGCGAGGCGTGCGCGGACGCAGGTCGCTGCGCTTGGTGCGCAGGGCGATGCCGTCGCTTTCGTCGTCCAGGGCGGGCAGCGGGTCTGCTTCCTGCGCCTGCTCTTCCTTCAGCTTTTCCTCCTGCCGGCCGACGCCGATCTCGACGAGCCCCAGCTGGATGTCGTCGATCGACAGGGCACGATGCACGGCCTGGTCGTGGAAGCGGCGCAGCACGCGGCCGGCCAGTTCGGCCAGCTCGCCTTCAATCGTGACCCGGCTGCCGCGGCGCGACAGCTTGACGTTCATGCCGTCGGCAAGCTGCCGCAGGTTTTCGTCCAGCGGCCCGCAGAGATTGGCCAGGTGGGTGTTGTCGCCGTCCAGGGTGACGACGGCGGGCATGCTGCGACGCGCGCGGGAGCGGGAAGTGGTCATTCAGCCTCTTGGAAATTGCGGTCCACATCGGCCACGCGGGCGCGCAGCGAATTCGTGTGCGCCTCGGTGATGACGACGTCGACCATTTGTCCGATGAGCCGCGCGGGCGCGGGGAAATTCACGATGCGGTTGTTTTCGGTGCGGCCCATCAGTTCGTTCGGGTCGCGGCGCGAGGGGCCTTCCACCAGCAGGCGCTGGCGCGTGCCGATCATGTTGCGGGCGATGGTTGCCGCCTGCTCGTTGATCAGCGCCTGCAGGCGCTGCAGGCGGCGCAGCTTCACGTCCTGCGGGGTGTCGTCGGCCAGATCGGCGGCGGGCGTGCCGGGACGGCGCGAATACACGAACGAGAACGAGGTGTCGAAGCCGACGTCCTCGATCAGCTTCATCGTCTTTTCGAAGTCTTCCTCGGTTTCACCGGGAAAGCCCACGATGAAGTCCGAGGACAGCGTCAGGTCCGGACGCGCGGCGCGCAGGCGGCGCACCACGGACTTGAATTCAAGGGTGGTGTAGCCGCGCTTCATGCCGGCCAGCACGCGGTCGCTGCCCGCCTGCACCGGCAGGTGCAGGAACGAGACGAGCTTGGGCAGGCGGGCATAGGCGTCCACCATGCGCTGCGTCATCTCCTTGGGGTGCGAGGTCGTGTAGCGGATGCGTTCGATGCCCGGGATCTCGTGGACGTACTCCAGCAGCATGGCGAAGTCGGCGATCTCGTCCGTGTCCGCCATGCGTCCGCGGTAGGCGTTCACGTTCTGGCCCAGCAGAGTCACTTCCTTCACGCCCTGGTCCGCCAGGTCGGCCACTTCGATCAGCACGTCGTCGAAGGGGCGCGAGACTTCCTCGCCGCGCGTATAGGGCACGACGCAGAAGCTGCAATACTTGCTACAGCCCTCCATGATGGAGACGAACGCGGTCGCGCCGTCCACCCGCGGGGGCGGCATGTTGTCGAACTTCTCGATTTCCGGGAAGCTGATGTCCACCTGCGAGCGGCCTTCGTCGCGGCGGCGCTTGATCAGGTCGGGCAGGCGGTGCAGCGTTTGCGGGCCGAACACCACGTCGACATAGGGCGCGCGCTTGACGATGGCCTCGCCTTCCTGGCTGGCCACGCAGCCGCCCACGCCGATCACCAGGTTCGGGTTGGTCTTCTTCAGGTGCTGCACGCGGCCCAGGTCCGAGAAGACTTTTTCCTGCGCCTTCTCGCGCACCGAACAGGTGTTGAACAGGATGACGTCCGCCTCTTCGGGGTTGTCGGTCAGTTCCAGCCCCTGGTCGCCGCGCAGCACGTCGGCCATCTTGTCCGAGTCGTACTCGTTCATCTGGCAGCCGAAGGTGCGGATGTACAGTTTGCGGGGGGAGCCGACGTCGGCGGAGGGCAGGGCGGCGTTGCCGCCGTCGCGGGGGATGCCCGCGCGCTTGAGGGAGGTTTCTTGCATGATGGTCGCCGTAACGGGTGTAGATCCCGGGGGCTGAAAGGTAGGAAAGAGCGAATTTTAACCGTTGCGAGAGAATTGTTTCTTGGCCTGGCTCGTGGCTGCCGTTACGATAGCGCGCTGGCGGGCTTTCAGCCGCCAGTAATGGTTCCCCATTTTCCCTGCGCGGTACTGATGAATTCCAATCCCCTGACGCCTCCGCTGGCTGCTCCCGCGGCCACTGCCGCGACTGGCCTGCCGGTGCCGGACGAAGTCCGCAACCCGTTCTCGCGGTCGACGTGGCTGCTGCTGGGCCTGGCTCTCGCCCTGGCGGCCGGCGCCTGCGCGCTGTGGGTGGACCTGCCCCTGGCCATCTGGATCAAAGAATCGGTGTCGGATGGCGTCGACCAGTCCTTCGAATGGGTGGGCGAACTTGGCGAAAGCGGGCGTTACATCGGCGTGGCGCTGGCCTTCTACGTGATCGGCCTGGTCGGGCTGGCGCGCGGCTGGCGCAATCCGGTGCGGATGAGCTATGCCGCCATGGCTCGCGGCAGCCTGCTGATGCTGTCCACCATGGCTGTCGGCGGGCTGATCGTGCTGGTGCTCAAGCGCTCGGTGGCGCGGGCGCGCCCCGAACTGTTCTTCGAAAAGGGCATCTACGGCCTGGGCGAGTCCTTTTCGCGCGTCCAGCAGTTCAATTCCTTTCCTTCGAGCCATACCTATGCGGCGTTCGCCGTGGCCGTCGTGCTCGGCATCCTGGCGCCGCGCTGGCGCTGGGTGTTCCTGCTGCTGGCCGCGCTGGTGGCCGTCAGCCGGCTGGTGAACCTGGACCACTACCTGTCCGACGTGATGACCGCCGCCGGCATCGCCGTGCTCGTCGGGCACGTCCTGGCGCCGCGCGTCTTGTGCAGCAAGTATCAATGGCCGTTGCGCGCGCCGTGGCGCTGGCTGAAAAAGACCTGAGCCTGCAAGCCGGGTACAAGCAGGGCCGCGAAAGCGGCCCTTTTTTTCGCCGGGCCGCCCGCTTCAGGCGAAGGCGACGACCACGCGACGGTTCGTCCGGCTCTTTTTCTCGATCTTGGTGATGACCACCGCACCGATTTCGCCGGTGTTGGCCACATGCGTGCCGCCGCAAGGCTGGCGGTCCACCCCGGGGACCTCGACGATGCGGATCGTGGCGGTGCCGGCCGGGGGCGCGGCGCCCACGGTGCGCACCAGATCCGGCTGCGCCGCCAGCTCCTCCGGCGTGATGCCGGTGATGCCGACGTCGGCGCGGGTATTGATCAGGGCGTTCAGGCGATCCGTCAGGTCGGTTTTCTCGAGCGTGGACTCGGGCAGGTCGAAGTCGATGCGCGCGGAATCCGGGGAGATGCTGCAGCCGGTCACGGGCGCGGGCACCAGGGAGCCCAGCAGATGCAGACAGGTGTGCAGGCGCATCAGCCGGTGGCGGCGCGGCCAGTCGATGGCGACGGTGACGCGGTCGCCGACCTGCGGGACCGCGTCGCCATCCAGGACGTGCAGGATGCGCTGGCGGTCGTCGGCGTAGACCGTGTCCGTCAGCGCCAGGACGCGGCCGTCCGCCAGGGTCAGCGTGCCGCTGTCGCCCGCTTGCCCGCCGCTGCGGGCATAGCAGACGGTTTCGTCCAGTTCGACGCCTTCGGGGTGGACTGCGATGACGGCGGCTTCGCACTGGCCCAGATAGGGCTCGTCGTCGAAGCGCTTGCGGGTGGCGGGCATGGGGTGTCTCCGGATCGGATTGTTGTAAAGGGGCGGGGGCGCGTTGCCGGCGTGGCCGGAGCGGACGCGCCGGACGCGCTCAAGCCAGGGTCTTGAGCCCTTCCGCGGTTTCGATTTGCGCCGTCAGGCGTGGCGGGCCGCCAGCCTGCTCGATGTCGATCAGGGTGTCCGTGCCCATCCAGGCCAGCCCCTGCCGCAGCAGCGCGGCCTGGGGATGGCGGCCGGCCAGCCGCTTGAGGGTCAGCGGCTGACGCGGCAGGCTGACGCCCGGGTAGTCTTCCACGTCCCATTGGATCAGCGTGGGCAGCAGCCCGTCGCCGGCGCTGTGGCCGGCTTCGCGCCAGGCGGGCAGGCTGCCGTCGTCGGGCACGGTCAGCCGCCAGCGCAGGTCGCCGCGCGTCATGGGGACGACGGGCGCGATGCGGTCCGGATGTTCCGCCTGCATGCGCGTCAGGTCCAGGGGCGCCTCGACCCGCGCCGCCCAATGGGCCAGGAAGGGGCCCTGCTCCAGGCGCGCCCGCACGGCGCCATGATCCAGCCCGAACCAGCGCGGGCGGGAAGGCGGGGGCGCGTCCGGATCGATGGCGATCACTTCCAGGTAGACGCCGCCCGCCATGCCCAGCACCCGGTTATGGGTGCCCATGCGTGGATGGGCGCCGCCGCCCTGCGGCGCGATGCCCAGGATGCCGGCGACATATTCCGTGCCGCTGGCCAGGTCCGCCGCGGCGATGACGATGTGGTCGATGGTGAGTTTCATGGTGTGGTCATGGTAACGAATTCGCGCGAACTCGTACCCGTACACTGGATCAAGAGCTGGCGGTACAGTGGCGAAGCTAAGCGCTGACCGTGATGCCGGCAGTGTCGGATTGCCGCGCCTTGCGGACCCGGATTTCCACGCGCTGGTCCAGGGCGACCAGCGCTTGCATCAGTCTTTCCAGGGAAATGTTCAGGAGCTTGTAGCGGCGTATCTGGGATACTTTCGGCTGTGTCATGCCTGTCAGCGCGGCCACGTCGGTCTGTGTCAGGCCCCGGTGGTCGATCAAGTCGTTGAGTTTGATGGCCAGTTGGACTTTTGCGGTCAGTTCGGCGGCGTCTTCGAAACCGAGGTCGTAAAGAACGTTCTTGGTGCCGCTGGTGGTGCTGCGCGTCATGGGGGACTCCTGTTCGGGCGGTAACGAGCCAAAACCCGCTTCAGCCGGCTGGCGATGAGTTCGATGTCTGGCCGGGGGGTGCCAATGCCAGATTTTGACTTCTTCTGGAATGCATGCAGTACATGGATGGCGTCACCTATCCGCAGCGCATACACCGCACGGTAAGTACTGCCTTGCTCGTCTTCGACAAGTTCATAAATGCCCGGTCCCAGTCCCTTCCAGGGTTTGACTGAATCGGGCCAGCGGCCGCACTGGACGGTATGCAGGCTCATGCCCATGCTTTTCTGCACGCGTACAGGGAATGCCTTGAAGTCTTTCCTGGATGAACCTTCCCAATGAAGCGTCTTCGGATCGCCCTTGCTCATGAATATACCTGTTCGGATATATAAATCAACCGGCCTCGCGGCGAAAGCGGTCAAGGTATCCGCATATAGGGCGATGGGGCTATTCGTATGGACCGTAGCCGGAGGCGGCGCCCATGGCTTCCAACCGGCGAACCAAAAGAAAAACCCGTCGCGAGCGACGGGTTTTGCATTGAAGCCATGGAGGGATCAGGCGGCTTCGCCTTCCTCGCCGTCCTTCTTGACCGGCTTGATCAGGTCTTCGCGCTTGACGCCCATCCACATGGCCAGCGCGGCGGCGACGAACACCGACGAGTAGATGCCGAACCAGATGCCGATGGTCAGCGCCATGGCGAAGTAGTGCAGGGTGGGGCCGCCGAAGAACAGCATTGCCAGCACCATCATCTGCGTCGAACCGTGGGTGATGATGGTCCGCGAGATGGTTTGCGTGATGGCGCTGTTGATGACTTCATGCACGTCCGCCTTGCGGTACTTGCGGAAGTTCTCGCGGATCCGGTCCATGATGACCACGGATTCGTTCACGGAGTAGCCCAGCACCGCCAGCACGCCCGCCAGCACCGACAGTGAGAATTCCCACTGGAAGAAGGCGAAGAAGCCCAGGATGATCACCACGTCATGCAGGTTGGCGATCACGCCGGCGACGGCGAACTTCCATTCGAAGCGGAAGCCCAGGTAGACCATGATGCCGATGACCACGACCAGCAGTGCCATCAGGCCGTTGTGCAGCAGTTCCTGGCCCACCTGCGGGCCCACGAACTCGACGCGGCGCAGCTCCACGCCGGAGTCGGCGGTCTTGAGCGCGGCCATGACGGTTTCGCTCTGGGTGGCCGACGTCTGGCCTTCCTGCAGGGGCAGGCGGATCATGACGTCGTGCGAGGTGCCGAAGTTCTGCACCTGGAAGTCGGTGTAGCCCAGCTTGGAGACCACGCCGCGCACGTTTTCAAGCTGCGCCGTCTGGGCGTAGTTGACTTCCATGACCGTGCCGCCGGTGAATTCGATCGACAGGTGGAAGCCGCGCGTGAGGATGAAGAAGACCGCCAGTATGAACGTGACGAGACTGATGATGTTCAGCACCAGCGCATGGCGCATGAACGGGATGGTGCGGTGAATCCGGAAAAATTCCATTTTTCGCCTTCGGTTCTTTTCTGTGGCGGACGGCTTGCGCCGCCCGCCCTATTTCAGTTTGCCTTCGGTTTCCAGACTTCGCCGATGGAGATCGTGGTGAGCTTCTTCTTGCGGCCGTAGTACAGGTTGGCCAGGGCGCGTACGCCCACCACCGACGAGAACATCGAGGTCAGGATGCCCAGGCAGTGAACCACCGCGAAGCCCCGGATCGGGCCCGAGCCGAAGGCCAGCAGCGCCAGGCCCACGATCAGCGTGGTGAGGTTCGAGTCAAGAATGGTGCCCCAGGCGCGTTCGAAACCGTGATGGATGGCTTGCTGTGGCGTGGCTCCCGCCCGCAGTTCTTCCCGTATCCGTTCGTTGATCAGCACGTTCGAGTCGATGGCCATGCCCAGCGTCAGCGCGATGGCCGCGATGCCTGGCAAGGTCAGCGTGGCCTGCAGCATGGACAGCAGCGCCAGCAGCAGCAGGACGTTGAGCGTCAGGCCGATCGTGGAGAACACGCCGAACAGGTGGTAGTACAGGATGATGAACACGGCGATGGCCAGGAAGCCGTACAGCGTCGAATAGAAACCCTTCGAGATGTTGTCGGCGCCCAGGCTCGGGCCGATGGTGCGTTCCTCAATGATGGACATCGGGGCCGCCAGCGCGCCCGCGCGCAGCAGCAGGGCGGTGTCGGCGGCTTCCTCGGAGCTCATGCTGCCCGAGATCTGCACCTGGCCGCCCGCGATTTCGCCGCGGATGACCGGCGCCGTGACCACTTCGCCCTTGCCGTTTTCGAACAGCAGGATGGCCATGCGCTTGTTGATGTTGTCGCGGGTGACGTCGCGGAAGATGCGCGCGCCCTTGGAGTCCAGCGTCAGGTGGACGGCGGCCTGCTGGGTTTGCGAATCGCGGCCGGGCTGGGCGTCCTGCAGGTTCTCGCCGGTCAGGATGACCTGGCGGCGGACCAGGATGGGACGGCCGTCGCGGTCGTTGTAGCGCTCGAGGCCGAAGGGGACGGTGTTGCCCAGCAGCGCGGCTTGCGCGGCGGGGGAGTCGTCGACCATGCGGATTTCCAGCGTGGCGGTGCGGCCCAGCAGTTCCTTGGCCTTGGCCACGTCCTGCACGCCGGGCAACTGCACCACGATGCGGTCCGAACCCTGCTGCTGGATGACCGGTTCGGCCACGCCCAGTTCGTTGATGCGGTTGTGCAGGGTGTTGATGTTCTGCTTCAGCGCGGAATCCTGCACGCGCGTGACGGCGGCCGGGTTCAGCGCGGCCATCAGCAGCTGCTTGCCGTTTTCTTCGCGTTCGGTGAATTCCAGGTCGGGCAGGCGGCCGCGCAGGGTCGAGATGGCGCGGTCGCGGTCGTCGGTGTTGGCGAAGGTGGCGGCGATGCCCATGCCCGAGCGTTCGACGCCGGCCACGTTGACCTTCTGGTCGCGCAGCACCGAGCGCACGTCGGCGGCCAGCGAGTCATAGCGGGCGGTCAGGGCGCCCTGCATGTCGACTTGCAGCAGGAAGTGCACGCCGCCGCGCAAGTCCAGGCCCAGATACATGGGCTTGGGGGCGAACCAGCCCATCGCGCGCATCCACGGAGGCGAGGCGGGCAGCAGGTTCAGCGCCACGGTGTAGTGCGGATCGCCGGGGACGGTGTTGAGGGATTTTTCGATCAGGTCGCGGGCCTGCAGCTGCACATCGGTCGACGGGAAGCGGGCGCGCACGGTGCCGAGCGTGCCATTCAATTCGAAATAGGCCCCTTCGTGGGGAATCTTGGCGTCCGCCAGGATCTGCTCCACGCGGCTCAGCATGGCCGGGTCCACCTTGATGGTGGCCTTGGCGCTGGAAACCTGGACGGCGGGGGATTCGCCGTAGAAATTGGGAAGCGTGTACAGCAGGCCAATAATGACCGCGACCAGGACCGTAATGTACTTCCAGAGGGGATAGCGGTTCATTGCCGGCTACTTCATGTAAAAAGAGATGAAAGGGCCGCCCGGGCGGCGAGCGCGGCGGGCGGCGGTAGGCGCCATCTAGCATAAGAGCCCCCAATGGGGCTCTTGTGGGACGCTTACAGGGCCTTGATGGTTCCCTTGGGCAGCACGGTGGAAACCGAGGACTTCTGCATGATGACTTCGACGGGCTTGTCGGCCAGTTCGGAGACTTCAACCGTGACGTAGCTGTCGTTGACCTTGGTGACCTTGCCGAGCATGCCGCCGGCGGTGACCACTTCGTCGCCCTTGGCCAGGGCGGCGATCAGATTGCGGTGTTCCTTCTGGCGCTTCATCTGCGGACGGATCATCAGGAAGTAGAGGATCACGAACATCAGGATGATGGGCAGCATGCCCATCAACGCATTACCCTCGGTGGCAGCGGCCTGGGCCACGACGAGGCTGGCGGTATCGATAACGGACATTGAATTCTCCTGCGTTTGAGTCTGTTTGGGTTTATAGCTATGTTTTTTATGCGCCCATCCCCGCGCGAGCCATGGATAGGGCAAGCCGACTATTGTATATAGGTTATAGCCAGCCTTTAACTAGGGTGTCTTCCCATGCGCCGGGCGGCTGCCCATCAATCGGCGACCTGCCGGGTCAAATGGGGGCAAAACCCCAGGGGAAAAGGCCCCCCTGCAAAAATAAGCCCCGCGCCACGCGCGCCTGCTGCCCCCCGGCTACTCGATCCCGCGGGCGCGGTCCGCGGCGAACTGGGCGCGCCAGGCGTCAAAACGGCCCTCGGCGATGGCTTCCCGCATTTCCTTCATGATAGTCAGATAGAAATGCAGGTTGTGCAGCGTATTCAGCCGCGCGCCCGTGATTTCGTTGGCGCGCTGCAGGTGGTGCAGGTAGGCTCGCGAGAAATTGCCGCAGGTGTGGCAGCCGCAGCTGGGGTCCAGCGGGCGGGTGTCGTCGCGGTACTTGGCGTTGCGGATCTTGACGTCGCCGAAGCGGGTGAACAGCCAGCCGTTGCGGGCATTGCGGGTGGGCATGACGCAATCGAACATGTCCACGCCGCGGCTCACGCCCTCGACCAGGTCTTCCGGCGTGCCCACGCCCATCAGGTAGCGGGGCGCCTGCGCCGGCAGCTTGGGCGTCACGTGCGCCAGGATGCGCATCATGTCTTCCTTGGGCTCGCCGACCGACAGGCCGCCGATGGCGTAGCCGTGGAAGCCGATGTCCTGCAGCCCGGCCAGGGATTCGTCGCGCAGCGACTCGTACATGCCGCCCTGGACGATGCCGAAGAGGGCGTTGGGGTTTTCCAGGCGGTCGAATTCCTCGCGCGAGCGGCGCGCCCAGCGCAGCGACATACGCATGGATCGGGCGGCTTCCTCGACGGTGGCGGGCCGGCCCTCGATTTCATAGGGGGTGCACTCGTCGAACACCATGACGATGTCGGAATTCAGCGAGCGCTGGATGCGCATGGACTCTTCCGGCGTCAGGAACAGGCGCGCGCCGTCGATCGGGGAGGCGAACTTCACGCCTTCCTCGGTGATCTTGCGCATGCCTTGCAGGCTGAACACCTGGAAACCGCCGGAATCGGTCAGGATGGGCTTGTCCCACTGCATGAAGCCATGCAGCCCGCCGTGCTTTTCCATGATTTCCGTGCCCGGGCGCAGCCACAGGTGGAAGGTGTTGCCCAGCACGATCTGCGAGCCGATTTCCTTCAGCTCGTGCGGCATCATCGCCTTGACGCTGCCGTAGGTGCCCACGGGCATGAAGATGGGGGTCTCGACCACGCCATGGTTCAGCGTGATGCGGCCGCGGCGGGCGCCGCCGTCGGTGGCTAGCAGTTCGAAGTTCAGTCCGGTCATGGGGCAGGGGTTTCGATAAACATGGCGTCGCCATAGCTGAAGAAGCGGTAGCGCTGGGCGACGGCGTGGGCGTAGGCGCGGCGGATCGGCTCGACGCCAGCCAGCGCCGACACCAGCATCAGCAGGGTCGACTGGGGCAGGTGGAAGTTGGTGACCAGGGCGTCCACGACACGGTACTGGTATCCGGGGGTGATGAACAGGCGGGTGTCGCCCTGGGCGGCGGCCAGCGGCAGGCCTGGGGCCGTGCGCCCCTCGGTCTGGGCGGCGGCGGATTCCAGCGCGCGCACGCTGGTGGTGCCGATGGCGATCACGCGGCCGCCCTGGGCGCGGGCGGCGGCGATGGCCTCCACGGTGGCCTGGGGCACCGTGAACCACTCCGCGTGCATGATGTGATCGGCCAGGTTGTCCACGCGCACGGGCTGGAAGGTGCCGGCGCCCACGTGCAGGGTGACGAAGGCGCGCGCCACGCCCAGCTCGGACAGGCGGTCCAGCGTGGGCTGGTCGAAGTGCAGGCCGGCGGTGGGGGCCGCCACCGCGCCGGGCTCGCGGGCGTAGACCGTCTGGTAGCGGTCGTCATCGCCGGCGTCGGCCGCGTGCGTGATGTAGGGCGGCAGCGGGGTGGCGCCGTGCGCGTCCAGCAGTTCCAGCACGGGGCCGGGAAAGCGGATGTCGAAGAGTTCGCCTTCGCGGCCCAGCACGGTGGCCTCGAAGGCGTCGGCCAGGCGCAGCACCATCCCCGCTCCGGGCGACTTGCTGGCGCGCACATGGGCCAGGACGCGGTCGGTTTCGGTGATGCGCTCGACCAGCACCTCGATCTTGCCGCCAGTGATCTTGTGGCCCGCCAGGCGCGCCTTGATGACGCGCGTGTCGTTGAACACCAGCAGGTCGTGGGGCCGCAGCAGCGCGGTCAGATCGGCGAACTGCCGGTCGTGCAGCTGGCTGGCGCCATCCAGGTGCAGCAGGCGGCTGCCCGTGCGCTCGGCCGCGGGCGCCTGCGCGATGAGCTCGGGCGGCAGGTCGTAATTGAAATCGGAAACGGTGAAGGACTGGGTCACGCGGGTATCTGGATCAGAGGGATCGGGCCCTGCAAAGGCAAGCCAGGCCGGTCGGGCGGGCTCGGGGCAACCGGCTATTGTAAAGGGGACAGTTAATAGGGGCGGAACGAGGGGTTCCCCGCTCCATCGTTTTTCCCGCCGCAAGGCGCGGTTTCCGCCGTATAACCGTGTTCTAAGCCGTAGCGGATCGGCGCTATCCATAACGATATCCGCATAGACAAGGAGACTGCGCATGACCCCCCGTTGCTCCCTCACGGCCGCCGCGCTGGCGGGCCTGCTGGCCGTGGCCGCCGCACCCGCGCTGGCCCAGGTGAAGATAGGCGCCACCCTGTCCACGACCGGACCCCAGGCGTCGCTGGGCATACCCGAACGCAACACCATCAGCCTGCTTCCCAGCGAGATCGGCGGGGTGAAGGTCGAATATGTGGTGCTGGACGACGCATCGGACACGACTCGCGCCGTCAGCAATTCCCACAAGCTGATCTCCGAAAACAAGGTGGACCTGATCGTCGGGTCGACCACCACGCCCAACACCATGGCCATGCTGGATACGGTGGCCACGGGCGCCACCCCCGTGATCACCCTGGCGTCCTCGGCCCGGCTGATCGATCCCGTGGACGACAAGCGCCGCTGGATATTCAAGACGCCGCACTCGGATTCGCTGATGGCGGAGGGCATCGCGCGCCACGCCGCCGCCAGCGGCGTGAAGAAACTGGCCTTCATCGGCTTCAATAACGCCCTGGGCGAGACATTCTGGGTAGAGATCGAGAAGGCGGCCAAGAAGCACGGCATCGAGGTGGTCGGCAAGGAGAGCTTCGCGCCCACCGACACGTCCGCCGTGGCCCAGACGCTCAAGCTGGTCGGCGCGGCGCCGGACGCGGTGGTGGTCGGCGCCTCTGGCACGCCCGCCGCGATGCCGGCCCGGGCACTGCGCGAACGCGGCTTCCAGGGCAAGATCTACTTCAACCATGGGGTGGCCAACAACGACTTCCTGCGCGTCTGCGGCACGGCCTGCGAGGGCGCCTGGGTGCCGGTGGGGCCGGTGATGGTGGCGGACCTGTTGCCGGACGACAATCCGGTCAAGGCCACGGCGCAGGCCTTTGCCAGGAAGTACGAGGCCGCCAACGGTCCGGGCAGCGTATCGCTCTTTGCCGCCTACACCTGGGACGTGGGCCTGCTGCTGCAACAGGCGATTCCCATGGCGCTGAAGTCGGCCAAGCCCGGCACGCCGGAATTCCGCGCCGCGCTGCGCGACGCGCTGGAGAGCGTCAAGAACCTGCCCACGGCAACCGGCGTGGTCAGCATGAGCCCGACCGACCACAACGGGCTGGACGAGCGCGCGCTGGTCATGGCCACGGTCGCGTCCGGCAAGTGGCGGCTGCAGAAATAAAAGCGGGCGGACGGCGCCGCGGGGGGCCTTGGGCCGCCCGTAACCGTCCCAGGTTTTGTATGCTCTCGGTTTTGCTGGACGAGCAACCGGGTGGGCATGGCATGACGGGACAAGCGAACAAGCGTGTGGGCGGACTGAAGCGATGGCTGGCCGGCGGACTGCTGGGCCTGGCCGCGGGCGCCGCCTTTGCGCAGGTCCCGGGCTTGCCGCCCAATGTGGTCAACGCCTGGAAGGCGAGCAAGCTGCCCGACAGTTCCCTGTCCCTGGTGGTGCAGGAAGTCGGCGGCCCGCGCCTGGTGGCGCTGAACGCCAAGGAATCCCGCAATCCCGCGTCGGTGATGAAGCTGGTCACGACCTGGGCCGCGCTGTCCGAGCTGGGCCCCAACTATGTCTGGCGCACCGAGTTCATGACGGCGCCGGGCGCCCGGCCCGATGCCAAGGGCGTGCTGAGCGGTCCGCTGTACCTGCGCGCCGGAGGCGACCCCCAATTCCTGCTGCAGGACCTGTGGGCCTTGCTGCGTGAGCTGCGGCTGCGCGGGGTCAAGCAGATCAACGATCTGGTGATCGACCGCAGCATCTTCGGCCAGGTGGCCACGGATCCCGGCGCCTTCGACGGCGCGCCGGATCGGGCCTACAACGCCAGCCCGGATGCCCTGATGGTGGGCTTTGGCGCCTTGCGCCTGCTGTTCACGCCCGATCCCGTCGCCAATAAATGGGTGCCGCTGATCGATCCGCCGCTGCCTGGCCTGAAGATCGAAGGCCGTGTGGAATGGAGCGACGTCCGCTGTCCCGGCCCCCCCGTGGTCACGACCGAGCCCCTCATCACCCAGCAAGGCGTGACCATCCGCGTGAACGGCAAGGTGGCCGGCTCCTGCGGCGAATTCAGCCTGTACCGGCTGGCGCTTTCCCAGCCCGACTACGCCACCGAGGTGTTCCGCATGCTCTGGAAGGAGCTGGGCGGCACGTTCAAGGGGCAGGTCCGTTCCGGCATGGTTCCCCCCGATGCGGTGGTGCTGGCCTCCCATGACTCGCCGACGCTGGCCGAGGCCATCCGCCAGATCAACAAGCGCAGCAATAACGTCATGGCGCGGACCCTGCTCCTGACGCTGGGCGCGGAGCGCGGCCGCCGGCCGTCCACCGTCAGCAGCAGCGAGGCCGTGACCAAGGGACTGCTGGCCAAGCAGGGCCTGGACATGCCGGAACTGGTCATCGACAACGGCGCCGGCCTGTCGCGCGACGCCCGGGTATCCGCGGACAGCCTGGCGTCCATGCTGACCGTGGCCTGGAATTCGCCGGTGATGCCGGAGTACATTTCATCCTTTGCGATCGCCGGGGTGGACGGCACGGTGCGCCGCCGCCTGAAGGGCGACGGCATCCTGGGCATGGCCCACCTGAAGACCGGCTCCTTGCGCGACGTGCGCTCGATCGCCGGCTACGTGCTGGGGGCCAGCGGCAAGCGCTACGTGGTCGTCAGCATCGTCAACCACGAACAGGCCGGCGCCGTCCGCGCCTTCGACGACGCCCTTATCGCCTGGCTCGCCGAACAATGAATGTGCACCTCCACGCTGCGCGCACGTTGTGCGCTTGCTGCCCCCGAAGGCGGGGCGGCAATTCTTGCGAAGGGCGCGCACGCGTGGGGCCTTAAACCGATTACGATCCTCAGGTGTGGCTTGCCAGCGGCCGACGCGCCCGCGTCGCGCCGTTCCGGTTCCTCCTGAGGCGAAAACCCCTGTCTACCCCATATTCTGGAGAGTTACGCACATGCCCGTGCACGAAATCCGCCATCCGCTGATCCGCCACAAGCTCGGGATCATGCGTCGCGCCGACCTCAGTACCAAGAGCTTCCGTGAACTGTCGCAGGAAGTGGGCGCGCTGCTTACCTATGAAGCGTCCAAGGATCTGCCGCTGGCTCCCGCCACCGTCGAAGGCTGGTGCGGCCAGGTCCAGGTGGAGAAGATCGCCGGCAAGAAAGTCACCGTGGTGCCGATCCTGCGCGCCGGCATCGGCATGCTGGACGGGGTGCTCAGCCTGATCCCGGGCGCCAAGGTCAGTGTCGTGGGCGTGGCCCGCAACGAAGAGACGCTGGAAGCGCATACCTATCTGGAACGCCTGGTGGGCGAACTGGACCAGCGCCTGGCGCTGATCGTCGACCCGATGCTGGCCACCGGCGGCTCGATGGTTGCGGCCATCGACCTGCTCAAGCGCGCCGGCTGCAAGGAAATCCGTGCGCTGGTGCTGGTTGCCGCCCCGGTAGGCATCGACACCGTGCTGGCCAAGCACCCCGACGTGCATATCTACACGGCGTCCATCGATGACGGCCTGAACGAGCACGGCTACATCATGCCGGGCCTGGGCGACGCCGGCGACCGCATTTTCGGCACGACGCAAAAGGCGGAATAACGCCCGCCGCTACGCGGCCAGCCGCTGCGGCCGGCCGTCCAGGTGCTGGCCAAACCAGTGCAATTGCGGCGCCAGTCCGGCGACCTCGCCCACGATCAGCAGGGCAGGGGACCGGATGGCGTGTGCCTGGGCCAGTTGCGGCAGCTGCTCCAGCGTGCCCGACAGCACGCGCTGTTCGGGCCGGCTGCCGTTTTCGATCAGCGCGAACGGCGTCCCCGGCGACCTGCCGTGGCGCAGCAGCCGCTGGGTCAGCAGGTCAAGCTGGCCCACCCCCATGTAGAACGCCAGGGTCTGCTTTTCGCGGGCGAGCGCGGGCCAGTCCAGGTTGTCCTCGTCTTCGCGGCAATGCGCCGTGACCAGCCGGACTGACTGGGCGTGCTCGCGGTGCGTCAGCGGAATGCCGGCATAGGCCGCACAGGCCAGGGCAGCAGTAATGCCGGGCACCACTTCATAGCGCACGCCATGGGCGCGCAGATATTCCAGTTCTTCGCCGCCGCGGCCGAAAATGAAGGCGTCGCCGCCCTTGAGCCGCACGACCCGGCGGCCGGCGCGGGCATGCTCGACCAGCAGCGCATGAATGCGCGCCTGGGTCGCGTGATGGTTTTCACCGGGCAGCTTGCCCACCGGCACGCGTTCGGCGTCGCGGCGCGCCAGCGACATGACCTCGTCGCTGACCAGCCGGTCATACAGGATCACGTCGGCTTCGTTCAGGGCGCGCAAGGCCTTGAGCGTCAGCAGGCCGGGATCGCCGGGGCCCGCGCCCACCAGCACCACGCTGCCCGCGGCCGGGGCAAGCGGCGCGGCCAGGGCGGCGGCCAGCGCCGCTTCGGCCTGCGCCGGCTGCTGCTGGCGCAAAAAGCCGGCCACCGGGCCGTCCAGCAGCCAGTCATAGAAGCGGCGGCGCGCGCCCAGGTCGGGGTGGCTGGACCGGATGCGCTTGCGGTAGCTGGCCGCCAGGCCGGCCAGCTGGCCCAGCGTGTGGTCGAACAGCGATTCGATGCGTTCGCGGATGCGGCGGGCCAGCACGGGCGCCACGCCCGAGGAGGAAATGGCGACGATGACGGGCGAGCGGTCGACGATGGACGGAACCTGGAACGACGACAGTTCCGGATCGTCCACCACGTTGCTGAAGATGCGGCGGGCCTGTGCGGCGTCGGATACCGCCGCGTTGGTCGCGCGATCGTCGGTGGCGGCCACGACCAGCCAGACGGCTTCCAGCCAGGCGGGGTCGAACAGCCCCTGCAGGTGGCGGATGCGGCCCTCGGCCGCCAGCGTGGCCAGGGCGGGCGTCAGCTCGGGCGCGCCCACGACCACGTCGGCACAGGCCTCCAGCAGGGCGAGCGTCTTGCGTTCGGCGACGGCGCCGCCGCCCACCACCAGTACCAGCCGGTCTTTCAGATCGGCAAAAATCGGGAAAAGCTTCATGAATGCCAGCCTCGGGCGTACCCGGCTCAATGTGGGTCGATCATAGGGACGGGCTTTCATCCCCACAACTTTTGATTTCTTTATTCCATATAGCCATAACTTATTAGGGTGCGAACGAACCGGCCTAGGCGCTGCCCAGCCACTGGCTCATTTCGACGACCTCGCGGGCCACCTCGCCCAAGCGCTTCTGGCTTTGCATGGCCCGCTCGCGCAACAGGCGGTGCGCCTCGTCCTCGGGGATGCCGCGCGCCTTCATCAGAATACCCTTGGCCCTCTCCACCCACTGGCGGTCGGCCAGGCGCAGCTGGGCCTCGCGCAACTCCTCGCGGCGCGACTTTTCCATGGCGAAGCGTTCAATCGCCACCGTCAGCAGCGGCTCGATCCGGGCGGCGGGCACATCGCCCACCACGTAGGCGGCGACGCCGGCGCGCAAAGCGGTACGTATGGTTTCGCGGTTGCCGTTGTCGGTGAACATCACGACCGGGCGATCGCTGTGTTCACTGGCCACACAGACGTTTTCCAAGGTGTCGCGCCCGGGGGCGTCGCTGTCGATCAGCACCACGTCCGGGGCGGCCTGGGCAATGCTGGCGGCCAGGTCCATGCCCGGGGCGACTTCCGCCACGACATGCACGCCGGCCGCGGCAAGCGTCTGCCGCAGCGACGCCGCGCGCCCTTCGCCATCGTTCAGCAGCATGACCTTCAGCATGAGACCCCCCTGATGGTTTCACTGATGCAAGTTCCGTGCCATCGGCGCGGCGCGCGGGGCTCCCGGCCCGCGCACGACGGCGGGGCGCGGGCCGCACACGGATGGTGCACCGCCGCAATCAATTGCGCACCAACTTGGTTCGCGCCCTGTTTTCAGGGGTGGGACGGCAATCCCCGCGAACAGCGCAAAGCCAGCGGCGGCGTGGGTTTCGACTGAATACGGAACGGCGCAATCGCACTTGGCACAGCGTTTGCTTAAGTGAAAACGGGGCGGCCAACGGCGGTCGCCCGACGCAACGCGCCGCAATACGCGGCAAGGGACAACGACGTTCCGCAGCGCCTTCGGATGGATTCCGTGGCGTGCGGGACGTTTTTTTTTGCCAGGCCGCCCCTGGAAAACTCCCCTTCGGGGGCCGCTGGCACGCAAAGCGTGCGCAGCGTGGGGGCTTACTTCTCAGGAGCCATGCATGACGCCAGTGACCCGTAGCCCCTCGACCGACGCCGCTCGCGGCGACATGACCGCCAACGCCGGACGCCGCAAATGGCTGAGCGGAACGGCGCGCGCGGTGGCCGGCGCCAGCCTGCTGTCCCTGGTCGACCCGCTGGTGCGCGCTGGCGCCTGGGCGGCCGGCACCGATGCGCCGGAAAAGACCGAGGTGAAGATCGGCTTCATCCCGCTGACCGACTGCGCCTCGGTCGTGATGGCCTCGGTGCTGGGCATCGACAAGAAGTACGGCGTGACGATCACGCCTTCCAAGGAAGCCTCCTGGGCCGCGGTGCGCGACAAGCTCATGAACGGCGAACTGGACATGGCGCATGTGCTGTATGGCCTGGTCTACGGCGTCCACCTGGGTATCGGCGGGCCGAAGAAGGACATGGCGGTGCTGATGAACCTGAACCAGAACGGCCAGGCGATCACGCTGTCGAACAAGCTGCTGGCTGCGGGCGCGCGCGACGGCGAGTCGCTGGCCAGGCTGATGGCGTCCGACAAGCGCGAATACACCTTTGCGCAGACCTTTCCCACCGGCACGCACGCCATGTGGCTGTACTACTGGCTGGCGACCTACGGCATCAATCCCATGAAGGACGCCAAGGTCATCACCGTGCCGCCGCCACAGATGGTGGCCAACATGCGCGTGGGCAACATGGATGGCTATTGCGTGGGCGAGCCGTGGGGGGCGCGCGCCATCCTCGACAAGATCGGCTTCACCACCGTCACCACCCAAGGCATCTGGGCGGACCACCCTGAAAAGGTGCTGGGCACCAGCGCCGATTTCGTGTCGCGCAACCCGAATACGGCGCGCGCCGTCACCGCCGCGATTCTCGAAGCCGGCAAATGGATCGACGCCTCACCCGAAAACCGCCGCAAGACGGCGGAAACCATCGCCGCCAAGTCCTACGTCAACACGGACGCCAGCGGCATCGTGGACCGCATGCTGGGCCACTACGACGACGGGCTGGGCAAGAAGTGGACGGACGAACACGCCATGCGTTTCTACGCCGACGGCTCCGCCAATTTCCCCTACCTGAGCGACGGCATGTGGTTCCTGACGCAGCACAAGCGCTGGGGGCTCCTGAAGGAGCATCCCGATTACCTGGCGACGGCCAGGCAGATCAACCGCATCGATGTCTACAAGCAGGCCGCGCAAGCCGCCGGCGTGGCGCTTCCCGCCAGCGACATGCGGGCTTCGAAACTGATCGACGGCGTGGTCTGGGACGGCAGCAATCCCGCGGCCTATGCCGATGGTTTCAAGGTCAAGGCCTGAGCGCCGATACGAAAAGGGGACTCGCAATGTCTACCGTAACAAGCATGCGCCGTGGCGACGAGTTCGCCGCACTGTGGCGCGAACGCCTGGAATCCGCGCTCAAGGCGGTGGTGGGGCCGGTGGCCGGATTCGCGCTGCTGGTGCTGGTCTGGCAGGTGGTGGCGATGCGGATACCGGAAATCCCCACGCCCGGCGTCACCTGGCACGCGGCCGTGGAACTGTTTTCCGACCCGTTCTATGACAACGGTCCGAACGACAAGGGCATAGGCTGGAACCTGCTGGCCTCATTGCAGCGCGTGGCGCTGGGCTTTGGCCTGGCGGCGCTGATCGGCATTCCCGTGGGCTTTGCCATCGGCCGCTACGCGGCGGTGCGCGCCATGTTCTCGCCCATCGTCAGCCTGCTGCGTCCGGTCTCGCCGCTGGCCTGGCTGCCGCTGGGGCTGCTGCTGTTCAAGGCGGCCAACCCGGCCGCGATCTGGGCGATTTTCATCTGTTCGATCTGGCCCATGATCATCAACACGGCCGTGGGCGTGTCGCGCGTGCCGCAGGACTATCTGAACGTGGCGCGCGTGCTGAACCTGTCGGAATGGAAGGTCACCACGAAGGTGCTGCTGCCCGCGGTGCTGCCTTACATGCTGACCGGAGTGCGGCTGTCTATCGGCACCGCGTGGCTGGTGATCGTGGCCGCGGAAATGCTGACCGGCGGCACAGGCATCGGATTCTGGCTGTGGGATGAGTGGAACAACATGAAGGTGGAACACATCGTCATCGCCATCTTCGTGATCGGCATCGTGGGGCTGCTGCTGGAAACCCTGCTGGTCGCGCTGGCCCGCCGCTTCACCTACACCGAGGAATAGCGCCATGAAGAAATTCGTACGCATCGAAAGCGTGGGACAGACGTTCAACACCCGCAAGGGCGCCTTCGTGGCGCTGCGCGATATCGACCTGACCGTCGAGCAGGGCGAGTTCATCACGCTGATCGGCCATTCCGGCTGCGGCAAGTCCACCTTGCTGAACCTGATCGCCGGCCTGACCCGGCCGACCAGCGGCGTGCTGCTGTGCGCCGAACGCGAGATCACCGGCCCGGGCCCGGACCGGGCGGTGGTGTTCCAGAATCATTCGCTGCTGCCGTGGCTGAACTGTTTCCAGAACGTGCACCTGGCGGTCGAGCGCGTGTTCGGGGCCAGGGAAAAGCACGCGCAGCTTGCCGAGCGCACGCGCGCGGCGCTGGACCTGGTGGGCCTGTTGCCGGCGCAGAACAAGCTGCCGCGTGAAATCTCCGGCGGCATGAAGCAGCGCGTGGGCATCGCGCGCGCGCTGGCGATCGAACCGGGCGTGCTGCTGATGGACGAACCCTTCGGCGCGCTGGATGCGCTGACCCGCGCGCATCTGCAGGATGAACTGCTGAAGATCGTGGCCAAGACGCGCACGACCACCATCATGGTGACGCACGACGTGGACGAGGCCGTGTTGCTGTCCGACCGCATTGTGATGCTGACCAACGGACCGGCCGCCACCATCGGCGAGATCCTGCCGGTGCCCTTGTCCCGGCCCCGCGACCGCGTGCGGCTGGCCAACGATGCGACCTACCTGGCTTGCCGCGCATCGGTGGTGGACTTCCTGCATCGCCGCCATGGCAACCCGGAGCGCTCGCAGGCCGTGGCGCAGGTCAATGCGGCCATCGTCGCGGACCCCGCCTCGCTGGAGGGGGCGGGCGCCACGCGCGCCGCCGCCTAGAGGCCATCATGGACTCGAAGCAGAAGCTGGTGGTGGTCGGCAACGGCATGGCGGGCATCCGCACGGTCGAGGAGCTGCTGAAGCTGGCGCCGGACCTCTACGACATCACCGTGTTCGGCGCCGAGCCCTACGCCAACTACAACCGCATCCTGCTGTCGCCGGTGCTGACCGGCGAGCAGACCTTGCAGGACATTGTGCTCAACGACGAGGACTGGTATGCCCGCCATGGCATCCGCCTGCTGCTCAACCGCAAGGTGGTGGGCATCGACCGCGCCCGGCGCACCGTACTGGCCGACGACGGCACGCGCATCCCGTATGACCGGCTGCTGCTTGCCACCGGGTCCAACCCCTTCATCCTGCCCGTGCCGGGCCATGAGCTGGAAGGCGTCATCGCCTTTCGCGATATCCGTGACGTGAATCTGATGATCGAGGCGTCCTTGCGCTACCGGCATGCGGTGGTGATCGGCGGCGGCCTGCTGGGCCTGGAGGCCGCCAACGGCCTGGCGGCGCGCGGAATGGATGTGTCGGTCGTGCATCTGGGCGCCACGCTGCTGGACAGGCAGCTGGACGGCGAGGCCGCGGCCCTGCTGCGCCTGAGCCTGGAGTCGCGTGGCCTGAAGTTCCTGCTGCAGCGCCAGACCCGGGAGATCCTGGGCGGGGACGACGGGCGCGTACGCGCGCTGCGCTTCGCGGACGGACACGAGATACCCGCGGACCTCGTGGTGATGGCGGTGGGCGTGCGGCCAAACACGGAGCTGGCCCAAAGCTGCGGCTTGCATGTGGACCGGGGCGTGGTGGTCAGCGACACCTTGCAGACCTACGACCCGCGCATCTACGCGGTGGGCGAATGCGTCAGCCACCGTGGCACGGCCTACGGCCTGGTCGCGCCCTTGTTCGAGCAAGCGAAGGTGGCGGCCAATCATCTGGCGCTGCACGGCATCGGCCGCTACGAAGGCAGCCTCACGTCGACCAAGCTGAAAGTCACCGGCATCGACCTGTTCTCCGCCGGCGATTTCGTGGGCGGCGCGCGGACAGAGACGATCACCCTGGCCGATACGCCGGGCGGCGTCTACAAGAAGCTGGTGATCCGGGGCGACAGGCTGGTGGGCGCCTGCCTGTACGGCGACACGGCGGACAGCGCCTGGTACGTCCGGTTGATCCGCGAGGGCGCGGGCATCGAAGCCTTGCGCGATCGCCTCATGTTCGGCGAAGGCGCGGCGGGTGAATAAGGGATGGACATGCCGTTGACACGCCGGATAGAAATCATGGACGCGGGAGTCCGGGAAGTCGCATCGGTCTGCTGCTATTGCGGCACGGGCTGCGGCGTGCGCGTGCAGGTGCGCGATGGCGCGGTGCTGGGCGTGCGCGGCGATGCGCAGCATCCGGCCAATCACGGAAAGCTCTGCAGCAAGGGCCTGGCCCTGGCCGATACGGTGCGGCGCGACGGCGCGCGCGTGCTGTCGGCGCAATGGCGCGAGGTGCGCGGCCTGCCCCTGCGCGATATCGGGCTGGACCAGGCGCTGGATCTCGCGGCGGACAAGCTGGCCGGCGCGATCGCCGCGTATGGCCCGGACGCCGTGGGGTTCTATCTGTCCGGCCAGTTGCTGACCGAGGACTACGCCGTCTTCAACAAGCTGGCGCGGGCGCTGGCGGGCACCAACAATATCGACACCAATTCCCGGCTGTGCATGTCCAGCGCGGTGTCGGGCTACAAGCGCACGCTGGGCGCCGACGCGCCGCCGGCCTGTTATGAAGACCTGGACCAGGCGGACACGGTGCTGATCGCCGGGTCCAACATGGCCTACGCGCATCCCGTGCTGTTCCGGCGGCTGGAGGCGGCGCGCGCGAGCCGTCCCGCCATGAAGGTGGTCGCGATCGATCCCCGCCGCACGGACACCACCGCCTTCGCGGACCTGCACCTGCCGCTGGCGCCCGGCTCGGACGTGGCGCTGTTCCACGCCATGCTGAACGTGATGCTGCAGGAAGGGCTGGTCGACCACGGCTACATCCAGCGCCACACCGAAGGCTTCGAAGCGGTCCGGGTACGGGTGCAGGCATACACGCCCGCCGCGGCGGAACGGATCTGCCGCGTGCCGGCGCGGGACATCATCCAGGCGGCCCGCTGGTTCGGCCAGGCCGGCGCGGCGCTGTCGCTCTACACGATGGGCCTGAACCAGTCGGCGAGCGGCACCGACAAGAACGCCGCGCTGATCCACCTGCATCTGGCGACCGGGCAGATCGGCCGTCCGGGGGCGGGCCCGTTCTCGCTGACCGGCCAGCCCAACGCCATGGGCGGCCGCGAGGCGGGCGGCATGGCGACCTTGCTGCCGGGCCATCGCGACCCGGCGTCGGCGGCGGACCGCGCCGAGGTGGCGGGGCTGTGGGGCGTGGAGCGCCTGCCCGACACGCCGGGCGCCGCGGCGCTGGACATGTTCGACGCGGTGCTGGAAGGACGCATCAAGGTGCTGTGGATCGCCGCGACCAATCCCGCCCAGTCGCTGCCCGACCAGGCGCGGGTGCGCGCCGCGCTGGAACGCGCCGAGTTCGTGATCGTGCAGGAGGCGTTTTCCGGCACCGAAACGCTGGCCTACGCCGACCTGGTGCTGCCGGCGGCGACCTGGCCGGAGAAGTCCGGCACCGTGACCAATTCCGAACGGCGCATCAGCCGGGTCCGCGCGGCGATCGCGCCGCCCGGCGATGCGCAGCCCGATTGGCGGCTGGCGCAGGCGGTTGCCCGGCGGCTGGCCGACCGCATCGCGCCGTCCAAGGCCGCGCTGTTCGCCTACCGTGACGAAAGCGAGGTTTACGCCGAGCATGCCCGCATGACGGCCGGCCGGGACCTGGACTACAGCGAGCTGGACTACGAAACCCTGCGCTTGCGCGGGCCGCAGCAATGGCCCTATCGCCAGGGCCAGGGGACGGCGCGGCTCTATGCCGATGGCGTGTATCCCACTGCCAGCGGCCGCGCCCGGTTTTGCGACGTGGCATGGCGGCCCACGGCCGAGACCGTGTCCGCGGCGTTTCCCCTGCAACTCACCACCGGACGCCTGCGCGATCACTGGCACACGATGGCGCGCACT
This sequence comes from Achromobacter deleyi, assembly GCF_013116765.2. Classification (GTDB taxonomy): domain Bacteria; phylum Pseudomonadota; class Gammaproteobacteria; order Burkholderiales; family Burkholderiaceae_B; genus Achromobacter; species Achromobacter deleyi_A. Next base: position 6,204,258 of record NZ_CP074375.1, read on the forward strand.
TCGCTGGCGCGCGCGCTGACGCAGCACGTCGAAGAGCCCTGGGTGTCGCTGCATCCCGAGGACATGCGCCGGCTGAAGCTGGACGCCGGCGCGCTGGCGCGGCTGCGGTCGCGGCGGGGCAGCGTGGTGCTGCCCGTGCAGGCGGACGATACCGTGCAGCCCGGCCATGCCTTCGTGCCGATGCACTGGGGCAGCGCCTATATGGCGGGCCTGGGCGTGAACGCGCTGACCAATCCCGCCGCCGATCCGGTCTCGCGCCAGCCGGAACTCAAGTTCAGCGCGGTGTCGGCGGAACCCGCCGGCCTGGCATGGCAGGCCGCGGGATGGCTGCAAGGCGATGGCGCCGCGCTGCGCGCACGCCTGGCGCCCTGGCTGCGCCGCTTTGACTACGCCGTCGTGCTGCCGGTCGGGGCGGGCGGGGTGCGGCTCAGGCTGGCGGCTTGCACCGCTCCGGGCGCCGGGCTGCTGGACGAACTTGCGGAGGCGCTGGGACTGCGCCGCGCCGATGTGGCCTTCGACGATCCGTCGCGCGGCTTCATGCGCCGGGTCGCCGGCGGGCAGGGCGGGTTGCGGGCCTTCCTGCTGGCGGGCGACCTGCGGGCGCAGGACGCGTTGCTGGCGTGGGCCGCGGGCGGCGATGCGCCCGCCAGCGTCGCCGCCCTGTTGATGGGCCGCGTCGCGGGGGCGGCGCGGTCGCGCACCGTCTGCGTTTGCAAGGGCGTGAGCGAGGCGGCCATCCTGGGCGGCATAGGCCGGGGCTGCGACCTGGCGGCGCTGAAGGCCACGCTGGGCTGCGGCACCGGTTGCGGCTCGTGCGTGCCGGAAATACAGTCGCTGGTGGCGCGCAGGCCAGCCGCGCAGGCGCTTGCTTAGGGGGCCGCGCCCGACACTTTCGGACATACGCCGGGCGCCGCAACCGGTGTAGTATCAAGCCAGCCGTTCCCCAGTATGGGCGGCGTTTTCTGATTTCTGGAGTGGCTTGTGACGATGCGAAAAATGGCATCCCTTTTTCTTGCGGCGGGCGCGCTGGGCGCGGCCGCGACGGCGCAGGCCGGCGTGTGCGACGCGCAATTCATGCATGATGGCGGCGCGGTGCAACTGACCGGCTCGGGCAACCTGGCGCTGGGCGCCGACCTGACCTTCGCCGAGGTTACAAAAAGCAATGGCGACAACTGCCGCGCGCGCGTGCAGGGCGTGGCCCGCTTCAGCTACGCGGGCCTGCCGCCGGGCAAATCCAAGCTCGATTACCTGATGACGGTCAAGGGCGGCCAGGCCACCTTCCTGCGCTACGCGAGCGCGGGCGAAGCCCCCCAGCCCTCGGAAGGCCAGTTCGACCTGCGCATGCTGGGTCTCTTCGCCTACGACGGCAAGCTCAGCGCGGGCCAGAAGCTGCCCGGCTCGTCGTTCCGCCTGAAGATCGGCAAGGAAGCGCCCGTCGGCGGACAACCCAGCACCACGGTGCGCATCGGCGAGAAGACGGTGGGGAACAAGACCCCGGTGGATACCGCCCTGGGCAAGCAGTCCTGCCACCCGATCACCTACACGCGCAACTCCGATCCCACCATGGCCACCTTCCAGGGCCTGACCATTCCCATCCCCGGCATGAACACGACGGTCACCGATTGGTATTGCCCCGCCGTGAATCTGGTGATGAAGCAGGACATCGATCAAAGCGGCGTCAAATCCGCCGTTGAGATTACGCAGATAAAGTAGCACCCGGTAGCAAGCACGCCATGTTCCCCGCATGGCGGCTGGTATGATGGTTTCGTCATGGACACACAACAGGAGCTCAAGAAATGGCAACGAGAAAATCCGAAGACGTCGCAAAAGAAAAACTCATCGACAGTGTCAAGACCAGCTTGAATGACGCCGAAAGCCTGCTGCGCGAAGCGGCCAGCAGCACCGGCGACAAGGCGAACGAATTGCGCGACCGCGCCATGACGTCGCTCAAGCGCACCCGCGAAGCCTTGTACGAAGCGCAGGACGCCGTGCTTGAGCGTGGCCGCAAGGCTGCCCGCGCGACGGACGACTACGTGCATGACAATCCCTGGCAAGCCATCGGTGTCGCAGGCGTGACCGGCCTGCTGCTCGGCTTGCTGATCAGCCGCCGCTGATAAGGCAGGACGTCCGGGCGGGCGGCGCAGGCGTTTTGCCGCGTCTCCCGCCCGGCGTCCTTTCCGCCATGGGTCTAAGAAAATCTGTATTCGGTGTTGCGTCCAGCCTGGTCGGGCTGCTGCGCACGCGTCTGGAGCTGCTGGCTCTGGAGGCGGCGGATGAAAAGGCGCGCCTGCTCAAGCTGCTGGGCATGGCATTTGCGGCTTTGCTTTTCCTGACGCTGGCCGTGCTGGTGGCTACCGTCTGCGTCGCCGTGGCGTTCTGGCCCACTGAAAACCGCTACCTGGCCCTGGGCCTGCTGGCGGCTTTCTACGGTGTTCTGGGCGTGGCGTTGCTGCTGGTGGTGCGGCACGGGCTGGTCTACGGACCGGCGCCGTTTTCGGCCACGCTCGAAGAACTGGGCCGCGATGCGGAACTGCTGGAACGGGTGCGCGATGCGCAAGGCGACGACGAGGTAAAAGCCCCCCGCCGCGAGGAGTTCTGAACCATGCCGAAAAGATCTCCCACCATTGATCGCGCCGTGCGCATCGAACTGCTGCGCGCCCGCGCCGCGATCGAGCGCGAGTCGCTGGCGCAAAGCATCGTGTCCACCGGGCGCAAGCTTGAGCCGGCGGCGCTGATCCGGGGCTTGCTCCCCGGCCTGGCGTCGGGCGGCGCGTCCCGCTGGGCCTTGCAGGCGATCACCCTGGCGCGGCGCTACCCGATAGTCAGCTCGTCCTTGTCCGCCTTGTTCATGCGGGGCGGCAAGCGCTCCAAGCTCTTGAAGGTCGCCGGCGGCGCCTTCGTGGCCTGGCAGCTGTTCAAGACCTGGCAGGGCATGCGCGAGGACCGGGATCCGCGCTAGCGGCGCAACCGGTCCCCCAATGCAAAACCCCGCCTTCGTGGCGGGGTTTTGCATTGGCGCCAGGGCTTACAGACCCAACTGGCCCCACAGATCATCCACGCGCTTCTTGACGTCGGCGTCCATCGAGATGGGGGTGCCCCATTCGCGGTTCGTTTCGCCTGGCCATTTGTTGGTGGCGTCCATGCCCATCTTGCCGCCCAGGCCCGACACCGGCGAGGCGAAGTCCAGGTAGTCGATGGGGGTGTTCTCCACCAGCAGCGTGTCGCGCACGGGGTCCATGCGGGTGGTCATCGCCCACACCACTTCCTTCCAGTCGCGCGGGTTGATGTCTTCGTCCACCACCACGATGAACTTGGTATACATGAACTGGCGCAGGATGCTCCACAGGCCGAACATGACCCGCTTGGCGTGCCCGGCGTACTGCTTGCGGATCGAGACCACGGCCAGGCGGTAGCTGCAACCTTCGGGCGGCAGGTAGAAGTCCACGATTTCCGGGAGCTGGCGGCGCAGCAGGGGCACGAAGACCTCGTTGAGCGCCACGCCCAGCACGGCGGGTTCGTCGGGCGGCTTGCCGGTGTAGGTGGAGTGATAGATGGGATTGCGCCGCATCGTGATCCGCTCGACCGTGAAGACGGGGAACCAGTCCTGCTCGTTGTAGTAGCCGGTGTGGTCGCCGTAGGGGCCTTCCAGCGCCATTTCGTAGTCGGAATTCGGGGGCGGGTTCACGCCTTCGGGCACAACGGGCTTGACGGCGCGCGGGTCGGAGGACGGCAGCAGATGACCTTCCAGCACGATCTCGGCCCAGGCCGGCACGGACAGGTTGCTGCCCAGCGCCTGCGCGACCTCGGTGCGCGATCCGCGCAGCAGGCCGGCGAACTGGTATTCGGACAGGCTGTCGGGCACGGGCGTGACGGCGCCCAGGGTGGTGGCCGGGTCGGCGCCCAGCGCGACCGCGATGGGGAAGGGCGTGCCGGGGTTGGCGATCGCGTGGTCGCGGAAATCCAGCGCGCCGCCGCGGTGCGACAGCCAGCGCATGATCAGCTTGTTGGGGCCCAGCAGCTGCTGGCGGTAAATGCCGAGGTTTTGGCGCTTGGCGTTGGGGCCGCGCGTAATGACCAGGCCCCAGGTCAGGAGCGGGGCCACGTCGCCGGGCCAGCAGGTCTGGATCGGCAGGCGGGTCAGGTCCACGTCCTTGCCCTCCCAGACGATCTCCTGGCAGGCGGGGCCCTTGACGTTCTTGGGGCTCATGTCCCAAAGCGCGGCCTTCAGCATGGACACCTTGGCCAGCGCATCGCGCAGGCCCTTGGGCGCTTCGGGCTCGCGCAGGGAGGCCAGCAGCTCGCCGATGTCGCGCAAGGCGCTGACGTTGTCGGCGCCCATGCCGCGGGCCACGCGGGACGGCGTGCCGAACAGATTGGTCAGCACCGGCATCTGCGCCGGCTTGCCGTCGTGCTGGGCATTTTCAAACAGCAGGGCGGGGCCCTCGGCGCGCAGGACGCGGTCGGAAATTTCAGTCATTTCCAGCCGCGTCGAGACGGGCGCGGCGATGCGTTTGAGGTCGCCCATCCGTTCAAGTTGAGCGAGGAAGTCTCTAAGGTCGCGGTATTTCACTACAGATCCCAGCGATTTGGTTACATTTAAGGTTCAAAGAGAGGTTAACATTGACTCCCTCTTTTTCACGCAGGAGGTTTTATGCCCGATGCGTCAGTGGCCAGCCTGTTCAGGAACATGGCCCAAGGAGTGCACCAATATCTTGCCGAATCCCTGCGCATTTGCTCTGTTTACCTGGGCATTGCAGTCATTGTGACGGTAAGCATGGGATTCGCCCTGCCTGGTTTGCGCGACCAGGCATTGCAAGTGCACAAAGCCTTGTTGACCGCCCTAGCGCCTTCATCCATGCAAGCCAGCATCGAACCCGATGCCGGCTCCGAACCGGGTTCCGACACTGCGTCGGCAATTGCCATGGCCGTTCCCACCGCTCCCGCCAGCAATGCCACAGGCATGCTGGGGCCAGCCCGCATCGCGCCTCCGGCGCCCAAGAAGCCCGCCACGGTGGCGACAGGCCCGCAGGCGGAAGCATTGCGCAACTATATCTCGCGCAAGTACAAGGTCGCCTATGACGCGACCGGCCCGCTCTTGAACACCGTGTACAAGGTGAGCCGCGAAAAGCAGCTGGACCCCTTGCTGGTCCTGGCCGTGATCGCCATCGAGTCGCGCTACAACCCGCTGGCGGAAAGCCATGTGGGCGCGCAGGGCCTGATGCAGGTCATGACCAGCGTGCATCAAGAGAAGTTCGACGCGGTCGGCAAGACCGCCCTGGACCCGTCCGCCAACATCGGCGTCGGCGCCACGATCCTGCGGGATTGCATCAACCGTCGCGGTTCCGTGGATGGCGGCCTGGCCTGCTATGTGGGTTCCACCGGGCCGGACGACAACGGCTACGGCGCGAAGGTGCAGGCGGAACGCCGGCGCCTGGCGCTGGCATCGGGCATCGCCCTGGCCCGCGACTGACATCCGGGACTGGCCCGGCCACAAGGCGCGTCCCGTCGGGGCGCGCCTTGTCGTTTGCGCGTCAGCGCCCCAGCAGCTTGCCGATCCGGGCGACCGCCTCTTCCAGGCGGTCCAGCCCCGTGGCGTAGGAAAAGCGCATGGTGTGCCGGCCATGGGCGGGGCCGAAGTCCAGTCCCGGCACGGCGGCTACGCCGGCCTCCAGCAGCAAGCGCTGCGAGAACGTGGCGCTGTCCATGCCCAGGCTGCTGATGTCGGCATAGATATAGAACGCGCCGTCCGGCTTGACCGGCACCTGGATTCCCAGCCGCTCGAATTCCGGCAGCAGGTAGTCGCGGCGCTGCTTGAAGGCTTCGCGGCGATGTTCGAAGGTCCTCAGCGCGGCGGGCGTGAAGCAGGCCAGCGCGGCGTGCTGGGCCAGCGTGGGCGCGCAGATCGCCAGGCTGGACGCGATTTTTTCCACCGGCGCCACCATGTCCTCGGGCACGATCATCCAGCCCAGGCGCCAGCCCGTCATGTGGAAGTACTTGGAAAAGCTGTTGATGACGATGATGTCGTCATCCAGCGTCAGCGCCGAGCGCGGCTGGCCGTCGTAGGACAGGCCCAGGTAGATCTCGTCGACGATGGCGAAGCCGTCGCGCGCGCGCACTTGCGCCAGCAGCTCGGCCAGTTCGCCGTGGTCGATGGACGTGCCGGTGGGATTGCTGGGCGAGGCCACCAGCACGCCTTGGGTGGCGGGCGTCCAGTGCCGCGCCACGTCCTGGGCGGAAAGCTGGAAGCGCTTTTCGGCCGAGCTCGGGATCAAACGGGGGACGCCGCCCGCGGCCAGCACGAAATTGCTGTTGGCCGGATAGGACGGGTCCGGCATCAGCACCTCGCCGCCGGTGTTCACGAGCGCCGCGCAGGCCAGCGTCAGCGCGCCGGAGGCGCCTGCCGTGACAATGACGCGGGACGGATTGATCGTGGCGCCGAACTGGTCCTGGTAGAACTGGGCAATGGCCTCGCGCAGCGGCATCAGGCCGGCGCCGGGGCTGTAGCCGCTGAGGCCGGCGTGCGCGGCGCGCTCCAGCGCTTCCACGACCTGGGGGGGCGCGGTAAAGTCCGGTTCGCCAATGCCCAGGCTGATAATGTCCTTGCCCGCCGCCTGCAGCGCTTGCGCCTGCTTGAAGAGTTCCATCACCTGGAAAGTCAGAAAATCATGGGTGCGAGCGGCGAGGCGGGGCATTGGTTTCTCGAAAGCGTCTTGTAGCGAATAAAAGGAATTGTAGTCATGCAGCCATCCCGGCGCGCTTTCCTCCTTGGCCGTCGGCCTGCCCAGACGCCCTGGGCGGCCTTTGTGCAACGCCTGACATTGCTGTGCCAGGGCCAGGTCCGCGACCTGGGCGAGGGCGGCGAGGACGGCGCCTGCGCCATCCTCACCCCAACCCGCGACGCGGACGTGGCGCATGCGCGCGCGTTGTGCGCCGAATATCGCGTCGTGCTGGAGCTTGAAGGCGCGGCCGGGCCATTTGCACCGGCCGCCCGGCAGCGCCTGCGGGTCGATCCCGCGCTACTGGCCGGCCTGACCAGGCTGGACGGCGACACGCCCAGGTGGCGCGCCCAGCCCGGCGTGCCCCTGGCGGCGCTGGCCCGGGCCGGGTTGAGGCAATTTGCCGGACTGCCGGGCGCCATGACGCTGGCCGGATGGCTGTCCGCGCCGGCGCCATGGCCCGCCGGCCGGTGCGCGGCATCCGGGGTGCTGGCGGCGGACGTGATCCTGGCCGACGGCATCGAGGAGACGCTGGGCCCGTTCGGCGAGTCCGATGTCCAGCCGCTGCGTTCGGCCACGGTGCAGCGCCTGGTGCCCGCGCTGTTCCAACTGGCCTCGGGCGGCGATGCCTTTGCCACCCGGGACGGTTACCACTGGCTGGGCCGCTATCGCCTGGACGCCTTGAAGCCCGAGGCGCCCGCCACCGTCAACCTGGCGCACCTGCTGCTGGGACACGGCGGCACGCTCGCCTGGGTGCAAAGCGTCATGCTGACGGATGCGCCGGCCTGGCTGGAGGAGGGGCCCGAGCCTGAAACGCCAGGGCTGGCCACATTCCGGTTGGACGCGCGGGTCAAGACGCTGTTTGATCCCGATGGCCGTTTTCCCCTATTTCCGCCCAGGGAAACCTGACTGATTTTCAGCTTGCTGTAAGATTTCGCCGCTCGCCCTCAAGAAGGGGCGAGCGTCGCGGAAGTATCGCGACGCTCGTCATGGGAATAGAATTCCTCCCTCTTTCCGTGTCACACACTCTAGCCAGTAGCCGCCCATATGGATGCCAACCTTCGCAAAGCCGCCCTTGAATATCACGAGCATGGGCGCCCCGGCAAAATCTCGGTCACGCCGACCAAGCAGCTGACGAACCAGCGCGACCTGGCGCTGGCGTACTCGCCCGGCGTGGCGGCGGCCTGTGAGGAAATCGTGGCGGATCCCGCCAACGTGTTCCGCTACACCGCCCGCGGCAACCTGGTGGGCGTGATCACCAACGGCACCGCGGTGCTGGGCCTGGGCAACATCGGCGCGCTGGCCTCCAAGCCGGTCATGGAAGGCAAGGCGGTGCTGTTCAAGAAGTTCGCCGGCCTGGATGTGTTCGACATCGAGATCGACGAGACCGATCCGGACAAGCTGGTCGAGATCATCGCCGGCCTGGAAGCCACCTTCGGCGGCATCAACCTCGAAGACATCAAGGCGCCGGAGTGCTTCACCGTCGAGCGCAAGCTGCGTGAGCGCATGAAGATCCCGGTCTTCCACGACGACCAGCACGGCACGGCCATTACCGTGTCGGCCGCCTTCATCAACGGCCTGAAGGTCGTGGGCAAGGACATCAAGACGGTCAAGGTGGTGACCTCGGGCGCGGGCGCCGCGGCCCTGGCGTGCCTGGACCTGATGGTGGACCTGGGCCTGCCGCTGGAGAACATCTGGGTCACCGACATCGAGGGCGTGGTCTACGAAGGCCGCACCGTGCTGATGGATCCGGACAAGGCGCGTTTCGCGCAAAAGACCGAGGCGCGCAAGCTGGCCGAAGTGATCCAGGGCGCGGACGTGTTCCTGGGCCTGTCGGCGGGCGGCGTGCTCAAGCCCGAGATGGTCGCGGCCATGGGCCCGCGTCCGCTGATCCTGGCGCTGGCCAATCCCACGCCCGAGATCCTGCCGGAAGTGGCGCATGGCGTGCGCGACGACGTGGTGATGGCCACGGGCCGTTCGGACTACCCGAACCAGGTCAACAACGTGCTGTGCTTTCCGTACATCTTCCGCGGCGCGCTGGACGTGGGCGCCACGACCATCACGCGTGAAATGGAAATGGCGGCGGTCCATGCCATCGCCCAGCTCGCGCAGGAAGAGCAGAACGAAGTCGTGGCCGCGGCCTACGGCACGTTCGACATCTCCTTCGGCGCTGAATACCTGATTCCCAAGCCCTTCGACCCGCGCCTGATCGTGCGCATTGCGCCGGCGGTGGCCAAGGCGGCGATGGACGGCGGCGTGGCCACGCGCCCGCTGGCCGACCTGGAAGCCTACGAAGAGCAGCTGCAGCAGTTCGTGTACCACTCGGGCGCGTTCATGAAACCGCTGTTCTCGGCGGCCAAGCGCATCGTGCGAGAAGGCGGCCCCGCCCGCATCGTCTTCGCGGAAGGCGAAGACGAGCGCGTGCTGCGCGCGGTGCAGGTGGTCGTGGACGAAGGCCTGGCCCGTCCCATCCTGGTGGGCCGCCCCTCGGTGCTGCTGACCCGCATCGAGAAGCTGGGCCTGCGCCTGCGTCTGGGCGAGGATGTGGAAGTCACCAACCCGGAATACGACGAACGTTTCCACCAGTACTGGACCACCTACTGGGAACGCATGTGCCGCCGCGGCATCACCAAGGAAATGGCGCGCGTGGAAATGCGCCGCCGCATGACCCTGATCGGCGCGATGATGGTGCACCTGGGCGATGCCGACGGCATGGTCTGCGGTTCGGTGGGCGCCTACCACGACCACCTGCGCTTCGTGGACGAGGTGATCGGCCGCCGTCCGGGGCACAACGTGTACGCCGCCATGAACATCCTGCTGCTCAACGAGCGCACGGTGGTGCTGGTGGACACGCACGTGAACGACGAGCCCACAGCCGAGCAGATCGCGGAATTCACCGTGGCGGCGGCTCGCGAGATGCGCCGGATGTACCTGGCGCCGAAGGCCGCGCTGCTGTCGCGGTCGAACTTCGGTTCGGGCAGCTCGGCGTCGGGCGCCAAGATGCGCCGGGCGCTGGAGCTGGTGCGCCAGATCGATCCGGACCTGGAGATCGACGGCGAGATGCACGGCGACTGCGCGCTGGACGAGGCGCTGCGCATGCGCATCCTGCCGTCGTCCACGCTCAAGGGCGAGGCCAATCTGCTGGTGTGCCCGAACGTGGACTCCGGCAACATCGCCTACAACCTGCTCAAGACGGCGGCGGGCGGCAACGTGGCGGTGGGCCCGTTCCTGCTGGGCTGCAATGCGCCGGTGCATATCCTGACCTCCAGCTCCACCGTGCGCCGCATCGTCAATATGACCGCGATGACGGTGGTCGATGTCAATACACCGCGTTGAAGTGACGCCGGCCGGCCGGGCGTGCCCGCGCACGCCGACCGGCCTGGTCCTGACGGGCGGCGGCGCGCGCGCCGCATACCAGGTGGGGGTGCTCAGCGCCATCATGGAGCTGCTGGACCCCGACTGGCATTCCCGTTTCCGGAACCCTTTCGACATCATCTGCGGCACGTCCGCCGGTGCGATCAACGCCGCCGCGCTGGCCTGCCGCGCGGACCGGCCTCATCTGGGCGTGCGGCGCATCCGCCGCCTGTGGTCGTCGCTGAACACCGACATGATCTACCGGGCCGACGCGCCTGGCCTGATCCGCACCGGGGTCCGGTGGCTGGGCCTGCTCTCCCTGGGCTGGATGTATTCGGGCCTGACGCGCAAGCGGCCCCATTCCCTGCTGGACAACTCCCCCATGCAGGGGCTGCTGGAGCGGGTGCTGGATTTCCATAACCTGCGCGCCAATCTCGAGAGCGGCTCGCTGTCCGCGCTGGCGATCACGGCGTCGGGCTACACCAGCGGCGAGCATCTGACCTTCTATCAGGCGCACACGCCCATCGAGCCCTGGCACCGCTACCTGCGGCTGGCGATTCCCACGCCCATCGGCATCGACCATCTGATGGCGTCGTCCGCCATCCCCTTTGTCTTCCCCGCCCGGCAGGTGCAGGTGCACGGCAAGGGCGAGTGGTGCGGCGACGGGTCGATGCGCCAGCTGGCGCCCATCAGCCCGGCCATCCATCTGGGGGCGCATCGCGTGCTGGTGATCGGCACGGGGTACCGCGACGACACCCACCCCGAGAACCGCGAAGACTCCCCGCCGTATCCGTCGCTGGCCCAGGTGGGCGGGCACGCGCTGTCCAGCATTTTTCTGGACGGACTGTCGGTGGACGTGGAGCGTCTGGAGCGGATCAACTACCTGATGGACCAGGCCGGCCCGGACGGCGCCCGGACCAGCGTGCGCCGCATCGACGTGCTGACGATCACGCCCAGCCAGTCGCTGGATCTGATGGCGCTGGAGCACCTGCAGGACATGCCCGCACAGGCACGTGCCCTTTTTCGCGTACTCGGTGTATCGTCCGATCCAGGCCGTCCGGGGGGAGGGGCGCTGATGTCCTACCTCCTGTTCGAAGCCAGCTACACCAAGCGATTGATTGAACTGGGTTATGCCGATACGATGCAGCGTAACGACGAAGTGATCGCCTTTTTCAAGGAGGCACAGGCATGACGCGCAATGGCCATTCAACTTTGCAGCGGCAGCTGCTGCGCGGCGGAGCACTGGATCATGAGGGGCTGGACAAGAAGGCCGTGGTGGATGCCGCGCATGAACTTGGCCTGTCCTTGTTCGTTGCCAATTGCGACCCGGCCCGCAGCCGCTCGGCGGTCTTGCGAGCCATCGTCAAGGCGGTGGATTTCCCCGAATATTTCGGCGGCAACCTGGACGCCCTGTACGACTGCCTGTGCGACACCGTGCTGGACCACAAGGCCGGCGTCGTGCTCTGGCTGTACAGGCTGCACTCCGGAGACCCGGCGCTGGAAGAAGACGCCGCCCGCATTGAAACCGTCTGCTCGGACGCCGCGGATTTCGCGCACGAGAACGGCCGCGTTTTTGCGTATGTCATCGAGCACGCCGGCAAGCATCCCGATCCCGAACCCGGCGTGGCCGCGGCGCCCTACGGCGAAAGCGATTGATCTGGCGGCCGGGGCCATGCCCCGGCCGGTCCGGCCTACCAGCCCATCAGGGCACTGACGGCCGCCAGCAGCGCCAACCCGGCCGTCTCGGTGCGCAGCACCCGGGGGCCGAAGCGCACAGCCTGCACGCCCGCCTGGCGGGCCTGCTCCAATTCCTTGTCAGACCATCCGCCCTCGGGGCCGACCAGCAGGGTCAGCGCCTGCATGCCGGGGGTGGCCCGGAGCTTGCCGGCCAGGTCTTCCTCCGCCTCGGGGTGGCAGAGCAGGCGCAGGCCGTCCGCGGGCTGGGCCAGCCAGTCGGCCAGCGTCTGCGGGGCATCCACGGCCATGAGGCGGTTGCGTCCGCATTGTTCGCCGGCCGATTGCGCGATGCGCCGCCAGTGCGCCACCCGCTTTTCCAGCCTGGGGCCGGACAGTTGCAGCACGCTGCGTTGCGCCGCGATCGGGCTGACGCGCGCCGCGCCCAGTTCCACCGCCTTTTCCACCACCCAGTCCATCTTGTCTCCGGACGGCAGTCCCTGCGCCAGGGTGATGCGTCCGGCCAGCTCGGCCTCGCGGGGGTTGAAATCGCCCAGCTGGGCAAAGCCTGCCTTGCCGTCGATTTCCAGCACGGCGGGGTATTCGCCGCCCAGGCCATTGAACAGTGCGATGGATTCGCCGGCCCGCAGGCGGAGCACGCGCAAGGCATGATGCGCCAGGGCTTCCGGCAGGGCGATGCGGGCGCCGGCGGTCAGGGGAACGTCACAGTAGAAACGGGGGGCGGACATGGGGGGTGCGGAAGTCGGAAAGAGGGGGCGGCGGCAGGGAGCGCCCGTTCGAACGCGTAGCCTACCACTGCCCGGGTTTTTCACATGGAAACGCACGTTTACATAGGGCATCCGGCCGATGGCCTTGGGGAAATCCCCTGATGCTAAAATCTCCTGCTTCGCAACCCACTCAACTGGCCCTATTTCTTCCGTAGGCGCGCCAGTTTCAAAGAGCCTTCCGAATGAGCAATCCGACCGCCCCTAAACTTGCCTTGGCGGATGCCATCCGCGCCCTCGCGATGGATGCCGTGCAACAAGCGAACTCCGGGCACCCGGGTGCTCCCATGGGCATGGCGGAAATCGCCCAAGCCTTGTGGGCCGGCAACCTGCGCCACAATCCCAAGGATCCCGCCTGGGCCAACCGCGACCGCTTCGTGCTGTCCAACGGCCACGGTTCGATGCTGATCTACGCCTTGCTGCACCTGACGGGCTACGACCTGCCCATCGAAGAACTCAAGAATTTCCGCCAGCTGCATTCCAAGACGCCGGGCCACCCCGAAGTGGGCATCACCCCGGGCGTGGAAACGACCACCGGCCCGCTGGGCCAGGGCCTGGGCAATGCCGTGGGCATGGCGCTGGCCGAAGCGCTGCTGGCCGCCGAATTCAACAAGCCGGGCCACACGCTGGTCGACCACCACACCTATGCCTTCACCGGCGACGGCTGCCTGATGGAAGGCATCTCGCACGAAGTGTGCTCGCTGGCCGGCACGCTGAAGCTGGGCAAGCTGGTCGTGCTGTATGACGACAACGGCATTTCCATCGACGGCCACGTCGAGCACTGGTTCGCCGACGACACCGCCAAGCGCTTCGAAGGCTACGGCTGGAACGTGATCCGTGGCGTCGACGGCCATGACGTCGCCGCCGTGGACGCCGCCATCAAGGCCGCGCGTTCGCAATCGGAAAAGCCCACGCTGGTCATCTGCCGCACCGTGATCGGCAAGGGTTCGCCCAACATGGCCGGCACGCACAACGTGCACGGCGCCCCGCTGGGCAAGGACGAGATCGCCGCCACGCGCGCCGCGCTGGGCTGGTCCTCGGAACCGTTCCAGATCCCGCAAGACATCTACGACGGCTGGGATGGCCGCAAGAAGGGCGCCGCCGCCCAGGCCGAATGGCAGTCCGCGTTCGATGCCTACACCGCCGAATTCCCCGCCGAGGCCGCTGAATTCACGCGCCGCATGAAGGGCGAAATGCCCGCCGGCTATGCCGACCAGTTCAAGGCTTTCCTGGATGCGACGCTGGAAAAGGCCGAAACCGTGGCCTCGCGCAAGGCTTCGCAGTTCGCCATCACCGCGCTGGCTCCCTTGCTGCCGGAAATGCTGGGCGGCTCGGCCGACCTGACCGGCTCCAACTTCACCGACTGGAAGGGCGTCGCCGCCGTCCGCGCCGGCGACAAGGGCATCCAGTTCGGCCGCCACATCAACTACGGCGTGCGTGAATTCGGCATGGCCGCCATCATGAACGGCGTGGCCCTGCATGGCGGCTACCTGCCGTTCGGCGGCACGTTCCTGACGTTCTCCGACTACTCGCGCAACGCCATCCGCATGGCCGCGCTGATGAAGCAGCGCGTCATCCACGTGTTCACCCACGATTCGATCGGCCTGGGCGAAGATGGCCCGACCCACCAGTCCATCGAGCACGCGGCCAGCCTGCGCCTGATTCCCAACCTGTCGCTGTGGCGTCCTTGCGATACGGCCGAAACCGCCGTGGCCTGGAACGCGGCCGTGACGCGCCCGACCAGCATCGGCATGGACGTGCATGACGGCGGCCCGACGGCCCTGTTGCTGTCGCGCCAGAACCTGCCGTTCGTGCAGCGCGACGCGGCCACCGTGGACGCCATCGCCCGCGGCGGCTATGTGCTGCGCGACGCCGAAGGCGCCCGCGCCGTCATCATCGCCACCGGCTCGGAAGTCGCCATCGCGCTGGACGCGCAGGCGCAGCTTGCCAAGGAAGGCGTCGCCGTGCGCGTGGTTTCCATGCCCAGCACCGACGTGTTCGACAAGCAGGATGCGGCCTGGAAGCAATCCGTGCTGCCCAAGGGCCTGCCGCGCGTGGCCGTCGAAGCCGGCGTCACCGCTTTCTGGCACAAGTACGTGGGCCTGGAGGGCGCCGTGGTCGGTATCGACCGCTACGGCGAGTCCGCTCCGGCCGGCGCATTGTTCAAGTTCTTCGGGCTGACCGCCGACAAGGTGGCCGAGACCGTCCGCCAAGTTTTGTAAAAAGGGAGCTTAGTCATGACCATTCGCGTCGCCATCAACGGTTACGGTCGCATCGGCCGCAACATCCTGCGTGCCCACTATGAAGGTGGCAAGAAGCACGACATCGAAATCGTCGCCATCAATGATCTGGGCGACCCCAAGACGAACGCGCACCTGACGCGCTACGACACCGCCCACGGCAAGTTCCCGGGCACCGTCGAAGTCGACGGCGAGTTCATGGTCGTCAACGGCGACAAGATCCGCGTGCTGGCCAACCGCAACCCGGCCGAACTGCCCTGGGGCGAACTGAAGGTCGACGTCGTGCTGGAATGCACGGGCTTCTTCACGACCAAGGAAAAGGCCGGCGCGCACATCAAGGGCGGCGCCAAGAAAGTCATCATCTCGGCCCCGGGCGGCAAGGATGTCGACGCCACCATCGTCTACGGCGTCAACCACGGCGTGCTGAAGTCGACGGACACCGTCATCTCGAACGCTTCGTGCACCACCAACTGCCTGGCCCCGCTGGTCAAGCCGCTGAACGACAAGCTGGGCCTGGAAAACGGCCTGATGACCACCGTTCACGCCTACACCAACGACCAGGTCCTGACCGACGTCTACCACGAAGACCTGCGCCGCGCGCGTTCGGCCACGATGAGCATGATCCCCACCAAGACCGGCGCTGCCGCCGCCGTGGGCCTGGTGCTGCCGGAACTGAACGGCAAGCTGGACGGCTACGCCATCCGCGTCCCGACCATCAACGTGTCGCTGGTTGACCTGTCGTTCGTGGCCAGCCGCGACACGACCGCCGAAGAAGTCAACGCCATCCTGAAGGCCGCCTCCGAAGGCGAGCTCAAGGGCATCCTGGACTACAACACCGAACCCCTCGTCTCGGTGGACTACAACCACAACCCGGCCTCCAGCACCGTTGACGCGTCGCTGACCAAGGTCTCGGGCCGCCTGGTCAAGGTCTCGTCCTGGTACGACAACGAGTGGGGCTTCTCGAACCGCATGCTCGACACCACCGTCGCGCTGATGTCGGCCAAGTAAGCAACATCGTCAGTTCAGAGGGGACGAATTTGTTTTCCGCCATTGCGGAAAATGGGTTCGTCCCCTTTGTTCGCCCATCGTAGGAATTCAAAAATGTCCAAGGTCAATACCCTGTCCGCGCTGGCCAAGTCCGGCGCCCTGTCCGGCAAGCGGGTGTTCATCCGCGCCGACTTGAACGTGCCGTTCGACGACGCCGGCCGCATCACTGAAGACACCCGCATCCGCGCCTCGGTGCCCGGCATCCGCCTGGCGCTGGACGCCGGCGCCGCCGTGATGGTCACCTCCCACCTGGGCCGCCCGAAAGAAGGCGTGCTGACCGACGCCGACTCGCTCGCCAAGGTTGGCCAGCGCCTGTCCGAGCTGCTGGGCATGCCCGTGCAGCTGGTGCGCGACTGGGTCGACGGCGTCCAGGTCGATCACGGCCAGGTCGTGCTGCTGGAAAACTGCCGCGTGAACGTCGGCGAAAAGAAGGACGACGAGGCGCTGGCCAGGAAGATGGCGGCGTTGTGCGACGTCTACGTCAACGACGCCTTCGGCACCGCCCATCGCGCCGAAGCCACCACCCACGGCATCGCGCGCTTTGCGCCCGTGGCCTGCGCCGGCCCCTTGCTGGCAGCCGAACTGGACGCCCTGGGCCGTGCGTTGCACGAGCCCAAGCGCCCGCTGGTCGCCATCGTGGGCGGCTCCAAGGTGTCGACCAAGCTGTCCATCCTGCAATCGCTGGCCGACAAGGTCGACCAGCTGGTCGTGGGCGGCGGCATTGCCAACACCTTCATGCTGGCCGCCGGCCTGTCCATCGGCAAGTCGCTGGCCGAGCCCGACCAGGTCGATCAGGCGCGCGCCGTCATCGACATCATGAAGCAGCGCGGCGCGGCCGTGCCGATCCCGGTGGACGTGGTGTGCGCCAAGTCCTTCGGCGCGAATGCCGAAGCCACCGTCAAGGCGGCCGAGGACGTGGCCGACGACGACATGATCCTGGACATCGGCCCGAAGACCGCGGCGCAGTTGGCCGAGATCCTGAAGAAGGCCGGCACCATCGTCTGGAACGGTCCGGTGGGCGTGTTCGAGTTCGACCAGTTCGCCAACGGCACCGAAGTCGTGGCGCGCGCCATCGCCGAATCGGACGGCTTCTCCATCGCTGGCGGCGGCGACACGCTGGCCGCCATCGCCAAGTACGGCATCGGCGAGCAGGTCGGCTACATCTCGACCGGCGGCGGCGCCTTCCTGGAGTTCCTCGAAGGCAAGACCCTGCCGGCCGTGGCCGTGCTGGAAGCTCGCGCAGCGAAGTAAGAGCCCCCACGCCGCACTCGCTACGCTCGCTTGCTGCCCCCCGAGGGGGCTGCCCCGCCTTGGGGCGGCCCGGCGGCGGGGCGGCTATTTTTGCATGGGTCTCTGCGCTGCGCGCAACGGCCTTGGTGTAGGCTAGGCGGACATCCCGCTGCTTGCGGGAAATTTTCCTTCCGGCCGTTCCGCAGCATCATGAACCTACGTTTTATTCCTGGCCTGGCCAACTTCCGGGGCATCACCCGGGATTCCGCGCGGCGCGACGTCACCGCCGGCCTGAGCGTGGCGGCCGTGGCGCTGCCGGTCGGCCTTGCGTACTCCGCCATGATGGGCGTGCCGCCCGTGGCCGGGCTGTGGGCCGCCATTGCCGGAATGCTGGGCTACGCCCTGTTCGGCTCGTCGCGCACCCTGATCGTGGGGCCCGATACCGCCACCTGCACGCTGATCGCGGCCACCTTGACGGGTATGGCGCTGACGACGCCCGCGGACCGCCTGGTGGGCGCCACCGGCATCGCGCTGACCGTGGGCGTGGGCTGCCTGATCGCGCGCGTGCTGCGCCTGGGCGTGCTGGCCAACCTGCTGTCGCGGCCCGTGCTGATCGGCTATATGGCGGGCGTGGCGATCACGCTGGCGCTCTCGCAGTTGAGCGGCCTGACGGGCGTGGGGCTGCGCAACAGCGGCCTGGTGCATCCGTTCCTGGAACTGTCGCGCCGGCTGCCTGAAATCCAGATTCCGACCCTGTGCCTGGGGCTGGCCTCCTGCGTGCTGCTGGTGGCCATCAAGCGTTGGCGTCCCACCTGGCCAGGCCCCATCCTGCTGGTGGTCGGCGCCTGCCTGCTGTCATGGATATTCAATTTTCCGGCGCTGGGCATCGCAGTCGTGGGCGAGGTGCCTGCCGGCCTGCCCGGGTTTAGTCTTCCGCTGCGCCTGGAAGGCGTGGACGGCATCCTGCTGGGCGCCGCGGGCGTGCTGGTGGTGAGCTTTTCCAGCGGCATCGTGACGGCACGCAGCTTTGCCGCGCGCTCGGGCGAGCATGTGGACCCCAACCGCGAACTGGTGGGTTTCGGCGCGGCCAACGTGGCGGCCGGCCTGTTCCAGGGCTACGTGGTGACGGGCGCGGATTCGCGTACGGCGGTGGGGCTGGTGGCGGGCGGTTCGTCGCCGCTGGTCAGCATCAGCGCGGCCGCCGCGCTGGCCGTCGTGGTGGGCCTGCTGAGCGAGCCGCTGTACTGGCTGCCGCAAGCCGCGCTGTCGGCCATCCTGCTGCTGGCCGCGGTCAGCCTGTTCGACGGCCACGCCTTCTTGCGGCTGGCGCGCATCTCCCGGATCGAACTGGCATTCGGGATACTCGCGGCGGTGGGAGTGGTGGGGTTCGGCGTGCTGCAGGGCGTGGCCGTCTCGGTGGGCGCGACCCTGCTGTACGCCATGTACGTGTCCGGCAACCCGCGCGACGCGCTGCTGGGCCGGGTGCCCGGTGAAACGGTACTGGGTAAGCTGCACCTGAATCCGGAGGCCCAGGCGGTGCCGGGCACCGTGGTGTGGCTGTTCGAGTCGTCGGTATGGTTCTTTAACGCCGACACCTTCCGCCGGCGCGCGCGCGAGGTGATCGCGCAGGCAGCCGAGGATGTCCGCTGGTTCGTGCTGGACGCCGAGGCCATGACCCAGGCCGACGCCGATGCGGTCGAGGCGCTGTACGAACTCAAGCGCGAACTCGACGAGCGCGGCATCATGCTGCTGGTCGCGGGCGGACACGGCAAGTTCCGCATGGCGCTGGAGCGCTCCGGCCTGGTCAAGAAGATCGGCCGCGACAAGATCTTCGGCAGCCCGGAGCAGGCGGTCGACGCCATCGAACGCTGGCGCCTGAGCCCGCCGGACACGCTGGCCTAGGGGCCTGCGCGAGGCATCTTTCCCTGCGTACAGGCCCTTAATCGATGATGTGATAGCCGCCGTCGATGTACAACGTCTGTCCGGTCATCAGGCGCGCGGCGTCGGTGGCCAGCCAGGCGGTGGCTTCGCCCACGTCGTCGATGGACACCAGGCTGCGCGCCGGCGCCTTGGACTGGGCGCGGTCCAGCAGCGCGTCGAACTCCGCGATGCCCGAGGCGGCGCGAGTCTTCAGCGGCCCCGGCGATATCGCATGCACGCGGATGCCCTGCGGGCCCAGTTCCGCCGCCAGATAGCGCGTGGCGGACTCCAGCGCGGCTTTCACCGGCCCCATCATGTTGTAGTTCTCGACCACCATCTGCGAGCCGTAGTAGCTCATGCAGAAGAGGGCGCCGCCGTTTGCCATCAAGGGCTCGGCCAGCTTGGCCATGCGGATGAAGGACCAGCACGACACGTCCATGGCCTGCAGGAAGCCCGCGCGCGAGCAGTCCGTGACGCGGCCGCGCAGGTCGTCGCGCGGCGCGAAGGCGATCGAATGCAGCACGAAGTCCAGCCCGCCCCATTCATTCGCGATGCGGTCGAAGACGGACTCCAGCTCTCCGTCGTTCAGCAGGTTCAGCGGCATCAGGAGCGGCGCGTCCACCTGGCGCGCCAGCGGCTCCACGTGGGGCAGCGCCTTGTCGTTCAGGTAGGTCACGGCCAATTCCGCGCCCATCGCGCGAAACGCCTTGGCGCAGCCCCAGGCGATGGAATCGGCGTTGGCGATGCCGGTGATCAAGCCGCGCTTGCCGGCCAGCGGAGGCAGCGCGCTCATCGCTGGCGCACCAGAGCGAGGGTGTGCTGCGCGATGATCAGCTCTTCATTCGTGCGCACGACGTACACGCCGACGCGGCTGTCGTCGCTGGAGATGCGCGGCCCGTGACGGGCGTTGCGCTCCGGGTCGAGCTTGATGCCCAGCCAGCCCCAGTGCTCGCTGATCGCCTGGCGGATCTCGGCGGAGTTCTCGCCCACGCCCGCGGTGAAGACGATGGCGTCCATGCCGTTCATGGCGCAGCCCAGCCCGATCATGCCTTCGGCCACGCGCCAGGCGAAGTACTTGAGCGCCAGCCTGGCCGAGGGTTCATCGCTGGCCAGCAGTTCACGCATGTCGTTGCTGATGCCGGACAGCCCCTTCATGCCGCAGTCGTGATACAGCATGTGCTCGATCTCGTCGTGGCTCATGCCGCGTTCCATCATCCACAGCACCACGCCGGCGTCCAGGCGGCCGGGGCGCGTGCCCATCGGCAGGCCTTCAAGCGCCGTGAAGCCCATGGTGCTGTCCACGCTCTTGCCCTGATGCATGGCGCAGGCGGAGACGCCCGAGCCCAGGTGCGCGACGATGATCTTGCCCATGGCGATATCCGGCAGGGCCTGGCGCAGGCGCTGTGCGATGTACTCGTACGACAGTCCGTGAAAACCGTAGCGGCGCACGCCTTCGCGGTAGAGGCTCTCGGGCAGCGCATAGCGGTCGGCCACGTCGGAGTGGCTGCGGTGGAAGGCGGTGTCGAAGCACGCCACCTGCGGGATCCAGGGCCGGCGTTCGCGGATGACGCGGATCGGCGCCAGGTTGTTGGGCTGGTGCAGCGGCGCGAGCGGAGTGAAGGTGTCCAGCTTGGCCAGGACGGCGTCGTCGATCAGCACCGGCTCGGACAGGTCCGGGCCGCCGTGCACTACGCGATGCCCCACGGCCAGCGGCGCGCCGCCCAGGTGGCCGCTCAGCCAGGTACCCACCACTTCCTGTCCATTGGGGACGTCGGGGGCATGGCTGGGCGCGATGTCACGTTCCACCAGGGCCTCGCCGGCCGCGTCGCGCACGCGCAGCCTCGGGTGCGTGGTGCCGATGCCTTCAAGCTGGCCGCCCAGGCGCGGGGCGAGCTCGTGCTTGCCGTCGATGTCGTACAGGTAGAACTTGATGCTGGAACTGCCGGCGTTGATGACGAGGATGGTATCGCTCATGGTGTTGTGGTTCCACGTTGAGACATTACGGTTTCCCTTCAAGGGCCTTGTTCCCCGAATGCGCGCCGTATCCAATCCGGGGCACCGCGGATCCGGCTTTGCCGGTCCGCCCGTGCCGCCCCCTTGAGGGGGGGCGCGTCAGCGGGCAGGGGGAGGGTTCCATGCTTCAGGCCAGCGGGCGGGCCTGCTGCTGGCCCAGGTGGTGGGCGTAGATGGCCGCCACCGCGCAGGAGGCCAGGCGCGAGCGCGGGCTGTCGGCGCGGCTGGTCAGGATGATGGGCACGCGCGCGCCCAGCACGATGCCGGCCGCTTCCGCGTTGGCGAGGAAGGTCAGGTTCTTGGCCAGCATGTTGCCGGCTTCCAGGTCGGGCACCACCAGCACCTGGGCTACGCCCGCCACCGGCGAACGGATGCCCTTGATGCGCGCGGCGTCGGGGCTGATGGCGTTGTCCAGCGCCAGCGGGCCGTCCAGCACGCCGCCCGCGATCTGGCCGCGATCGGCCATCTTGCACAGCGCGGCCGCTTCGATGGTGCTGGGGATGCTGGGCGTCACCTGTTCCACGGCGGACAGGATCGCCACGCGCGGCTCGCCCAGGCCCAGTCCGTGATGCAGGTCGATCACGTTGCGGATGATGTCCGCCTTGGTTTCCAGGTCGGGGAAGATGTTGATGGCGGCATCGGTGATGAACAACGGCTCCGCGTAGGTGGGCACTTCCATGATGAACACATGGCTGATGCGCCGGCCGCTGCGCAGTCCGGTGGCGCGCGCCACCACTTCGTGCATCAGTTCGTCCGTGTGCAGGCTGCCCTTCATCAGCAGCGTGGCCTCGCCGCTGCGCACCAGCGCCACGGCGGTTTCGGCGGCCGCGTGGCTGTGCGGCACGTCAACGATGCGGGCGTCGCCCAGGTTCAGCTTGTAGTGGGCCGCGGTGTCCCGGATCTTGCCCTCGGGGCCGACCAGGATAGGTTGCAGCAGGCCCAGGTCGCGGGCCTCCAGTGCGGCGGACAGCGACGGCTCGTCGCAGGGGTGTGCGATGGCGCAGAGCGCGGGTTCGAGCGTCTGCGCGCGGGCGATGAGCTTGTCGTAGTGCGTGGAGGTGGGCAGGCTCATGATGTCTTGACCTTGGCGGGTTGGCGGGAAGCGGGCTTCTTGGCCGTGGCCTTCGTGGCGGACTTGCCTGCCGCGGCCTTCCTGGCAGCGACCTTGGTGGCGGACTCGCCGGCCGCAGCCTTCCTGGCCGCGACGGGATGAGGCTTGGCGGTCTTGGCGGGCACTTCGGCGGCCGCGTCGACCAGGTCCTTCACCTTCCTGGCGGGCGCGGCGGATGTCGCGGGCGTTTCGTGCCTGGCCGCGGCCACGCGCAAGCGCTTCGGCGTCTCGGCGGGCGCATGGGCCTGTTCGCGCTTCTGCGCGCGGCGTTCGGCCGATTCGAAGATGCGCTCCATCTCGGCCAGGCTTTCGCGCGCCGCGTCGCTGAGCGGCTCGGCGGCTTCCAGCACGCCCTTCATCGTGTCCAGGGTGCCGCGGATCTCGGCCGCCGACGACCCTTCCAGCAGGCGCGGCATGGCCTGGATCGCGGCGGCGGAGTCCAGCGTCATCATCAGTGCCTGGTCGCGCGTGAGGTCCTTGAACTCCTGCAGCGTCAGCGCGTTGTCGGCTTCGGCGCGCATCTTGCGGATCAGCGCGAAGCTGCGCTCGTCCAGGCCGCCCTCGGCGCCCGAGACATATAGCAGCATCCGTATCGCGGCCACGCGCAAGCCGCCTTCCTGCAGCAGCGAACGCAGCTCGGCGGCGCGCTCTTCCATGAAGCGGCGGTGTTCCGGCGACACGCCGGGATGCTTGCGGGGCGGGCCGGGCTGCGCGCCCAGGCCGGCCAGGTCCTGCACCAGCGGCGAACCATAAACGCCCATGAAGGTGCGTTCGTCGGCGGAATCGCGCAGGTCCTGCCAGATGTTCAGGCTGGTCTCGATCATGTTCGAGAACATCTCCTGCGCCATCAGGAAGGGATTGGCGGGCGAGGCCTGCTGGCGGCTTTCACGCACTTTTTCCGCCACCTGCGCGATCGGCGCGATCACCGGGTTGCGGTCGGAGATCAGTTCGTAGGGCAGGCGCAGCGGATGCAGGCGCTGCATCCACTCCGCCGATTGCGGCGTCACCAGGGCGCGCACCCAGGGCTGCACGAAGCTGCGGTACATGCCCAGGTTGATGTCGGAGATGCGGGCCACGGCGGCAAAGCGGCGGTCGTCTTCTTCATTGCGATCGACGATGGCGCGCACATCGTCCAGGCTGCGCTGTTCGAAGGACAGCACATAGTTGCCGAAGGCCAGGTCCGCGTTGGGCGTGTCGGGCGTCTTGTCGGCGATTTCCGCCTGGTAGATGCCCGGCGGCAGCACGTCGATCATGTCGATGTTGGACGTGAATTCCTGGTGTTCCTTGCGGGCCACGCTGCCCGACACGAAGATGCCCAGGTGGCCGATGCTCTCGTGCACGGCATACACGATGGTCTGGCCGTGGGCCAGCACTTCGGCTTCGTTCTGGTACAGGTCGGGAATCCAGCCCAGCGCCTGCGGCGGCGGGGTGATGTTGTCGCCCTTGGAGCAGAACACCACGATGGGCGAACGGATGTTGCGCAGGTCGATGCGGATGCCGTCGGAGGTCACCAGGCCGGCGGTGGCCAGGCGATTGCCCACGAACAGGTTGTCGACGATGTACTGGATCTCGGGCCCGTTCAGGAATACGTGGCCGCCCCACCATTTCTCGAAGCTCAGGTAGCGGTCGGCTTCGGTGTCCACCTTGGAGTACAGGTTGTACTGCTTGGACCACAGCGTATTCGCCGGATTCAGGTTCTCGAAGTTCTGGACCAGCCAGGCGCCGTCGAACTTGCCGTTGCCCAGGTCGCTGGTCATTGCGGTGAGCCAGCTTCCGCCCAGCAGGCCGCCGGCATAGCGCATGGGGTTCATGCCGCGCCAGCCTGCCCAGTACGACAGCGGAGCGCCGGCCACGATGATGGGGCCGAACAGTTCAGGACGGACCGCGGCGGTCATCATGATCTGCCAGCCGGCCTGGCAGTTGGCCACGACCACGGGCTTGCCTTCCGCGTCGGGGTGCAGCGCGATGATCTCTTCCAGGAAGCGGGCCTCGGCCATCATCACGTCTTCGACGGTCTGGGTGGGCATGGGCTGGGGCAGGAACGTCGCGAAGTAGCAAGGGTGCCCGGCTCGCAGCGCCACGCCGATCTCGCTTTCCGGCTTGAAGCCGCCGATGCCCGGGCCGTGCCCGGCGCGCGGGTCCACCACCAGGAAGGGGCGCTTGATCGGGTCCGTTTCCACGCCCTCGGGCGGCTTGATGCGCAAGAGGCCGTAATTGACGGGGCGCGGCAGCTCGCGGCCGTCCAGCACCAGTTCCGACTCCATGCTGAGCACATTGGGCGCGCGCTTGGCCATGTGGGCGTGGTATTGGTTGCCGCGCTGACGCATCACATCCGCATAGAGCACGCCGCGCTGCCAGGCATCCACGGCGTATTCGTAGGCGGCCGTCCAGGGGTTGAAGGACGGGGCGGTTGCGTGATCGGTGCCGGATCCGGCCATGGCGATCTCCTGTAAGTAGCTGCTGGCGGCGGAAGGCCGCCGGGCCGACCCCGAGTGGAACCGGCTGAGTTGACCACTCCATTACACCGCAACGGATGCTGCGGTGCAACATGGGACACCAAATGCTTCAGTTCGGGTCGTGGCAGACGGCTTCGAGGCGATTGCCGTCCGGGTCCAGCAGAAATGCGGCGTAGTACTGGGGGTGATAGTGCGGGCGCAGGCCTGGCGCGCCTTCGTCGCGTCCGCCGTGGGCCAGGCCTGCGGCATGGAACGCGTCGACGGCGGCCCGGCTGGGCGCCTTGAAGCACCAGTGGCGCCGGGCGCCGGAGGCGGCATCCGGCGGCGCGCCCACGGTGGCGAAAACGGACAGATAGGTATGCTGGCCGCTGCCCGGGCGGCAGCGCTCGCCGTATCCCAGGGCGTCCGGGTGGTCATAAACCTTGGCCGCGCCCAGCGCCTGCATGACGGCGTCGTAGAACGGCCGCGCGGCATCCAGCCCGGAGACGGTGATGGAGACGTGATCAAGCAACTGCATCGCGGCTCCGGCAGGCGCCTAGGGGCGGGCGGCCGCGTTGTGCGCCAGCCATTTCTGGACGGAGGGCCGCTGCCATTGCGTGTCGGCATAGGCGCGCAGGGGATCGGGCAGGTCGTCGAGGGACAGGCGCTTGAGCATGACCGCCAGGTCCGTGTCGGCGATGCACCACTCGTCGAACAGGGTGGCCTGGCCCACGCCGACCAGGTAGCTGGCCACCTGGATCAGCTTGGCCGCGGCGGCATGGGCCGCGTCGGACAGCGGCTGGCCGGCATCGCCGTAGAACACGGTTTCCGTGGGACGCTCCTGGCGCAGCGCGCCGAGGTCGCTGCGCAGCCAGGCCTGCAACTGGCGGGCGCGGGCGCGTTCGCGGGTATTCGACGGATACAGGGCGGCATGTGCGGGCGCGGGGAATACTTCGTCCAGGTATTCGGTGATGACGCTGGATTCGGTCAGGTTGAAGTCCGCATGCGTCAGGGCCGGCACCCGCCCCGTGAGGGCTCGGCACTGGAACGGCTGCATGCGTTGTTCACCCGCCCCGAGGTCGATGGGGCGCACTTCGAACGGCAGCTGCTTTTCGGTCAGCGCCACATACACCGACATGGCGTACGGACTGAGGAACAGGGAATCGACGTATAGCGTAATCGGGGCGCCCAAAGCTTGTCTCCGGTCAGGCGGGGTAAGGAATGCGCGGGCCGTGCGCGGCCGCTGTAATTGCAAAGCGTAACGCAACTGCAATCAAGCGTGTCGCGCCGGCGCGTCAGTCCACGATGAAGAGCTTGGCGCCGGTGGCGGTGGACGAGCGATGCGGCTCGGCCTGGTCGGCCACCTGGTAGCTCATGCCGGGGGTCAGGACGAACTGCCGGCCGTCTTCCAGCTCGGTGTGCAGCTCGCCTTCCAGACAGAACAGGATGTGGCCCTTGCTGCACCAATGATCGGCCAGGTAGCCGGCCGTGTATTCCACCATGCGTACCCGCAGGTCGCCGAACTGCCGGGTGCGCCAGTAAGCCATGCCGGTGTCGCCGGCGTGTTCAGTGCGTTCCACATCGGACCAGTCCGTGGTGCCGAAGGGGATGTTGCTCATCTTCATCGTGAATCCTGCGTCGTGGGCCGGACGGATGCCGTCCGGCGGGGAATGCCCGCGCCGCGCACGCCAGGGCGTGCTTGCCCCCGAGGGGGCGGCGGCCAAAAACACATACTACGCCACTCAGGCGGCCAGCTTCTTCTGCCAGAACATGGCGCGGCCCGTGGCCTCGTCCAGCGCATAGCCTTCGAAGCCCAGCTTGCGGTACAGGCCCTGGGCGACCGCGTTGCCCTCCAGCACCTCCAGCGTGATCTTGCAGCAGCCCAGCCGGCGCGCCCGTTCCTCCAGCGCGGACAGCAGGTGCTTGCCAACGCCCTGGCCCTGGAATTTCGCGGCCACGCCCAGGTCGTGCAGATTGATCAGGGGGCGGCAGGCAAAGGTGGAGAAGCCTTCCAGGTAGATCGCCACGCCTGCGGGCTCGCCGTCGATGCGCGCCAGCAGGGCGTGCGCGGTGGGGCGGCGGGCCAGTTCGGCGATCAGGTTCGCCTGCGCGAAGGCGGGCAGGGGGGAATTGCCGCCCATGGGGCCGCTGGCGTATTCGTTCAGCATGGCCAGCACCTGGCGGCCGTGTTCGGGGTTGGTGAAGTCGACGTCAATGATTTCCAGCACGATCGGTTCCTGAGGGTTGAATCTGGGGCAACCGCACATTATGCGCGCCGCGGATGACATGACAAAGCGCATTGAAAAATCGTTCCATAACCCCTATCTTCTTGATATTCAAGGCCGAATCCGGCTCTGCCGGGCGCGGCCTCAACCCTTAAGGTGAGCTGGAACATGGAGTTCAAGGACTACTACAGCATTCTCGGGGTGGAGCAGGGCGCATCCGACGACGATATCCGGCGCGCCTACCGCAAACTTGCCCGGAAGTATCACCCCGACGTCAGCAAGGAAAGCGACGCCGAGGTCCGCATGCGCGACGTCAACGAAGCCTATGACGTGCTGCGCGACGCGGAAAAGCGCCAGGCCTACGACAATCTCGCTGCGGGCGTATCGCCCGACGGCGGTTTTCGGCCGCCGCCCGGCTGGGACGAAGGCTTCGAGTTCCACCGGGGCGCGGCGCCCGGCGACGAGGCGCAGTTCAGCGAGTTCTTCTCGTCGCTGTTCGGCGGCCGCGGCGAGCAGCGGCGCGGAGCGCGGCAACAGGAGTTCCGCGCGCGCGGCGAAGACCACCACGCCGCGATCGAGGTGGACCTGGAGGACGCGCTCAAGGGCGCCACGCGCGATATCAGCCTGCGGTCCATGGAGATGGACGGCCAGGGCCATCCCCACATGCAGACCCGCACGCTCAGCGTCAAGATTCCGGCCGGGGTGCGGGAGGGCCAGTACATCCGGCTGGCCGGGCAGGGCATGCCCGGCTATGGCGGCGCCGAAAACGGCGACCTGTATCTGGAAGTGCGCTTCAAGCCGCATCCGCGGTACCGCGCCGAAGGCCGCGACCTTTACATGACGCTGCCGGTGGCTCCTTGGGAAGCCGCCCTGGGCGCCAGCGTCAAGGCGCCCACGCCGGGCGGAACGGTGGAGGTTTCCGTCCCGCCCGGGTCCGGCAACGGCCGCAAGCTGCGGCTGCGCGGCCGGGGCATACCGGGGGATCCGCCGGGCGACCTGTATCTGGTGCTGGACCTGGTGCTGCCGCCGGCCGATAGCGAAGCCGCCAAGGCGGCCTACCGGAAGCTGCAGCAGGACCTGCCCTTCAATCCGCGGCGCCACCTGGGGGTCTGACCATGAAGAAGATTGTCATCACCAGCGCCACCGTCGTGGGTAGAGCGCAGCCGCTGAGCGCGGACGACCTGGCCCGCGCTTGCGGCGCGGAAGTGGAGTGGGTGGCCCGGCTGGTCGAGGTCGGCATCGTCAGCGCCAGCGGGAGCGGCCCTGGGGAATGGCGCTTCTACAGCGTGGATCTGCAGCGCGCGCTGCATGCGCGCCGCCTGGAACACGACTTTGGCGCCGGCCTGGATGCCGTGGCGCTCATCCTGGACCTGAGCCAGGAAGTGCGCCGCCTGAAATCGCGGTTGCGGGCGCTGGGGGCGCCGGACTAGGGCCTGTCCACACTAACGGAGCCTCGCGCGGGCCATGGCGGTGGCGCGGCGTAGGTAAAATGGGCGCTTGCCGTACTGCGAATAAGCGAAAAGCACCTTGGAGACTCCCCCCGCCGCCGCGCCCGCCCTTGCCGGCAGCGCGCGCATCGATGGCCTGAAATCCTGCCTGCCCGTCATGATCGGCTACTTCCCGGTGGCCGTGACCTTCGGCATTGCCGGCATCGCGGCCGGACTGACCCCGCTGCAAGTCATCCTGATCTCCGTCCTGGTCTATGCCGGCGCCAGCCAGTTCCTGCTGCTGGCCTCGGTCAAGGCCGGCACGCCCTGGCTCTGGGTGGTGGCGCTGTGCTCGCTGCTCAATGCGCGGCACCTGCTCTACGGGCCGCTCCTGTCGCGCTTTCTGCCGGCCGCGCTGCACGGCCGCCTGAAGGTGGCGTTCCTGCTCACCGATGAAGTCTTCGCCACCGCGTTCAATCGCCTGCAGAGCGTCGATCCCGGCCGGCGGCAGGGGTGGATGATCGCCCTGGGCCTGGGCGCATGGCTGACCTGGATCGCGGGCACCGCCGTGGGCGTATACGCGGGCGACGGGCTTGAACGCCATTACCCCATGCTTTCCCAGGTGATGCGCTTTGCACTGCCGGCGCTGTTCATGGCGCTGGTGTGCCAGAGCGCCAAGCGCGGCATGGGCCTGCCCATCGTGGCAGCCGTCGCGGGCGCCGGCGTGATCGCCGCCCTGGGACACACCAGCCTGGCCATCCTGGCCGGCGCCGTCATCGGCTGCGCCGCGTATCGCCTGAGGAGGCCCGCATGAACACGGACGGACTGGGATTCTGGGGCGCCGTGATCGCCATGGCGGTCATCACCTATCTGACGCGCGCGCTGCCGTTCATGCTGTCCGAGCGCAGCCGCCTGCTGCGCCACCTGTCGCGCGAAGGCTCGGCGCTGGCCGCGCTGGGGCCGAGCCTGCTGGCGGGGATCGCGGCGGCCGTGATCGTGCCCGACCTGCTGGACGCGGGCGAGCAGGCCGCCCGCATGGCGCCTTATGTGGGCGGCCTGGCCGTCACCGGGGTGGCGGCGCGCCTGGTCAGCAACACGGGAGTCGCCGTGCTCCTGGGCATGGCCGGATACGGGATATTGCTGGCCTTGGCGGCATAGTGGCCCCGGGGCAAAATGGTCGGACCCCAAAGGAGGCCGACCATGCTTACGCTCTACCATGCGCCGCGCTCGCGGTCGTTCCGGATTCTCTGGCTGCTTGAGGAACTGGGCGTGCCGTACGACACCGAGATGGTGTCGATCCGCGGCAGCGACAGCACGGGCCATATGCCCGCGGACTACATCGACATCCACCCCCACCGCAAGGTGCCGGCGCTGGTGCACGACGGGGTCCCCGTCTTTGAAACGCCCGCCATCGCGCTGTATCTCACGGACCTGTTTCCGCAGGCGGGGCTGGGGCCGCTGCCGGGGGACCGCCAGCGCGGCCCCTACCTGACCTGGCTGGCCTATTCCACGGGGGTGTTCGAGCCCGCCATGGTCGAGCGCGCCTTCAAGACGCCGCACCAGGCGGCGCTGGGATGGGGCTCGGCGGACGAGGTCGAACAGGTGCTGACGCGGGTGCTGATGGCGCGTCCCTTTTTCCTGGGAGACGAATTCTCCGCCGTGGACATCGTGCTGGGCGGCTCGCTGCAGTACATGATGCAGATGAAGATCGTGCCCGAGACGCCCGTCTTCAGCGCCTATGCCGAGCGCCTGGGAGACCGTCCGGCCATGCATCGCGCCCTGCAGCGCGACGGCGACATCGAGGAGTCCTGATGCGTCCCGCCTTGCGGCTGGCGGGCTGGTGTCAGGCCGATCCCTGGATGCGTTCCCGCAGGTGCGCCTGCCATTGCTCGGGGCGGCCCAGGTAGCGGCTGGGCTCCAGCAGCGTGCAGACGCCATCGCGTTCCAGCGCCAGCGTCGGAAAGCCCGTGCCGCCGACGCGGCCCAGCAGCTTGCGGCTGGCGGCGATGTGCGCGGCCGTTGCGGGGCCTTCGGCGGCCGCATAGGCGGCGGCGTAGGCCTCCGTGTCCAGGCCGATCTCCCCGGCCAGCGTCTTGAGCACGGCGGGGTCCGCAATGCGCAGGCCTTGGACGTAGTGGGCCTGCTGCAGGCGGCGCAGCAGGTCCAGGCCGCGGCCGGCCAGCGTTTGCGCGGCCAGGATGGCGGTGGTGGGCGGTTCGGAGTCGAATACGGCGCCGCTGTCGCGCAGCAGACCGTCGAAATAATCCGCGCCGAAGACCTGGCCCGTCAGGCCGGCGATGCGCTCGTCATGCGGCATGACATAGCGGCGCAGGGCCTCGGTGACCGGCTGGCGGTTGCTGCCCGTCATCATGCCGCCGCCGTGAGGCTCGACGGTCAGGCCGGCGATGCCGCGCGCGGCCTCTATCAGCGGCGCGGCGCCATAGCACCAGCCGCAAAGCGGATCAAAAATGTAATGCAGGGTGGGGGTTTGAGTAGCCATGGCGTCATCGTAGACGCAGGCTGGCGCAAGAAACAGCCTGGCGCGGTAGCCAGAGTGTTGCATTGGCCGTGCGGATTGCCCGCACGGCCCCGGACATCAGCCGGCGATCTGCACGCCGATCCAAAACAGGCCGGCCGCCAGCAGCATGGAGGCGGGCAGCGTCAGCACCCAGGCCAGCAGGATGTTGCGCACGGTGTTGCCCTGCAGCCCGGTCTTGTTGGCGATCATCGTGCCGGCCACGCCGGAGGACAGCACGTGGGTGGTGGATACCGGCAGGCTGAACACGTTGGCCAGGCCAATCGCGGCCACGGCGGTCACCTGGGCCGACATGCCCTGGGCGTAAGTCATGCCCTGCTTGCCGATCTTCTCGCCCACCGTCAGCACCACGCGGCGCCAGCCGACCATGGTGCCCGCGCCCAGCGCCAGGGCCACCGCCACGATCACCCAGAAGGGCGCGTATTCCGTGGTGGCGGTCAGGTCGGCGCGCAGGCGCTGCAGGTCGGCGCGCTCGCGGGCGGGCAGCCCTTCAAGGCGCGCCACCTTCTTGGCGGTGTCGTCCAGGCACAGCAGGTAGCGGCGCACGGCGACACGCTTCTCGGGCGACAGGTCGGCATAGTTGCTCACGCCGTGCAGATCGGTCTGCAGCGCAATGATGGTGGGCACGGTCAGCGCCGGATCGCAACGGAAGTTGGCCGGCAGCTCTTCCTGGATATCGGTGCGCTTGAGCGCCAGGTAGTCGCCCAGCATCGCTTCGTTGCGCTGATAGAACACCAGCAGATGGTTGGCCGCGTCGCGGGTGCGTTCAATCTGGTAGGTGGTGCTGTTGGTGTCCAGCACGAAGTTCGCGGGCACGATGCCGATCAGCACCAGCATGATCAGGCCGATGCCTTTTTGTCCGTCGTTCGAGCCGTGCACGAAGCTCACGCCCATGGCGGACAGCACCAGCACGAGGCGGTTCCAGAAGGGCGGATGCTTCTTGTTGTCGATGGCGCGGCGCTGTTCGGGCGTCTTGTGCATCTTGGACAGCGGAAGCCAGCGCTTGAGCATCAGCAGCAACCCGCCCGCCACCAGGAAGCCGGCCACGGGCGAAGCCACGAGCGACAGGCCGATATCGATGGCCTTGCCCCAGTTCACGCCTTCGCCCAGCGGCAGGTCGGTGATCAGCGCGTTGGCCAGGCCCACGCCCAGGATCGAGCCGATCAGGGTGTGCGAGCTGGAGGCGGGGATGCCGAAGTACCAGGTGCCGAGGTTCCAGGCGATGGCCGCGGCCAGCATGGCGAACACCATGGCCAGCCCGCGGCCGGTGTCCACATTGATCAGCAGTTCGACCGGCAGCAGGTGGACGATGGCATAGGCCACGCCGACGCCGCCCAGCAGCACGCCCAGGAAATTGAAAATGCCGGACAGGACCACCGCCAGATGCGGCGGCATGGCCTTGGTGTAGATGACCGTTGCCACGGCGTTTGCCGTGTCGTGAAAGCCGTTGATGAATTCGAAGGCCAGGACGAATGTCAGGGCCAGCACAAGACTGAGGCCAACCCAGAGGTCTAGGCCGTGGAAGAGGTCGAACATGGAGGCGGTGGGGCGAGGTTCCGGCGAGAGGTGCCGATTATTACAGATTTGTGACCTGTCCCCGGTTGCGTTGGGCTACTAAGACCCGTGCAAGCTGCATTTAGCGTCAGCGGGCTCCCCGGCGCCTCCGAGGGACGCGCGCCCTAGAACTTCGAATACTGGAACTCGATCTCCATCGGCTTGCCCAGGTTGGCGGAGGTGTCCGCCTGGATCAGCATGACGGCCAGCAGGCCCAGGTACAGCAGGCAGAGCCAGAGTGTTCTCTTCATGGACGGAATACCTCGGCGATTTTCTGGTTCACGCGCAGCCAGCCCAGTTCGCCCAGGTGCTGGACGTCGCGCAGCGTTCCCACCTCGAAGGGCGCGCCGTACATGTCCATGCAGGTCATGGCGTAGCGCTGGCACAGCGCCGCGACCTGGCGCTGGACCGGCTCGAAGCGGTCCAGGTCCTTGAACACCATGGGGTGCAGGGGCTGCATGACAAACAGCGCATCGACGCCGTGCTGGCGCAGCAGCGCCATCAGGGCGGTGAGCTCGCGCAGTTCTTCGCGGCCTGTCAGGGGCTGGGGCAGGTAGGCGGTCTTGCCGCCTTCGGGGATGGCGCGCAGGTATTTGTTGAAGAACTCGTCGCGCACGGCGTATCGGTTGCCCGTCATCAGCGTCTGCTCGGCGGTCTGCGCCTGGCTGGCCAGCGCATCCCAGTCCACCACCCGGGCGGCGGCGGGCGGGCCCTCGCGCTCCGGCTCGGGGACGGGGGCGGCAAAGGCCGGCGTCCACAGGTCGACCAGGCGCTGGCGGAACACATAGGCCTGTTCGGCGGCCATGGACCACATCACGCTGGCGTCGCCCTTGTCGTCCAGCCAGCGAAGGACCTCGGCCCGGCCTTCGGGCTGCCTGAGCAGGCGGGGCAGCAGCGGGTTGGCGTGTTCCTTGAATTCGTCGGGTCCCAGCCCGCCGTCGCCGTCGAACCACCCCGGCGACAGCATCACCACCACCCGCGAGGCCGGCGACAGGTCGTCGGCCAGCGCCGCCAGCACCAGCTGCATGCCCAGCGACTGGAAGCCCGAATGGCCATAGGCCAGCACCGGCATCTGAAGTTCGTCGGCCAGATAGCGGTAGGGCACGAAGCGCAGGTCGTTGCTGGTCAGCTCCGACGA
This sequence comes from Achromobacter deleyi, assembly GCF_013116765.2. Classification (GTDB taxonomy): domain Bacteria; phylum Pseudomonadota; class Gammaproteobacteria; order Burkholderiales; family Burkholderiaceae_B; genus Achromobacter; species Achromobacter deleyi_A. Next base: position 6,237,663 of record NZ_CP074375.1, read on the forward strand.
TCCCAGGATCACCAGGCGATCCCCGGTGCGCAGGGCCTGGCTGAGCCGCGACAGATTGCGCGTCTGCTCCTGCAGCGTGTTGCCCAGGTTGGGAATGTAGATGCCCGGCGCGGCGGCTGGAACCGGTTCGGTCTTCAGGGCCAGCGCATGCAGCGCGCCCCAGCCGGCGGCGGCGGCGACGGACAGGGCCAGCGCCGCGGCAAGAGCATGCTGCCGAAGGGTGCGTTTGAACATGGGGAAACCCAAAAAATGCGCGGCGCGCCGCTATGAACGGCTGCGATTGTTAGCGGATGTTATCGGCCGTCCATGACAGGGACAAGCTCGGAAAACCCCAGGCACATGGCCGATTCGCTTTTTTGCCACACCGGGCAGGCGCCCCGGTTGGCCGGGACGGCGCGTCCTCCCGGGAGAGAATGCGATAGCATCGTTGTCGCGCGGTTCTTCTGGATTTCCATGATTGACCGCGACCAGAGCCGCTGCCGCGGCGTCCGTCCGCCGAATTTCCATCCTGCCGCCCATGACCGAACCTACCCGTATCGTCCGCAGCCACCCCGATGAACTGATCGTGGGCCTGGTGTCCATCTCTGATCGCGCCTCGACCGGCGCCTATCAAGACCTGGGGGTGCCCGCCTTGCGCGAATGGCTGGGCGGCGCGCTGGCATCGCCCTGGCAGGTGGTGGAGCGGTTGATTCCGGACGAGCCCGGCCGCATCTCCGAGACCCTGATCGAACTGGTCGATGGATGCGGCTGCGACCTCGTCCTGACCACCGGAGGCACCGGCCCGGCCCGGCGCGACGTCACGCCGGAGGCAACGCTGGCTGTCGGCACCAAGGAAATGCCCGGATTTGGCGAACAGATGCGGCAGATCAGCCTGCGCTTCGTTCCCACGGCCATCCTGTCCCGTCAGGTGGCGGTCATCCGCGAAACGGACGGCCATGCCGCCCTGATCGTGAACCTTCCCGGCCAGCCCAAGTCCATACGCGAGACCCTGGAGGGCCTGAAGGCCGAAGACGGCGCCGTCCTGGTGCCGGGCATCTTCGCCGCCATTCCCTATTGCATCGACCTGATCGGCGGCCCATACGCCGAAACCCGGCCGGAAGTCATCGCGGCCTTCCGCCCCAAGTCCGCCCGCCGCGCGCCGCAAGCCTGAGGCTGGCGCCGGCAGGCTTTCGAAGCCAGGCCCGCCCGTCCCCTGCGGTATAGTTGGCCGCCCCGATCAATCCCCATCTGCCCGAGAGTTTCATAGTCATGAAGGTTCGCATCGTTCTGTCCCTTACCGTCCTGGCCGCCTTGTCGGCATGCGCCAACGTCAAAGACGTGCGCGATCGCGACCCCGTGTTCTATGGTTCCACCCAGCGCACGCCCGAGGACTACACGCAATGCGTGGCGGCCAGCTGGAAGAGCCAGGGCGTCAAGTTCCAGCAGAACGCCGTGCGCAACGGCCAGGAACTCGTCGTGGCGGACAGCCTGGGCGTCGAGGCCGTGCTGACGACCACGCACTGGAAGGGCAAGACCGAAGCGCGTCTGTCCACGCGCATCGCCCGCCGGGACCAGAGCATCATCGAGCCCGCCAACCTGTGCCTGTAAGCGCCATGCATCAACGCCGTGACGTATTGCGCCTGGGCCTTGCCGCCGCCGCCGTCTGCCTGGGCCTGCCGGCGCGCGCGCAGCAGGAAGGCTTCATCACCCGCAAGCTCAATGCTCCCGTGCCGGGCGGGGTGGCCGTTCTGAATCTGGGCGACGCCGAGCGCGCTCCCGAGGTCACCTTCCTGGGCCGGCGCGTGCTGGTGGTGCGGGAAGAGGGCAAGCAGTGGATCGCGGTGGTCGGCATTCCGCTCAGCGTGAAGCCGGGCCAGCAGCAAGCCGAGGTAAAGGACGCGAAGGGCCAGCGCAAGGTGGCGTTCACGGTCGGCGCCAAGGAGTACGTGGCGCAGCACATCACGCTGAAGAATCCGCGCCAGGTCGATCCGAATCCGGACGACATGAAGCGCATCGAGCGCGAGATGGCCGAGCAAAGCGCAGCCAACCGCGGCTACCGGGCCGGCGTCACGCCCAGCAATCTGCTGCTGGACCGTCCCGTCAACGGCGGCCGCCTGTCCAGCCCGTTCGGCTTGCGCCGCTTCTTCAACGGCCAGGAACGCAACCCTCACTCGGGGCTGGACTTCGCCGTGCCCGCGGGCACACCCATCAAGGCGCCCGCCGCCGGCGTGGTCGTGCTGGTGGGAGATTACTTCTTCAATGGCAAGACGGTGTTCCTGGACCATGGCCAGGGCTTCGTCAGCATGTTCTGCCACATGTCGGCGATCGACGTGAAAGTCGGCGACGAGGTGCCGCGCGGTGGCGTGGTGGGCAAGGTGGGGGCGACGGGGCGCGCGACCGGGCCGCACCTGCATTGGAATGTCAGCCTGAACGACGCGCGCGTCGATCCCGCGATCTTCATCGGGGCATTCAAGCCCTGAAGCAAAGTCCGGGGAAAGGGGGGGCGGAGTCCGGCCGCGCCTTCTTCAGGCCTGCGCGGCCTGCAGCGCAATGCGGTTCAGCACGTACTGGTGCATGCGCTCGGCATACTCCATCTGTTGCCGGACATGCAACTGTCCGGCTTCCTGGTCGTCCAGGCAGTTGTCGTACTTGGTCTTGGCTTCGGAGTAAGTCAGGCCGGTATTGCGCAGGCTGTTGATGAACGCCTCGCGCGACTGGCTGAGCAGGCGCAGGCCTTCCTCGCCCTTCACGAATCTTCTTCGCGCCAGGGCAAGCTGATCTGCGGCGGCTTGCAGTTCTTCTTTCAGATCCATCTTGCTTCATGCGTTAGCCGCCAGGCGTCGCGCCTGGCGGGGAGCGCCATTTTTCCACGAACGGGCGTTCCACGCATTACGACATTTCGCGATACGGGCTTAAGACTCGCGCGAAAGGGGGCAGGGAGCCGGCACCGGGCCGGCCCTGGAGCCCAGGCTTAACGGCGGTACTGCTGGGGACGATGCGGAGCGGGTGCGCGCTCGTCCTTGTGACGGAAGTTGATGCGGCCCTTGGTCAGGTCGTACGGCGACATTTCCAGGGTGACGCGATCGCCCGCCAGGATGCGGATGCGGTGCTTGCGGATGCGGCCGGAGGCGTAGGCGCCGACTTCGATGCCGTTGTCCAGCTTCACGCGGTAGCGGCTATCGGGCAGCACTTCGTCAACGATGCCATCCAATTCGATGAGTTCTTCTTTAGCCATTTTCTACTCCTTGATCAATACGCGCAGCCACGCCGGCGGCATGACGCACCGCGCAAGGCGGCAAGCGCGTTGGACACAGATAACCAGGTCCAGCGGTTTGAACGTAAAACGTCCGGGCAAGCGCGGGTAAGGGCCACGGCATCCCCAGCGGATGTCTGAAATGACGGGTACTCGCGCCGCGAGGGCAGTGTGCGCGCGATGCGCGGCTTGGTCGCGGCAGCGGCGTCACGCGCACATTGCCGGAAGAAGCGGGTTGGAGCGTCTGCAGCAATGCCGGGCGGCGCGATGGTTGATGGTGCGCCGCGCTTGGCAGTGACGGGTTTCGCCCAAGAAAACCGGATACAGCCTGGGTTGCTGGCAGCCTGGGTCAAAAGCCCCATTACCGCTTGCGGTACAGGTTGGCACGCAGAGTGACCGAAGCCCGGTTTTTGCGGAAAAATCACGGACTTATGTTACTGCAAAGCGCAGCGTTTAGCCAGTTTTTATGCGCCGCCAGCCCGCGATAGTTGCTGCTGAACGACTTTAGGGGCGCGGGATGCGCGCCTGGTATTCGGCCTCCCAGGCCGCATTGGCGGACCAGAAGGGTCCAGGCTCGCGGCCCGCCAGCCTGGCTGCGAGCACATTCAGGTGGGTGTGCCAGCCGCCCGCCACGTCCACCATGTCGTCCCGGCTGGCGAGCTTGCGGTGCGTCAGCACCAGCAGCGTGCCTTCTTCCTGGGGGGACAGTTCAAAAATCACTTCCGAGGGCACGCCCTGCGATCCGCCCCAGGTATAGCCCAGCAGGCTAGGGGGATCGCAGCGGGTGATCAGGCCCTGGGTGGTGACGCCGTTTTCATAGGGCTTGTAGGCGTTGGGCGTCGGTTCACGCACGGAAGAGAGGTCGGCGTGAACGAACCGCAGCGTGACGCCGCCGCCTTCGACCAGTTCCATATCGCCAGCCGCCAGCCACCGGCTCCGCTTTTCCGATTCGGTCAGCCAGGCCCAGACCTCCTGGACGCTCGCGGGAAGCAGGCGCGTAAAGCGCAGGGAGGTGGGGTCCAGTACGACTGCGTGGTCATTCATGTCGATCTCCTGGGGCGTGGCGCCGCAAGTTCGTTCATCTTCCGTGAGAAAAGGTCAGCGGGGCGATCTGCGGGCTGTGCTCGGGCGGTTCTTCCAGCGCGCCGGAGTGCTGTGGCAGCGCATCGGTGATGTCGAACCACGGCGCCTTGCTGGAAACGTGGCAGTGCGCCTCGGGCTTCACGCCCGGGTCGTCGTCCAGGGCGCCCAGCGGCAGCCCGTAGACGTCGGGCGTCTGGTCGAAGCGGCTGAGCAGGGGCGTGCCGCAGGCTTCGCAAAAGCCGCGGTAGCTGCCGGGCGACGAGGCGTACCAGGTGACGTGGTTTTCTCCCTGGGTCCAGGCGAAATCCTTGACCTGGACGGTTGCGCGGCTGCGGAAGGCGGCGCCATGCGACTTGCGGCACATGACGCAATGGCAGTTGAAGGCGTTTGTAAGCGGACCGTTGATCTCGTACGCAATGCGGCCGCACAGGCAGGAACCTTTGATCATGATGAGCGCCAGGCGAGAAGGGGGAACAGTTTCAAATATACCCGCCGCGCGGGGCGGGCGAGCCGCCTTTTATGACGGATGTCTTTCAGTTCGTTCCGGTGTCCCTATTTTTCGCCAAATGTTTCTATCTGCGGGTCATCGTGCTGTCATGCCGCGAAAACAGAATGCGCCCATGAACACATCCAAGGGGATCCAACGATGACATACGCCATCGAAGTTCAAGGGCTCAGCAAAACGTTTCATGCCGGCGCGCGGGCGCTGGACGGCGTCAACCTGCAGGTGGCCGACGGCGAGATGGTCGCCCTGCTGGGCGCTTCGGGGTCCGGCAAATCCACCCTGCTGCGCCACCTGGCCGGCTTCGTGGCTGGCGATGCGGGGGCAGGCAGCGTGACCGTCAATGGCCATCTGATCCAGCGAGACGGCCGCCTCAGCCGCAATGTGCGCGGCGCGCGGGCCAGCATCGGCTTCGTGTTCCAGCAGTTCAATCTGGTGGGCCGCCTGCCGGTCATCACCAACGTCCTTACCGGCATGCTGCCCAGGGTGCCGCTGTGGCGCAGCCTGACGCGCTGGTTCCTGCGCGACGAGGTGCGCCAGGGCCTGGACGCGCTTGCCCAGGTTGGTATAGACGACTATGCATTTCAGCGCGCCTCCACCCTGTCCGGCGGCCAGCAGCAGCGCGCGGCGATTGCGCGCACGCTGGTGCAGAACGCCCGCGTGATCCTGGCCGATGAACCGATCGCGTCGTTGGACCCGGAGTCGTCGCGCCGCGTGATGGACACGCTGGCGCAGATCAACCGCAGCCGCAAGGTCGCGGTCGTAGTGTCGCTGCATCAGGTGGACGTGGCGCTGCGCTATTGCCCGCGCGTCGTTGCCCTGCGCCACGGCAAGGTGGTCTATGACGGCCCCTCCGCCGACCTGACGCCCGCCATGCTGGGTGACCTGTACGGCTCCGAACTGAGCGAGCTGCTTCCCGAATACGCGCCGCAAACCCCGGCCATGCCGGGCGTGGCGCCGCTGTCCCAACTGGCGCAAGCCGCCTGATTCCTGGCCCCAACCTTCCCCGGAGCTCTCCATGCTACGCAGAACCTTCTTCACCCTGATCGCCGCGGCCGCCCTGACCACCCAGGCTTACGCGCAAGACGCCAAGACCCTGAACTTCGGCATCATCTCGACCGAGTCGTCCACCAACCTGAAGTCCGTATGGCAGCCCGTCATCGATGACCTGAGCCGCTCGATCGGCGTGCCGGTCAAGCCGTTCTTCGCGTCGGACTACGCGGGCATCATCGAAGGCATGCGCTTCAACAAGGTGCAGATGGGATGGTTCGGCAACAAGTCGGCGATCGAGGCCGTGGACCGCGCCAAGGGCGAGGTGTTCGCCTCGGTCATCGACAAGGACGGCAACCCTGGCTATTGGTCGCTCCTGATCGTCAACAAGGACAGCAACCTGAAGACCCTGGACGACGTGCTCAAGAACGGCGCCAAGCTGAGCTACGGCGCGGGCGACCCCAACTCCACGTCCGGCACCGCCGTGCCCGGCTACTACCTGTGGGCCGCCAACAAGATCGAACCCAAGACGTTCTTCAAGACGGTGCGCGCCAGCAACCACGAAGCCAATCTGCTGTCGGTCATCAACAAGCAGGTGGATGTGGCCGTCAACAACACCGAAGCCCTGGAGCGCTACCGCCTGAGCACCGGCCGCGACGCCAACGACAGCGTGCGCGTGCTGTGGAAGTCGCCGCTGATTCCGGCCGATCCGCTGGTGGTGCGCAGCGACCTTCCGGCCGACCTGAAGGCCCGGATCCGCGACTTCTTCATCAACTACGGCAAGGGCAAGGACGCCGAGCGCGAACTGGCCAACCTGAAGGCGCTGACCTATCAGGGCTTCCGCCCGTCGGACAACCAGCAACTGGTGCCCATCCGCCAGATCGAGCTGGCGCGCGAAAAGGCCAAGGTCGAGGCCGACTCCACGCTGGGCCAGGCTGAAAAGCAGAAACAGCTGTCGGAACTGGACAGCAAGCTTGCCAGCCTGGGCCAACCGGCCGTGGCCAAGCAGTAAGCCTGGCCGCAAGGCGCCGGCGCGCCATCGGGCGCGCCGGCATTCAACCCACGCAATCTCCCTAGCGGATCCTCATTGAAAATGAACCTGGCCACGCACTCCTCCCGCCTGCCCGCCGCGCCGCGCTCGTCGCTGCCGGTCCTTCTAGTCTGGGCCGTCGTGCTGGCGCTGCTTGTCATGTCGTGGCAGGGCGCCGACATGCGGCCGCTGGACCTGCTGCGGGACTCCGGCAACATGGCCCAGTTCGCGGCCGATTTCTTTCCGCCCAACTTTCGCGATTGGCGCATGTATCTGGACGAGATGATCGTCACGGTGCAGATCGCGGTGTGGGGCACGTTCCTGGCCATCGTGGTGGCGGTGCCCCTGGGCCTGCTGTGCTCGTCGAACATGGTGCCCGCCTGGGTCTACCAGCCTATGCGCCGCTTGATGGACGCGTGCCGCGCCATCAATGAAATGGTATTTGCCATGCTGTTCATCGTGGCGGTGGGCCTGGGGCCTTTCGCCGGCGTGCTGGCCCTGTGGGTACACACGACGGGCGTGCTGGCCAAGCTGTTCTCGGAGGCCGTCGAGGCGATCGACCCGCGTCCGGTGGAAGGCGTGCGGGCCACGGGCGCGAACGCGCTGGAGGAAATCGTCTACGGCGTGATCCCGCAGGTGCTGCCGCTGTGGATCTCGTATTCGCTGTACCGGTTCGAATCGAATGTGCGGTCGGCGTCGGTGGTCGGCATCGTCGGGGCCGGCGGCATCGGGACCGTGCTGTGGGAGATCATCCGCAGCTTCCGCTATGCCGAGACCTGCGCCGTGATGATCATCATCGTGGGCTTCGTGGTGGTGATCGACATGGTGTCGGCGCGGATCCGCGGCGCGTTGATCTGAGGACGCGGGGCCCGCGCGAGCGGGCCCCGGCGCGTCATTGAGGCTGGCGCAGCGCCTGGAATGCCGGCAGCGCCAGCAGGCCCGCCAGGCGCGCCGCGTGGATATCGGCGTCCGACACGGTCGGGCGCGGCATCAGGAAGTTGACGGTGCCCAGGCAGACGTCGCCATACACCACGGGCACGTTGATGACGGACCGCAGGCCCAGGTCGCGGATCGCATCGTGGTCGTTGAAGAACTCGCGGATGGCGTCCTCGCCTTCGCCCACGAAAACCCGCTGTTCCAGCAGGACATGGCGGCCCCATGGGGTGCCGGTCTTGTCCTTGCTGCCGCCGGGCGGATAGGCCTCGGGGTTCGAGCTGTACAGGCGCACGACGCGCATGGTCCCGGCATCGTAGCGATTGACCGTGCACAGCGTGTGTTCCAGCGTGGCGCGCGCGTAGGCGTCGATGGCCTGGAAGGCCGCCGCCGCGTCCGCCGCGGCGTAGGCCTGGGCGATGGCCTGCACGCCGGCCAACGCCGGCTTCAGGGGCTGGGCAGCACTGGGCATGGCCGTCATTCCGCGGTGATTCCCAGTTCTTTGATCAGCTTGCCGTACTTGTCGGCGTCGCGCGCCAGGATCTGGCCGAATTGTTCCGGCGTGGTCTCGGTCAGCAGCACGCCCATGTCGGCCATCTTCTTGATCACCTCGGGGCGCTTGAGGATCAGGTTGATCTCGCGGTTCAACCTGGCGGTCAGTTCGGGCGGCATGCCCGCCGGACCGAACGCGCCATACCAGACCGACAGTTCGTAGCCCGGCAGCGTTTCGGCGACGGTGGGCACGTCGGGCAGGAACGGCGAGCGGGATTCCTCGGTGACGGCCAGCAGCTTGAGCTTGTTGGTCTGCACGTGCGGCAAGGTCTGCGTGCCGGCGCTGAACAGCACCTGCGTACGGCCAGCCACGGTGTCCAGCACCGCGGGCGCGCCGCCGCGGTAGGGGATGTGCATCATCTTCACGCCGGCGGCCTTCTCGAAGAGCGCGGCGCTGAGATGGTTGGTGGAGCCCTGGCCGGCCGAGGCGTAGGCCACGGCGTCGGGATTCGCCTTCACGTAGGCGATGAATTCCTTCAGGTTGGACGCCGGCACGGACGGGTTCACCACCATGGTGTTGGTGACGAGCGCAAGTTCGGCGATGGGCGTGAAGTCCTTCACGCCGTCGAACGGCATGTTGGAGTAGAGCGCCTGGTTCATCGTGTGCGTGCTCATCGAGCCCACCAGCAGCGTGTAGCCGTCGGGCTTGGCGCGGGCGACGAAGGTGGTGCCGATGTTGCCGGACGCGCCCGAGCGGTTTTCCACGATCACGGGCTGGCCCAGCGACTGGGTCAAGCCTTCGGACAGCACGCGCGCCAGGATGTCGGTGGATCCGCCCGCCGCCCATGGCACGATCAGCGTGATGGGCTTCTCGGGCCAGGCGGCGTGCGTGAGCGCGGGCGCCGCCAGGGCCAGGCCCAGCGCGAACGTGCGCAACAGTTGTTTGAATTGCAGCTTCATGGTGTTTACCCCTTGCGTAGTGTCCGGTCTGTGCGCCGGATGAATGAAAACAGGTTCAGCGGCCGACGGCATAGCCTTGCATGCCGCGCGGGTTTGCGCCGGCGCGCAGCAGCAGGCCACCGCCGGCTGCCGGTTCGCGCGTACAGGCGCTGATGCGGCCCTCCGACCAGTCCGGCCCGACCTTGACGTCGTGGCCGGCGGCGCGCAGCGCGTCCAGCGTGGCGGCGGGCATGCGGGACTCCACCGTCAGCCGGTTCAGCGTCTGCGTGCGCGGCCAGAACGAGCCCGGGAAATGATCGATATGCCAGGAGGGCGCTTCGATCGCCTCCTGCAGGTTCATGCCCATCGCGTGGCGCAGGAAAAACGCGACCGTCCATTGGTCCTGCTGGTCGCCGCCCGGCGTGCCGAACGCCATGTAGGGCAGGCCGTCGCGCAGCGCCAGGCCGGGCGACAAGGTGGTGCAGGGGCGCTTGCCGGGCTGCAGCTGGCCCGGCACGCCCTCGTCCAGCCAGGTCATCTGCAGGCGGGTCGTCAGCGGGAAGCCCAGCGCCGGCACGACGGGACTGGACGACAGCCAGCCGCCCGACGGCGTGGCGGCCACCATGTTGCCGTCGCGGTCGATGACATCGATCTGGCAGGTGTCGCCCACGAAGATCTCGCGCGCGGCCCACTCGGCCACGGGCGGGAGCGCCGCGAAGGTCGGTTCGCCCACGCCGAAGCGGGTATCGGACGCGGCCAGGGTGCGCACCGCGGCGTCCAGGTCGGGCAGGCGGGGAGCCAGGCCGGCCGGGCTGCCTGGCTGCAGCGTGGCCGAGGCGCGATCGCCGATGCCGGCGGCGCGCGAGCGCGCATAAGCGTCGCTCAGCAAGGCCGCAAGCGGCACCTGCACGAAGTCGGGGTCGCCATACCAGGCGCTGCGGTCCGCGAACGCCAGCTTGGCCGCCTCGGCCACGCGGTGCACGAACTGTGGGGAGGTCGGGTCCAGTCCGTCGATGTCCAGGTGACGCAGCATCGCCAATTGCTGCAGGTGGACCGGGCCCTGCGACCAGACTCCGCACTTGGCCACGGTGTAGCGGCCGTACTGAACGGTGAGGGGCTCGTCGTACGTGGCGCGCCAGCCGGCCAGGTCGGATTTGCGCAGCAGGCCGCGATTGCGCTGGCCGGTGGTGTCGCGCACCGCCTCATGGGTGTAATAGGCGTCGATCTCGTCGGCGACGAAGCCGCGGTACCAGACGTCCAGCGCGGCATCGATGCGGCCCCGGCGGTCGGTGCTGGCGGCGTGCGCTTCGTCCAGGATGCGCGTATAGGTGGCCGCGATGGCGGGCGTGCGGAACAGGGCGTCGGGCGCGGGCACGCGACCGCCGGGCAGCCAGACATCGCGCGAACTGGTCCATTCGTCGCGGAACAGCGCCTGCACCGCCAGAATGGCCTGCGAGATGCGCGGCACCAGGGGAAAGCCGTTGCGCGCGTAGTCGATGGCCGGGCGCAGCACGTCGGCCAGTTCCCAGGTGCCGTAGTCGCGCAGCAGGGTCAGCCAGGCGCCGAACGCGCCCGGCACGGTGGCGGGCAGCAGGCCGATGCCGGGCACCAGGTCCAGGCCCAGGTTGCGGAAATGCGCGGGGGTGGCAAGCGCGGGCGCGGGGCCCTGGCCGCACAGCGCACGCATGCGTTGTTCGGATTCGCTCCAGAACAGGATGGGCACTTCGCCGCCGGGTCCGTTCAGGTGCGGCTCCACGATCTGCAGGACGAAGCCGCCCGCGACGGCTGCGTCGTAGGCGTTGCCGCCGCGCTCCAGCACGCTCATGGCGACCTGCGAGGCCAGCCAGTGCGTGGAGGAAACCACGCCGTAGGTGCCGCGTATTTCGGGGCGGGTGGTGAAGGATGCGCTCATGGGGCCGATCCGGGCAGCAGGGAGATGCCTGAAAGTATAGGGCGGAGAAATAACTGGTTTTATCTTTGTTGGCATAATTGAATAACCAAACGGTTATGAGAAAAATGCCATGAACTGGGACGCGGCCCGTCTTGCGAACCGCCTGAAGCACCGCCATCTGGCGCTGCTGATCAACATCGCCCGGCACGGGTCGCTGACGCGCGTGGCGGCGGCCGCCGGCATCAGCCAGCCGGCGGTCACCAAGGCGCTGGCCGAACTCGAGGACATCTTCGGCGCGCCGCTCTTCATGCGCACCGGGCGCGGCCTGCAGCCCACGCCGCTGGGCAGCCTGGCCCTGGTGCGGGCGCGGCACATGCTCAGTGACCTGGACCTGTGGGCGCGCGAGGTCGAAGCCCTGCACGCGGGACGTTCCGCGCATTTGCACGTGGGCGTGGTGCCGTACGTGTCCAGCGCCCTGCTGACGGCGGCCATCAGCCGCCTGCACCAGCTTCACGGCGTGACGCTGAGCCTGCACCGCGCCACCACGGACCACCTCGTGCCCATGTTGCGCCAGCACGAGCTGGACTGCATCATCAGCCGCGCCACGTCCACCGTGGCGCTGGACGATCTGATCCATCGCGCGCTGTATCGCCAGCGTCCGCGCCTGATCGCGCATGGGCGGCTGGCCCAGCGGCTGGCGCGGCGCAAGCCGGACTGGGCGGCGGTGGCGGAAATGGACTGGGTCTTGCCGGCGGCCAACACGCCCACGCGGCAGCTGATCGTGGAGCATTTCATCCGCGCCGAGCTGCGCCCGCCGTCGCCGGTGCTGGAGGCCTATTCGACGGACGTGATCGAAGGGATGCTGACGATGAACGAGACATTCATTTCCGTCGTGCCCGAGGACATCGCGCGCGAACTCTGCCAGCGCGGCAAGCTGGGAATGGTGCCCTGGGATTTCGGCTGGGAGCTGCCGCCGATCAACCTGATCCGCCGCAAGCGTGAACAGGCGCTGGCGGCGGAAGATTGCTTCTCGGATATCCTGCTGGACCTGTGCGGCGACGCCGCCGCCCCTTGGCGCCAGGGCGCGGCCGATCCCGGCTGAACCGCCTTATGTCCCCAGCTTCGCGCGGGCGATGTCCAGCAGGGCGGCGGCCGCCGTCTCGGGGGCCTCGTTGTTGCTGACCCGCATCAGCCGGCAGTGTTCGGGCACCGGAAACGCCAGGCTGGCGCGCGCCAGCCGTTCCGATATCTGCGCGGCGCTTTCGCGGCCGCGGCCGGCCAGGCGCAGGGCCAGCAGGGCGGGGTCGACCGAGACTTCCACCGCCGTCAGCGCGGGGTAGCGCGCGTGTGCCTGTTCCAGGTGCGCGCGCGATCCATTGACGATGACCGCGGCGCCGCCGCCCAGCCAGGCGTCGATTTCCACCCCGATGCCGTAGTGCAGGCCGTGGCTGGTCCAGCGCAAGGCAAAGCAGCCCAGCGCGGCGCGGCGGGCGAACTCTTCGGGCGTGAGGCGCAACGCGTCCTCGGTGTCGCCGCTGTCGCGGGTGATGTAGCGGTGCGCGACCAGCACGGGCTCCGCGCCGCGCAGGCCCGTGCGCATCAGGCGCAGCAGCGTGTCCTTGCCGCTGCCCGATGCGCCCATCAGGTAGATCAGGCGGCCTCCGTCGGAGGGGACGGCGGGGCTCATGTCGCGGCGGGTCCGTCGAGATAGCCGGCGCCGGCGGCATCGGCGTGGCTGCCGTCGAAATGGTAGTGGCGCGCGGCGACGAAGTCCGCGCCAGGCGTCGCCTGCACATAGACGCTGACGCCCGGCACCGCCATGGCCTGGCCGCGCAAGGGATCGGCGAAGGCCGCGATGCCGGCTTGCGCCTGCTCCAGCGCGTCGCCGGCCAGCTTGCCGGTCAGCGTGATGTGGAAGGTATAGGTGTCGAATACGTAGGGGTAGCCCCAGCGTTCCAGCATGGCCTGCTGCGCGGGCGTGAGCGACTGCGGCTGGCGGCGGGCGGTTTCCGCGGGGGTGGGCGGCGCGCGCAGGGAATCCAGGTCGCGTACGGCGGCATCGGCCAGCGCCTGGATGCGCGCCTGGCCCTGCGTGTCGGACGCCGCGATGCGCCATGCCAGAAAGCCGCGCAGCCGCGCGCATTCCAGTTCAATGGAAAACGGCGTGCCCTGGCCGGCCAGCTGGCGTGCCGCGGCGTCGATGTCCTGCGGACGGCTGCCGGGCCGCAGCCGGAACGGCGGCTTGAGCGTGGCATGCAGGCCGTAATGGCGTGGGGCCTGGATCCATTCAAGGGCTTGCCCGGCCTGGCCGGGCGGCGGCGCCAGCGGCATGCCGGTGTCGGCGCAGCGGCCCAGCCAGCGGCTGCCGTGTTCGCGCCACGGGCCGGTGGGCGCCAGATAGAGGGCGTAGCGGTGGGCGAGCGGCATGGTCAGGCCGCCATCCGCTGGCTATGGTCGTCGCCGAAGGCGCGGGTGGCGTAGCGCAGTTCGCCGCCCACGATGGCCGCGCAGACGCGGGGCAGGCCGGGCACCTGATCGTCCACCACGATGGCGTCCGCGATCAGGCCCGGCGTCAGGGCGCCGCGGTCCTTCAGGCCGGCGGCGCGCGCCGGGTTCAGCGACACCAGGTTCCAGGCCTGGTCCAGCGGCAACACGCCGTCGTGGACCAGCCGCATGACGGCCGCCAGCGGAGCGGGGTAGTAGTAGTCGGAGGTCAGGATGTCGCACAGGCCGGCGCGGATCATCTCGGTGGCGCTGGGCGCGCCGGTGTGGCTGCCGCCGCGCACCACGTTGGGCGCGCCGAAGACGACGGAATCGCCCAGATCGCGCGCGACCCCGGCGGCCTCGCGCGTCAGCGGAAATTCGGCCACGCCGCAACCCAGCTGATGGTAATAGCGGCGCGTCGCGGCATCGGGATCGTCGTGCGATGCCACCTTCAGTCCGGCCTGTTGCGCGCACTGCGTCAGCTCGCGCATGGCGTCGGCCACGGCGTCGGATGCAGACATGGCGGCGCGGATCCGATCCTGGAAGACGTCCAGGTCGCATTCGGCGCGGTTGGCGTACTGCATCAGGCGGCGCTCGTCGCCCAGGCGGCGCGCCATGCTGGGCAGGTGGTCATTCAAGGCCAGGAAGCGGACGCGGCCGTCGCGTATCCATTGCTGGGCGATGTCCAGGCCGCCCACGTGATGGGTTTCGAAGCGCAGATGCACGTAGTGGCGCGCTCCCAGGATGTGGCGCATGTCGTCCAGCGCGTCGAACATGCGCTCGGCGTAGGCTTCGCCGCGCAGCCCGCCTTCCCACGACAGCGTGACGCCGTGGAATTCGGTGGTGATGCCGTTGGCCAGCAACTGGCGGTCCACGTCGAACAGGGCGTTGCCGTACGGGAAGGTCACGCTGGGCCGGGGCATGATGGCGCGCTCGAAGGCGTCCCCATGCAGGTCCACGATGCCGGGCAGCACCAGCAGATTGCCGGCGTCGAACCACGCGGCGCCTCGCGCGGGCGCGGCCCCGGCGTCATCTATCAGTCCGCCGTGAAAGCGCAGGCTGGCCTGGGCGATGCCGCGAGGGGTCAGGATACGTTGGCCTGTGACACCGGCCAGGGGCGAGGGGGCGTGTGCGTGTGAGTTCATGATGAGACGTTATCGAGGATGCATTACAACCAGATGTCTAGACGAGTTATTTGCTTGCCGATTGTCGTTCCATCGCCACCGCCGGAGTCCGGGCGGCGGCGTTCCCGCGGTCAGGCGTCGTCCGTCACCATCAGCTGGACCAGGTCGCCGACGAAGCGGGTGATGCTGTATTGCAGTGGCGCGCCGTCCTGGTCCACGTTCAGGGCTTCCACCTGCAGGATCGGTCGAGTCTTCGGCTGGCCCAGCAGGCGGGCGATCTCGGGCGACGGCAGGGCGGCGGTGATGCGCGACCACTTGCGCGTGTAGTCGCCGATGCCGTAGTGCGCATACACCTTGGAGACTGAGCGCAGCGCCGTGAGGCGCTCCGCGAACTCCGGAAAGCGTTTTTCGTCGAAGAAATGCTCGGAGGCGCTGATGGGCCGGTTCTCGGCCTTGCCTACGATCTGCACGCGCAAGAGCGGCGCGCTGCGGGCCAGGCCCAGGTGCTTGGCGATGTCGGCCGCGCGCAGGGTCTGGCTGCCCAGGGCTTCCAGGTGGCCCAGCACGCCCTGGCTGCGCAGGTTCTCGGAAAAGCGCGTGCGCTTGCCGATGGCGTAGTCGATGGCGTGCTCCTGCACGAAGGTACCGCGCCCCTGCTCGATCCTGACCAGGCCGCTTTGCTCCAGTTCGCCCATGGCGCGCCGGATGGTGTGGCGGTTGACCGAGAACTTGGCGGCCAGCTCCGGTTCGGACGGCAACTGCTCGCCCGCTCCATAGAGCTTGTTGCGGATATCGTCCGCAAGCGATTCACCAATTTGCCGCCAGACGGCGATGCCGGAACCTCGTTCAACCATAGGGTGCGCTCGTGCTGTCACATCAAGTTCATGAAGATTGGCTGTGATTGTGCATCATGTGGGCGCCGCGGGATAGGCGGTGAGCACAGGCTGCAACTGTCATCAAAAATTCACGCCAGGCTGTTGAACTTCCAATTCGGAGCGATCATACTCCATCCGGTCGTCTAGACGTTTAGAGGAAATATGGATCACCCACAGGAAAGGCAGGACGCGGCGAACGCACAGCGCGCCGCCTGGATGCGAGTGTTGGCGCTGGCCGATCCGGCCGCGCTGGACGGTGCGTTTGGCGCATTGGGCGGCGTGCCCGCGCATCGGACGTTGCGGCCGGCCCAGACGGGCATGGCCATGGTGCGGGCCCGCAGCGGCGGAACCGGCGCCCGATTCAACCTGGGAGAAATGACCGTGACACGTTGCGCCGTGACCATGGACGACAGCGTGGTCGGCGTGGCCTATGTGCAGGGGCGTTCGCTGCGCCACGCCGAGCAGGCCGCGATCGCCGATGCGCTGCTGCAGTTGCCGGGCTGGCATGAAACCGTGCAGGCGCAGCTGATCCAGCCGCTGGCGCGCCAGCACGCGGACAGGGTGGAGCGCCAGGCGCGCGTGGCGGCCCAGACCAAGGTGGAGTTCTTCACGATGGTGCGAGGCGAGGACTGACATGCAACAAGAGAGACTCTCCGCCGCGGCTGCCAGCCGGGCGCTGCTGCCCGGCTTCGCGGATCCCGTCAATGACGCGCAGACCACGTTCCGCGCGGCGTTGAACGCGCTGGCCCACCCGGGCCGTGTGCACGACATCCTGGCCGGCAGCGGCGTGCCCGAAGGACTGTCGCCCGCCATGACGGCGCTGCTGCTGACGCTGGTGGACGTGGATACCCCGCTGTGGCTGCCCCAGTCCGTGGGCGCCGACGTGCTGGCGTTCCTGCGTTTTCACTGCGCATGCCCCATCGTGCCGTCGCCATCGCTGGCCCGGTTCGTCGCCGTGCCCGCGGGCTGCGGCGCGCCGGCGCTGTCCGCCTGCCATCAGGGCGACCCGGCCTATCCCGACCTGTCGACCACCTTGCTGATCGAGGTGCAATCCCTGTCGGAGGGCGACGCCGCCCACCTGTCCGGTCCGGGCATCCAGACGCGGCGGACCCTGCACGCGGCGGGCCTGCCAGACGGCTTCTGGCGTGAATGGCGCCTCAATCATCAACGGTTTCCGCTGGGCGTCGACGTCTTCCTGACGCAAGGGCGGCGGATTTGCGGGCTGCCTCGCAGCACGCGCGTGGAGAGCTGATATGTATGTGGCCGTGAAGGGAGGCGAACGCGCCATCCTGAATTCCTATCGCATGCTGGACGATTACCGGCGGGGCGACCGCGAGGTCCCCGAGCTGAACCTGGAGCAGATCCGCGGGCAGATGCCGCTGGCGGTGTCGCGCGTCATGGCGGAAGGGTCGCTCTACGATCCGCAACTCGCGGCGCTGGCGATCAAGCAGGCGGCCGGCGATCTGATCGAAGCCGTGTTCCTGCTGCGCGCCTACCGCACCACCTTGTCGCGCTACGGCTATACCCAGCCGATCGATACGGGCCGCATGCGCTTGCAGCGCCGCATCTCTTCCACGTTCAAGGATGTGCCGGGCGGGCAGATCCTGGGGCCGACCTATGACTACACGCAGCGCCTGCTGGACTTCACGCTGGAAGCGCAGCGCGAGGCCGACGCTTTGCCCGCGGGCAACGAGGCGCTGGACAGCGCCATGCCGCGCGTGACCGACCTGCTGGCGCAAGACGATCTGATCGACGCGGAGCCCGTGCCCGAAGGCGACCCCGAGCCCTTCGACCTGACGCGCCAGCCGCTGGACTTTCCCGCCACGCGGGCGGCCCGGCTGCAGAACCTGGCGCGCGCGGACGAGGGCTTCCTGCTGTCCATGGGCTACTCCACGCAGCGCGGCTATGGCAACACCCACCCGTTCGCCGCCGAGATCCGCTACGGCGCCCTGGAGGTGGAGATGCACATCGAAGAGCTGGGTTTCGCCGTGACGGTGGGCGAGATCGAGATCACCGAATGCCAGATGGTCAGCCAGTTCGCGGGCAACGCCGAGGAAGGACCGAAGTTCACGCGCGGCTACGGGCTGACCTTCGGCTACGGCGAACGCAAGGCAATGTCGATGGCGCTGGTGGACCGCGCCCTGAAGGCGCGCGACCTGGGCGAACGCGCCGACTCCCCGGCCAACGACCACGAATTCGTGCTTTATCACAGCGACAACGTCGAAGCGTCGGGTTTCGTGCAGCACCTGAAGCTGCCGCACTACGTGGACTTCCAGGCCAACCTGGAACTGCTGCGCCGCATGCGCGCCGACCGCGCCGCGCCCGCCGCCGCGCACAACGATCTGATGGACGAGGCGGTTGCCCCATGAACAAGACCTGCGCAACGGTCGAACGCGACGACCATTACAACTTCGCGTATCTGGATGAGTCCACCAAGCGCATGCTGCGCCGCGCCTTGCTCAAGGCCGTGGCGATCCCCGGCTACCAGGTGCCGTTCGGCAGCCGCGAAATGCCGCTGCCCTACGGCTGGGGCACGGGCGGGATCCAGGTCACCGCGTCCATCATCGGCCGCGACGATGTGCTGAAGGTCATCGACCAGGGTTCGGACGACACCACCAACGCCATCAGCATCCGCCGCTTCTTCGGCCGGGTGACGGGCGTGGCCACCACGGAATCCACGCCCGCGGCCACCATCGTGCAGACGCGCCACCGCATCCCCGAGACGCCGCTCGTCGAAGGGCAGGTGATGGTGTTCCAGGTGCCGATACCCGAGCCGCTGCGGTGGCTGGAGCCCAGCGAGACCGAGACCCGCACCATGCACGCGCTGGCGGAGTACGGCGGCATGCACGTCAAGCTGTACGAGGACATCGCTCAGCATGGGCACATCGCCACCACCTACGACTACCCGGTCATCGTGAACGACCGCTACATGATGCGGCCATCGCCCATCCCCAAGTTCGACAATCCCAAGCTGGACGGCAGCCCGGCGCTGATGCTGTTCGGCGCCGGCCGCGAGAAGCGCGTCTATGCGGTTCCGCCGTACACACGGGTGAAGAGCCTGGATTTCGAGGACCATCCCTTCACGGTTGAGAAATGGACCGAGTGCTGCGACCTGTGCGGCTCGGGCGACAGCTATCTGGACGAGATCATCCTGGACGACGCCGGCACGCGCCGCTTCGTCTGCTCGGACACCGAATACTGCAACCACCGCCAGACGCAACCGCGCGACAACGAGGCCGCCGCATGAACGCCCAACCTCTGCTTTCGGTGCGCAACATGACGCGCACCTGGGACGGCACGCACGGCTGCCGCAACGTCAGTTTCGATCTCTACCCCGGCGAAGTGCTGTGCGTGGTCGGCGAGTCCGGCTCCGGCAAGAGCACCTTGCTGTCCGCGGTGTCGTATCAGACCCAGCCCGACGCGGGCAGCGTCTGGTACGACACCCGCGACCAGGGCTTCATCGACCTGGCCACGCTGCAGGGCGCGCGCCTGCGCCTGCTGTCCCGTACCGACTGGGGCTTTGTCCGCCAGAACGCCCGCGACGGCCTGCGCATGCAGGTCAGCGCGGGCGCCAACATCGCCGAGCGGCTGATGGCCGTGGGCGACCGGCACTACGGCGATCTGCGCCAGGCGGCGGGCAACTGGCTGCAAAAGATGGAGATCGACGCCGACCGGCTGGACGATGCGCCGGTCGCGTTCTCGGGCGGCATGCAGCAGCGCCTGCAGATCGCTCGCAACCTGGTGACGCACCCGCGGCTGGTGTTCATGGACGAGCCCACCGCATCGCTCGACGTGTCGGTGCAGGCGCGGCTGCTGGACCTGCTGCGCCAGCTCGTGACCGATCTGGGACTGGCCGCCATCGTCGTCACGCACGACCTGGCCGTGGCGCGGCTGCTGGCGCACCGCACGCTCGTCATGCGCGGCGGCGAGGTCGTCGAAAGCGGGCTGACCGACCAGATCCTCGACGACCCCCAGCATCCCTACACCCAGTTGCTGGTGTCTTCCATCTTGCAGAGCTGAGCATGAGCGCAAAAAAAACCATGGTAGAGGCGCGGGGCCTCGGAAAGATGTTCACCCTGCACAACCAGGGCGGCATGCGCCTGCCGGTGCTTGAGTCTGTCGACTTCGATGCGGCCGCGGGCGACTGCCTGGTGCTGGCAGGGCCGTCGGGCACCGGCAAAAGCACCTTGCTGCGCTGCCTGTACGGCAACTATCTGGCGACCGAAGGCAGCATCCGCGTGCGCGCCGGGGACCAGTGGGTGGAGCTGGTGGGCGCGCCGGAGCAGCGCATCCTGGCGCTGCGCCGCGACGTGATCGGCTATGTCAGTCAGTTCCTGCGCGTGATACCGCGAGTCTCGGCGCTGGAGGTCGTGGCCGAACCGCTGCGCATGGCGGGAGTGGACGGCGAAGAGGCCCGCGCGCGCGCCACCGCCTTGCTGCAACGCCTGAACGTGCCGCCGCGTCTATGGGGGCTGGCCCCGGCCACCTTCTCCGGCGGCGAGCAGCAGCGGGTGAACATCGCACGCGGCTTCATCGCGGGGCATCCGATCCTGCTGCTGGACGAACCCACTGCCTCGCTGGATGCGGACAACCGGCGCGTGGTGATCGAACTTATCCACGAGGCCCTGGCCGGCGGGCGCTGCCTGCTGGGTATCTTCCACGACGCCGAGGTGCGCGACGCGGTAGCCACCCAGACCCTCGCCTTGCGCCCCGCGCAGCCCGCCACGGCGGACATGGAGTAATCATGCATAGCACTTACCTCACTCACGCCCGCGTGGTGTTGTCCGACCGGATCCTGGAAAACAGCGCCGTGCTGATCGACGATGGCCGCATCGTCGCCATCGAGCCGGACGGCGCGCAGGCGGACCGCGAGATCAACCTGCAGGGCCAGACCCTGATGCCGGGCCTGATCGACCTGCATTGCGACGCCATTGAAAAGGAAGCCGAGCCGCGTTCGCGCGTGCTGTTCCCGCTGGACTTCGCGGTGGCGCAGGTGGACCGCCGCAATGCGGCGGCCGGCATCACGACTCCCTATCACGCCTTGTCCTTCGCCAACAATGAATGGGGAGTGCGCAACAACCAGACCGCCGCGCAGGTGGTCCGCACGGTGCGCGCCTTCCGGCACCACAGCCTGGTGGACAACCGGGTGCATTGCCGCTACGAAGTGACCGACGAGACCTCGGTGGACGTGCTGCGCGCCCTGATGGACGAGGGCGCCGTCGACCTGTTGTCGGTGATGGATCATTCGCCCGGCCAGGGCCAGTTCAAGACGCTGGAGTCCTACCTGCAATACATGATGGGCAATCATTCGATGAGCCGCGAGCAGGCCGAGGAAGCCGCGCAGTCCAAGGCGCGCTCCAAGGACGGCGCGGTCGCGCGGGTGGAAGCGCTGCTGTCGCACGCGCATGCGTTGGGCATCCCCACGGCCAGCCATGACGACGATTCGATCCAGCGCATCGCCACGATGCGTAATCTGGGGGTGGCGATGAGCGAATTTCCCATCACCCTGGATACGGCGCGGGCGGCGGTGTCCTGCGGCCTGCCCACCATCCTGGGCGCGCCCAACGTGCTGCGCGGCCAGAGCCAGAGCGGGTCCATGCGTGCCATCGACGCCATACGCGCGGGCGTGGCGAGCTGCCTGTGCTCGGACTACCAGCCGTCCACGCTGATCGCCGCCGCCTTCGCCGTGGCCGCGCAGACTGACCTGACCCTGCCCCAGGCCATCGCCCTGGTCACGCTGAATCCGGCCGATGCCTGCGGGCTGTCGGACCGGGGCCGTATCGCGGTGGGCTTGCGGGCGGATCTGGTGTCGGTGGCCCAGGTGGGCGCCCAGCCCCTGATCAGTCACACCTGGTCGGCCGGCCGGCTGGTATTCTCGACCCACTATCCGCCGGTATGCTCGCAAGAGGGCAGGGTGGGCGAACCGCAGAGCCTCGCGGCCTGACGCGATTCCTGGAGACGCGCGATGAATCCGATCGTGACAGCCGTGGCGCTCAGCCAGGCCCATACCTTCACCAAGGCGGTGGTGCCCGCGATCACGCTGCTGGCGGGACTGGGCGTGGAGGGCGACGCCCACCTGGGCGTTACCGTCAAACACCGTTCCAGGGTCCGGGCCCGATCCCACGCAGCCGAACCTGCGCCAGGTCCACCTGATCCATGGCGAGCTGCACGACGAGCTCCAGGAGGCCGGCTTCAATGTGGCCGAAGGCACGATGGGCGAGAACATCACCACCCGCGGCATCGACCTGCTGGCCCTGCCGCGGGGCGCGCGCTTGCATATCGGGGCGGACGCGATTGTCGAAATTACCGGCCTGCGCAACCCGTGCGCGCAATTGGACAATTACCAGAAGGGTCTGACCGCCGCCGTGCTGGGCCGCCATGCCGACGGCAGCCTGATGCGCCGCGCCGGCGTCATGGGCATCGTGGTGGCGGGAGGCAAGGTGGGCGCCGGCGATGGTATCCGCGTGGCGCTGCCGGATCCGCCCTATTTTGCGCTGGAGCGCGTCTAGGACGGCCCTGGGCGCAAAAACATCCCCGGGAGTGACAGACGGGGGGGCTGGCATCTGGTTAAATGGCGGAAAGGCGTAACGGCCTAAGGCGAAGCCGTATCTTCCGCGGCTCGCTACCCCATTTTCCGGAGCGCGCGATGGCACGATTCAATTTCACCCAGGACCCTGAAGAACCCGATCTGTGGGCGGCCGAAAACGTCGCCGCGGGCGAAGGCCGCCCGCCCATCCACGTCATGATCCAAACGGACGGCGAAGAGCCCGACGGCGCCGCATCCAAGGTGGTCAAGGCCATCATCGACAATCTCGACGAACAGATCCTGGCCGCGGCCGAATTCCTGCTCGACAACTATTCGTACGAGCACTGCAAGAAGCTCGGCCTCGAAGACGACCAGCTGCTCAAGGAAGAAACCGCCGAAGCCATGGCTGAAAAGGCCGTGCTGCGCGCCTTGTGGCTGTTCGACGAAGATGGCGACGGCTATGAACTCTGGTTCACGCTGCCCTGGGATCCGGTGCACACGTACGACGTCGAATTCGAAGATGGCACGCCCGTGTCCTGCTCGGTAAACGATTAACCCTGCCGGATCATCGAGCCGGCCCTAAGGGGCCAGCTCGTATTTTGTCGACTGGCTCTGCCCCAGCGATTCATCGTAGCGGTAGCGCACTTTCAGGGGCTTGCCCTTACGGATCGTGCGGGCTGCAACATTCTCCAGCACCACGTCAACATCCCGGTTCACGAACTGGGCGCAGTCGCTGTCGGCGCGCTCGCCGTCCGGGATGTGCGCGGCCTTGACTTTCAATCTGAAGATCACCTGCGATAGTTCCGTGCCATCGGTGCGGAACTGCCGCATGGTGGCGGGCAGGTTGGATACGGTGCCGGTGAGGTCGCAGGAAATGAGAGTCCAGGCGTGCGCGACGGGGGCGGCGGCAAGAGCGCTCGCGGCAAGCGCGGCGGCCGTCAGGGCGCGAAGCAGGGGGTGGGGGCTCATGGCAACGGGGCAAGGCAAGGCGCCCATGCGCGCCGCGCCGGTAGGTCGAAAATGGTTTCTATGTTGCGCCCGGCCTTGCCGCCGGTCAAGCTTGCAAGAGCTAAAAAAAACGGGCCGTAAGGCCCGTTTTTTCTTATGCGTTCTGGGTGGCGGGCGGAGCGGCCTGCGCGCCATCGGCGGGGGGCTCGACGGGCAGGTCCTCTTCCTTGCCTTCCAGCTTCGCGATGACGGCCGTGGCCAGGCTGTTGCCCACCACGTTGGTCGCGGTGCGGCCCATGTCGAAGAACTGGTCGATGCCCATGATCAGCAGCAGGCCGGCTTCGGGCAGGTGGAACATCGGCAGCGTCGCGGCCACCACGACGAGCGAGGCGCGCGCCACGCCGGCCATTCCCTTGCTGGTCACCATCAGCACCAGCAGCAGGGTCAGCTGCTGTGCGAAGCTCATTTCGATGTTGTAGGCCTGCGCGATGAACAGCACCGCGAAGGACTGGTACATCATCGAGCCGTCCAGGTTGAACGAATAGCCCAGCGGCAGCACAAAGCCCGAAATGCGCTTGGACACGCCAAAACGCTCCAGGGCCTCGATGGTCTTGGGATAGGCCGATTCGCTGCTGGCGGTGGAGAAGGCCAGCAGGGTCGGTTCCTTGATCAGGCCGCCCAGACGGAAGGTGGACTTGCCCAGGAACAGGTAGCCGACGCCGAACAGGATGGCCCACAGCAAGGCCAGGCCCAGGTAGAACTCGCCTATCAGCTTGCCGTAGCTGACCAGCACGCCCAGGCCTTCCGTGGTGATGGCGGCGGCCATGGCGGCGAACACGCCCAGCGGCGCAAAGCGCATCACATAGTCGGTCACGCGGAACATGATCTTGGCCAGCTCGTCGATCATGTTGTAGATGGTGTTGTGGCCCTTGCCGCGAATGAACGACAGCGCCGCGCCGAAGAACAGCGAGAACACCAGGATCTGGAGGATCTCGTTGTTGGCCATGGCTTCCGCGATGCTCTTGGGGAACACGTGCGCGATGAAGGCCTTGAGCGTGAAGTCGCCGGTCTTCAGGCCGGAGGTCAGGCCCGCGTCCGGTATCGCCAGGTTCATGTGCGCGCCGGGCTGGAAGATATTGACCAGCGCCAGGCCCAGCAGCAGCGAAATTGCGGAGGCGGCGATGAACCAGATCATGGCGCGCATGCCGATGCGGCCGACGGCGCTGGCGTCGCTCATGCTGGCCAGGCCGGTCACCAGGGTGGCGAACACGAGCGGCGCGATGATCATCTTGATCATGCGCAGGAAGATGTCCGTGATGAGGCTGAAGTACGAGGCGATCTGCGCCGCCTCCTGCTGGTTCTGCGCATACTTGTTGCAGAAATAGCCCACCACGATGCCCAGCACCATGGCGATGCCGATATAACGCGTCAGCTTCTTAGTGTTCATGTTCAAAACGGATAACGGGGAGCCGCCGCTGGCCCGAGTGGGCTGGCCCGCCGGCATGGGGCGGGGCAAGACGGTCCGGTGACGGACATGCCAGGGTCCGGAAATGCTGCGGGTTAACCCTTGGGGCGCGATGTTAACGCCGCGAAGCTGACAGTTAGTTGTCAGTTTGGGGACGGATAAGGTCCTGCCGCGGCGGCGGCCGGCATGCCAGAATGGGCGCGCCGGCCTGATTGAAGGCGGCTGGACGCAACCCTTGGAACCGGCCCCGTCCGGGGCGACAAAGGAGACTAAGCAATGCCGAATCGCGAACTGTCCGTGCTGGCGTCTGGATACACTTATCTGGAAGGATTGCGCTGGCACGAGGACCGCCTCTGGGCCTCGGACTTCTATACCGGCCTGGTCATCGCCGTGACCCTGCAGGGCGCCGTGGATCGCATCTGTCTGGTGCCGCAGCAGCCGTCGGGCCTGGGCTGGCTGCCCGATGGCCGCTTGCTGATCTCGTCCATGAAAGACCGCAAGGTGCTGCGCCGCGAGACCGACGGGACGCTCTCGGTCCACGCCGACCTGTCCGCGCTGACCGGCGGGCACGTCAACGACATGGTGGTGGACGCGCAGGGCAGGGCCTATGTGGGCAACTTCGGTTTCGACATCATGGGCGGCGCGCCGGTCCGGACCACGACCCTGGTGCGCGTGGATCCGGACGGGGTGGCGCAGGTGGTGGCGGACGGGCTGTGCTTTCCCAACGGCTCGTTCATCACGCCCGACGGCAAGACCCTGATCGTCAACGAAACCTTCGGCAACCGCATTTCCGAGTTCGACATCCAGCGCAACGGCGTGCTGGGGCCCCGGCGGGACTGGGCCAACTTTGGGGAATTGCCGGCCAGCGACGACCTGGCCGTGCTGATCGGCGCGTCATCCATCGCGCCGGACGGCGGCGCGATGGATGAGGAAGGGGCGATCTGGGTGGCCGACGCCATTGGCAAGCGCATCGTGCGCGTGGAGCGCGGCGGCAGGATCCTGGAACAGATCGACACCGGCGAATTCGGGATATTCGCGGCAGCCCTGGGCGGGCCGGATGGCCGGACCTTGTTCATGGCGGCCGCGCCGGACTTCGTCGAGGCCAACCGCCGCGCAAAGCCGGAAGCCCGGATACTGGCGACGCGGGTGGACGTGCCGCACGCCGGCAGGCCGTAAGGCCGCGCGCCGGGCGCGGCGTGACCGCCTCGCCCGGCTTGCCCGCGCTTGATCTTATTTCGGCTCCAGCCAGGCGTCCGCGTACGTGTCCACCGCGCCCAGACCCGTGGCGATGGCGCCGTGCACGCGCTTGTCCAGGAACGTGGAGTAGTTGGTGTCGTCGATCCAGGCAAGCGGCACCTCTTCCGCCAGAATCTTCTGAACTTCCGTATACAGCCGCTGGCGTTCCTCGTCGGTGGGGGCCGTGGCGGCCTGGTCGAACAGTTCGTCCACCTTGGGGTTGCGGTACTGCGAGGTGTTGGTGAACGCCAAGCCTTTCTTGATGTTGCTGCTGACGTAGGTGCGCGACACGCCGATGGCCGGATCGCCATACTGGAATACGCCGTTGTAGGCCATGTCGAAATCCCAGTTGCCCATGCGCGAGGTCCAGCCGCCGACGTCGGTGCTCTCGATGTCGATGACGATGCCGACCTTGCCCAGGCTTTGCTTGGTGTATTCGGCGATGCGGCGCTGCATTTCGCCATAGGGATTGGGGATCAGCCCCAACTTCACGCGCACGCCCTTGGCGTCCGGCTTCAGGCCCATTTCGTCCAGCAGGGCAATGGCTTTCTTCGGATCGTAGGGGTACTGCTTGATGTTGGGATCGTAGAAGCGCGTGTTGCGGTGAAACGGGCCGGTCGACACCGTGCCCATTCCGAACATGATGCGCTTGGCGATGAATTCGCGGTCAATGGCGTACATCACCGCTTGCCGGAAGCGCTTGTCGTCCATCGGCTTGCGCGCCTCGTTCATTTCGATCCAGTGCAGGGTGGACCAATATTCATAGCCCTTCTGGGTGACATTGATGTGCGCCAGCTTGGCCACGCGCGGCATGTCGAACGGTTCTATGTCCTGCAGCCAGGCCTGCTGAACGGTCCGTTGCTCCAGCGCCAGCCGGCGCGACGCGGCGTCCGGGATGACGCGGTAGGTGATGCCGTCCAGGTAGGGGCGTCCTTTCTTCCAGTAGTGCTCGTTCTTGACCAGCTCGATGTAGGAGCCGCGTTCCCAGCGCTTGAACTTGAACGGCCCGGTGCCCACCGGCGCATTGTTGTGCGGGTTCTGCGCCAGCGGCGTGTCCACGTCGTACAGGTGCTTGGGCAGAATCACGCCGCCGCCGATATCGAAGGCATACAGAAAGGCGGAATACCGTTCCTTCAGGTGGAAGATCACCGTGTGCTCGTCGGGCGCGGTGATGTCCCGGATGTAGCGCATCAGCGAGCGCGTGCGCGGCGTGTTGGCCAGGATCTGCTTGTACGAGAACAGCACGTCGGCCGACGTGAAGGGCTTGCCGTCGTGCCACTGCGCGTTGGGCTGCAGGTGGAACGTGTAGGTCAGCTGATCGGCCGATACATCCCAGGACTTGGCCAGGCTGGGCATCGGCTTCAGGTCGAAGGAATACGTCAGCAGGCTTTCATAGACTTTCCCGGCCACCATCTGCGTCGTGCCCACCTGTTGCATGGCGACGTTCAGATTTGGGGGCTCGGGATTCAGGATGGCGGTCAGGATGCCGCCGTACTGCGGTTGGGAGTCGGCGGCGGACACGGCCGGGGTGGCGGCGATCGCGGCGGCGGCCAGCAGGCCCTGCAGCAGGGCGCGGCGGACGATATTGCACTTCAAGGCAAACCTCCTTGGATGGCGGCCGTGGCATGTGGTGGGACGCCAATGCGTTAAGTCTTCAGTATCAAATATTGATACTGAAGAATCCAAGCGGCTTATGGTGCAACAGTGCGTCCGGCCGCGCAAGGCGGCCGGTGCTAGGGATTTCCCGCGAATGGCGAGGGGGGATGCGCTATCAGTTGCGGTTGGGGCGCCCGCTGAGCGCGCGCGCGGCGGAGACCGCCAGCGAGCTGAAGCGCTGGGTAAAGGAGTCCAGCGTCCATTCGGCCAGCAGGCCGGAAATGTGGATGGCGGCCAGCGGACGTCCGCTATGGTCGACCACGGCGCTGGCCAGCACGATCTCGCCCACCATGCTTTCTTCCAGGCAGATGGCGTAGCCCTGCACGCGCGCCTCGCGCACGCGCTGGCGGATCAGGTCGGGGTCGACGATGGTCTTGGGGGTCAGCGGCCGCAAGTCGCTGCGCGACAGGATGTCGTCGACTTCGGCGTCGGCCAGGTGCGACATGATCGCGCGGCCGCCCGATGACGAGAACGTAGGCATGCGCCGGCCCACCAGCGTGGCGTAGAAGGTCTGGCGCTTGGTCTGGCGGCGCAGGGCGTAGACGATGGTCAGATCGTCGAACAGGCTCAGGTCGACGCGTTCGCCGCATTCCTGCTGCAGCTGCTCCAGGATGGGGGTGGCGCGTTCCAGGAGCGGATGGCTGCGCAGGAAGTCAAAGGTGCGGTCCAGGATCTTCTTGCCCAGCACGTAGCCGCGCTGATTGCTGCCGCGTTCCAGATAGCCCAGCGCCACCAGCGTATGCAGCATGCGCTGAGTCGAGCTGCGGTCCAGCCCCGACAGTTCCGTCAGTTCGTTCAGGCTGAGCGGGCCAGGATGGCTGGAAAAAGCCTCCAGGATGCCGAAGCCTTTCGCCAGGGATTGGTTGAACCGGGTCTCGGTTGTGGCCATGTTGATTACTCCAATTCTTTTTGTCTTTGCGGCGTTGCATCGGCGCGTTGCGATCAGCACGCGGGATACGCAATGTAGCGGCAAGTGTTTTCTGGCAGGGCTAGGGAAATCACCCATGGTTTCCGTATTGCCGCACGCTTTCGTGAACTCTATCATGCCAAATATAGATATCTAAGTATCAATTATTGATACTCACGATTTCATTGATTTCATACTCAGAAGGGGAATGCAATGACCGCCGTCGCAGCAGCCAGCCTTGACCAGGCCCAGATCGCCGGAGCCGTGGGCAAACTTCGCCAGTACATGACCGATACGCTGACCGGGTTCGTGCAATGCCGCAGCCTGCCCGGCCAGGAAATGTCCGCCGCCCAGTTCCTGGAAGGCGCGCTGGCCGACCTGGGCCTGAGTTCCGAGCGCATTGCGCTGCGGACGGAAGAGCTCAAGAACCTGCCGCTGTATTCGCCCGCCTGCTGCCCCGATGGCGGGCGCTACAACGTGCTGGCGCGCCATGAACCGCGAGGCCCGGGCGGCCGCGCCGTGCTGTTCAACGGCCACCTGGACGTGGTGCCCACCGGCCCGCATGAACTCTGGGACCCCGCGCCTTTCGATGGCGAGCTGCGCGATGGCTGGCTGTATGGGCGCGGGGCGGGCGACATGAAGGCGGGCATCATCTGCGCGCTGGCGGCGTTCAAGGCCTTGCAGGACCTGGGCATGCAGCCCGCCGGCGCCGTCGGCTTCAACGGCGTGCTGGAAGAAGAGAACACGGGCAACGGCACGCTGGCAACGGTATCAGCGCTGCAAAGCGCCATCGCGGCAGCCAAGCTCAGCGCGTTCGACGCGGTCGTCATTCCCGAACCCACGCACGAACGCATGATGAGCGCGCAGCTTGGCGTGTACTGGATGTACGTGGATATCGTCGGCCGGCCCGCGCACGCGGCCTACATGACCACCGGCGTCAATCCGGTCGAGACCGGCCTGCGCATCGTCGACGCGATGAAAGCGCTTGAGCACGAATGGAACCTGCCGGAGAACCGGCACCCCGCCTATCGTGAACACGCGCACCCCATCAATTTCAACCTGGGCCAGATCCACGCCGGCGACTGGAATTCGTCGGTGCCCAGCGTCTGCACGCTGGGCATGCGCATCGCCTGCTACCCGGACATGACCATCGAAGCCGCCAAGCAGCTGGTCGAGGCGCGGATCCGCGCGGTCGAGGCCGGCCTGACCGACAGCGACGTGCGCATCGACATTCGCTACGAAGGTTTCCACGCGCCCGGCTGCGAATACGACCTGGACGTTCCCGCCATGCAATTGTTGGCCGATGCGCATCGCCGCGTGGCGGGCGAACTGCCTCAACCCACGGCGCTGACGGCGACCACCGACGGCCGGCATTTCCGCCTGATGATGGATGTGCCGGTGACCTGCTACGGGCCGAAGGTGCAGAACGTGCACGGCTTCAACGAATGCGTGTCGGTGGACAGCATGGTGCGCGTCGCGACCTCGCTGGCGCTCTTCATCCACGACTGGTGCGGCGTCGAGCCGCTGCAAGCCTGAGCCAGCCCGCGATCCCTCCTCTACATACGGAAGTCCTGCCATGAATCCCTTCAACGCCCGGCGCGTAGTGGCGCGTTGCGCCCTGGCCGCCGCCAGTCTGCTGCCCTTTGCCCCGTCCCTGTCGCACGCCGCGGAAACGCCGCAATACGGCGGCGTTCTGACCGCCATCCTGAGTCCCGAGCCGCCCACCTTGAACGTGGCGGTCCAGCAGGTGGCAAGCACGCAATTGGTGGCGGGCAAGATCTTCGAAAGCCTGCTGACCTATTCCTTCGACCTGAAGCCGCAACCCGGCCTGGCCAGGTCCTGGGACGTGTCAGAGGATCGCCTGACCTACACCTTCCATTTGCAGCCGAAGGTGCAGTGGCATGATGGCAAGCCGTTCTCGTCCGACGATGTGGTGTTCACCTACACCAAGATCCTCGCCAACACGCCCCGCACCCGCACGCTGATGTCGAACGTGCAAGAGGTCTCGGCGCCGGATGCGCAGACGGTCGTATTCAAGCTGAAGCAGCCGTACTCCGCGTTTTTGTATGCGTTCGATATCGGCGGGGGCGCGATCCTGCCCAGGCACCTGTACGACGTGGAGACGCCGATCGGGCAGAACCCGAACAACAATGCGCCGGTGGGCACGGGGCCGTTCAAGTTCAAGCGCTGGGAGCGCGGCTCCTACATCGAACTGGTCAAGAACGAGCACTACTGGAAGGAAGGCCGCCCCTACCTGGACGGCATTACCTACCGCGTGATTCCCGACTCCGCGTCGCGGCGCGTGGCGCTGGAGCAGGGCACGGTGCTGCAGGCCTGGCTGCAGGACATCGAGCCCGTGGACGTCGCGCGCGTGGCCAAGCTGCCCGGCATCACGCAGACCCACAAGGGTTATGAATACTGGTCCACGATGCAATGGATCGAACTGAATGGCGGCCGCCAGCCGTTTGCGGACAAGCGCTTCCGCCAGGCGCTGATGTACGGCATCAACCGCCAGTTCATCGCCGACAAGATCATGTTCGGCGCGGGCACGGTCGCCACCGGCCCCATCCATCACAACACGCGCTTCTACGACGCCAACGTCAAGCAGTACCCCTACGATCCGAAGAAGGCCATTGCCCTGCTGGACGAGATGGGCCTGAAGCCGGACGCCAAGGGCGTGCGCGCCTCGGTCGGCCTGATTCCGCTGCCCTACGGCGAGATGCAGCGCCGCGTCGCCGAATACATCAAGCAGAACCTGGCCAAGATCGGCGTGGTTGTGACGCTGGAGAATACCGACGTGGGCGGCTGGACCAGCCGCGTGGGCAACTGGGACTTCGACATGGGGTCCAACGGCGTGTTCCAGTATGGCGATCCGGCCATCGGCGTGTCTCGCACCTATCTGGGCAGCAACATCAAGAAGGGGCTGATGTTCACCAACACGTCGCAGTACAACAACCCCAAGGTCGATGAGCTGTTCAACGCCGCGGCCACCGCCGCCACCGACGAAGAGCGCCAGAAGCTGTACAGCGAGGTGCAGCGGATCCTGGTGGAAGATGTGCCTGTGCTGTGGCTGGCCGACACCAACTACTCGACCCTGCTGAACAAGCGAGTGCATGACGCCGTGACGACCGCGCTGGGCGTGGTGGACACGCAAAGCGACACCTGGCTGTCCAAAGAATGAAGAAGATCGCCAAGTTTCTGGCGAACCGGGTGGTCAAGAGCGTCCTGGTTCTGCTGATGATCGCGCTCTTCAATTTCTTCCTGGTGCGGGCCGCGCCGGGCGACCCGGCGGAAATCCTGGCCGGGCAGTCGGGCGCGGTGGACGCCGAGTTCATCGCCAAGCTGCGCCAGGAATTCGGGTTGGACAAGCCGATGGCGGTGCAGCTGGGGCATTACCTCAAGAACGTCGCCACATTCGACCTGGGGTTTTCCTATCGCCAGCAGGCCTCGGTATCCAGCCTGATCCTGCAGCACCTGCCGGCCACCTTGCTGCTGACCCTGTCGGCCTTCGCGTTTGCGCTGCTGGCGGGGGTAAGCCTGGGCACGCAGGCCGCGTTGCGGGTGGGGAAGTGGGGCGACACCGTCATCACAACCCTGTCGATGCTGGCCTACGCCACTCCGCTGTTCTGGGTGGGACTGATGCTGGTGCTGTTGTTTTCCGTGAACCTGGAATGGCTGCCCGCCTTCGGCTTTGAGAGCGTCGGCGCCAACCTGACCGGGCTGGCCCGCGTGGCCGACGTGGCCAAGCACCTGCTGCTGCCGGCGCTGACCCTGGGCATGTTCTACATGGCGGTCTACGCCAGGCTGACGCGCGCTTCCATCCTGGAAATCAGCCAGCTGGACTTCGTGAAGACGGCGCGCGCCAAGGGTCTGTCCGAGCGCACCGTGATCGTGCGCCACGTGCTGCGCAATGCGCTGTTGCCCGTCATCACCTACGCCGGCATCCAGGCTGGCGGGCTGATCGGCGGGTCGCTGCTGGTGGAAACGGTCTTTGCGTGGCCCGGCATCGGACGCCTGGCGTTCGACGCGCTGATCCAGCGCGACTACAGCGTGCTGCTAGGCGTGTTCTTCGTGGCCTCTCTGATCGTGGTCGTGGTCAACCTCATCACCGACATTCTGTACACGGTGGCGGATCCCAGGATCGAACTCAAATGAAAGCGTTCATGCAATCGTTCTGCCGCAACAAGGGCGGCATCATGGGCCTGATCGTGCTGGCGCTGGTGACGCTGGTGGCGATCACCGCGAGCTGGATATTTCCCGACAGCCCGTGGGACATCATCAATGGTCCCTTCATGCCGCCGCTGTCCGACGGCGCTCTGCTGGGCACCGATACGCTGGGCCGCGACATTGCCACGGGCATCGCCTATGGCTCGCGCATCACGCTGGTGCTGGCCGCGGTGTCCACGGCGGTGTCCATCCTGGTGGGCATTACCGTCGGCGCGCTGGCCGGGTTCTACGGCGGCCGCGTGGACCAGGCCATCGTCGGCTTCATCGAGCTGTTCCAGACCATCCCCAGTTTCTTCCTGGCGGTGGTGCTGGTGGCGATCCTGACGCCCAACATGGGCACGGTGATCTTCGCGATCGCCGTGGTGTCCTGGCCGCCGCTGGCGCGTCTGGTGCGGGCGGAATTCATGAGCCTGAAGAACCGCGAGTTCGTACAGGCGGCGATGCTATCGGGCCAGTCCAACCTGCGCATCATCCTCACGCAGATCCTGCCCAACAGCCTGTCGCCCGTCATTGTGTCGGGCTCCCTGATGATCGCCAGCTCCATCCTGCTGGAATCCGCCTTGAGCTTCCTGGGCCTGGGCGATCCCAACGCCATGACCTGGGGCTACATCATCGGCGCGTCGCGCAGCGTGCTGCGCGACGCCTGGTGGATGAGCGTGTTTCCCGGCATCGCGATCCTGATGACGGTGTTGTCGCTCAACCTGATCGGCGAGGCGCTCAACGACGCCCTCAATCCCAAACTGGCCCGCAGGAGGACGACGTGATGAGCGCGCTGCTGGAAATCCGTGATCTCAGCGTGACGGCCGCCCATGGCGGACCGACGGTGGTGCAGGGCGTGTCCTATACCGTGAACCGCAACGAGATCCTGTGCGTGGTGGGCGAATCGGGCTCGGGCAAATCGGTGACGGCGCACGCCATCATGGGGCTGCTGCCTGCCGATCAACTGAGCGTCACCCAGGGACAGATCCTGTACAGCGGGCGCGATCTGGTCAGCCTGTCAGCCACCGACTGGTACGGCCTGCGCGGCAGGTCGTTCGGCATGGTGTTCCAGGAACCCATGACGGCGCTCAATCCCATCATGCGCGTGGGCCGGCAGGTGGACGAGGTTCTGGAACGCCACACCAACCTGGGCGCCGCCGCCCGCAAGCAGCGCGTGCTGGATCTGTTCGGCCAGGTGCTGCTGCCCGACCCGCAGGCCATGTACGACGCCTTTCCGTTCCAGCTTTCGGGCGGACAGCGCCAGCGCGTTGTGATCGCGATGGCCCTGGCGCTGGAGCCGGACGTGCTGATCGCCGACGAACCCACGACCGCGCTGGACGTCACCACGCAGGCGCAGATCCTGGATCTGATCAAGGACATCCAGCGTCGCATGGGCATCGGCGTCATCTTCATTACCCACGATTTCGGCGTGGTGGCCGACATCGCCGACCGCATCGTGGTGATGCGCAAGGGAACGGTGGTGGAGTCAGGCGCCGCCGAAGACATCCTGAACCGCCCGCAGCATCCCTACACCCGTCAGCTGATTGCGGCGGTACCGCACAAGCCACAGGGCAAGGACGAGGCCGCCGCCGCGCAGCCGCTGATGGTGGTGGAGAAATTGTGCAAGACCTTCGCCACCGGAGGGCGGCGGGTGGACGCGCTGCGCGATATCTCGCTGGAAATCCGGCAGGGGGAGACCCTGGGGCTGGTCGGCGAGTCCGGGTCGGGCAAGTCCACGCTGGGGCGCACGCTGATCGGGCTGATCTCGCCCGACAGCGGCAGCGTGCGCATGGAAGGCCAGGAACTGGTGGGCATGAAACCGCGGGACTTCCGCCCCTACCGCCGCCAGATCCAGATGGTGTTCCAGGACCCGTATGCATCGCTCAATCCGCGCCATCGGGTCATCGAAGCGGTGGCGCAGGGCCCGATCGCCTTCGGCGAGAACCGCAAGACCGCATTGCGCCAGGCTCGCGAACTGCTGGAATTGGTGGGATTGGGCGGCGACGCCGGCGACCGCTATCCGCACCAGTTCTCGGGCGGCCAGCGCCAGCGGGTCGGCATCGCCCGCGCGCTGGCGCTCAAGCCACGGCTGCTGGTGGCCGATGAAGCGGTGTCGGCGCTGGACGTGTCCATTCAGGCCCAGGTGCTGGACCTGCTCAAGACCGTGAGCGGGCAGTTTGACCTGTCGGTGCTGTTCATCACGCACGACCTGCGCGTCGCGGCCCAGATCTGCGACCGCATAGCGGTGATGCGGCAAGGGCAACTGGTGGAGCTGGACCGCGCCGCCACGATTTTCTATCACCCCCAACATGAATACACGCGCCGCCTGATCGATTCGGTGCCGGGCAAGGCCTGGAACAAGCCCGATCTGGAGACGCTGTCGGACCCCTCAAACAGGAGCAAGCAGTATGCGTGACACCGAGTATCAGTTGCTGGACGGGCTGGCGCTGGCCGATTTGCTGGCGCGGCGCGAGGTCGGCGCTGAAGAGCTGATGGCCTGCGCCATCAAGCTGGCGCGGGAACGTGCGCCAGCAATGAACGCGCTGTGCTATGAGCGCTTTGAAGAATCGCTGGACGTGGCCCGCGGCTGGCAGCCGCGCGGGGTGTTCGGCGCCATTCCGTTTCTGTTGAAGGATTCCGCGCTGGCGCACACGCGCTTTCCGTCCAGCCTGGGTTCGCGCCTGCTGAACGACACTGGCTATGCGCGCAACGCAACACTGGCGGACCGGTTCGAAGCCGCCGGCCTGATTCCGTTTGCTCGCACCACCGTGCCCGAATTCTGCATGGCGCCCACCACCGAGGCGGCGCGCAACGGCGGCCCGACCCGCAATCCCTGGGATCCGACCCGCTCGTCGGGCGGATCCAGCGGCGGCGCGGCGGCGGCGGTGGCCGCCGGCATCGTGCCGCTGGCGCATGGCAGCGACGGCGGCGGTTCGATCCGCATTCCGGCGGCCGCCTGTGGCGTCTACGGCCTGAAGGTTTCGCGCGGGCGCGTGCCGATGGGGCCCTTCCGCGGCGAAGGCTGGGGCGGGCTGGCGACCGATGGCGTGCTGTCACGCTCGGTGCGCGACACCGCCGCCGCGCTGGACGCCATCGGCGGCCATGAGCCGGGCGCGCCCTATGCGGCCCCGGCCGGTCCCGCTTCCTACCTGCAGGCACTGGCCGAGCCGCCGCGCAAGCTGCGCATCGTCCTTTGGCGCAGCGCCTGGAACGGCGTCCCGGTGGCGCCCGAATGCGTGGCGGCCGTCGAACGCGCGGCGACGCTGTGCCGGGAACTGGGGCACGAAGTCGTCGATGGCGTGCCGCCGGATATCGAATACGAGGCCTTTGTGCTGGCCCACGCCAACGTGTTGGCCGGCAATATCGTGCTGTCGGTGGACACGCGACTGGGCCTCACCGGCCAACCGCTGCGCGACGATGACCTGGAACCCGTACTGCGCCAGGGCTATGAATATGGCAAGACGCTACCGGCGGCGCAGTACATCGCCAGCGTGAACCGTTTCCACGCCATCGGGCGGATCCTGGATGCCTATATGCAGGGCTATGACGCCATCCTGTCGCCATCGCTGACCCAGCTGCCCTTGAAGCTCGGCGAGCTCTCCACAGCCAACGGCTCGTTCCTGGACTTCCGCCGCAAGGTCGCCACCTATGGCACGTTCTCGGCCGCGTTCAATGCCTCCGGTCAACCGGCGGCCAGCCTGCCGCTGGTCTGGACCGGCGCCGGCCTGCCTGTCGGCGTGCAGGTGGCCGGCCGCTACGGCCGTGAAGACGTGGTGCTGGCGCTGTCTGCCCAATTGGAGGTGGCCCAGCCCTGGGCGGGACGGATCGCCGTGCCCAAGGCGGCCTGAAGGCCGAAGCGTGCTGGCGGGGCGGGGCGGGGTGGGGTGGGCCCCGCCCGCGTCTGCGTCATAAGGGGGAGGGCTGCAGCCCGGCCTACGCCGTTCGGCATCGCCTGAAGGGATAGGATACCGGCCGTTGCAAGACCTTTCTTCGATTCCCCCGTAAAATCACCCCATTCAGCAGGACTTCAACCATCTTTCAATAGACAGTACCTAAGGAGGACCACTCATGGCCCTAGTCTCCATGCGCCAGTTGCTCGACCACGCCGCCGAGCACGGCTACGGCATTCCGGCTTTCAACGTCAACAACCTGGAGCAAGTCCAGGCCATCATGGAAGCCGCGGCGGAGACCGACAGCCCGGTGATCATGCAGGCCTCGGCCGGCGCGCGCAAGTACGCAGGCGAAGGCTTCCTGAAGCACCTGATCCAGGCCGCCGTTGAGTCCTACCCGCATATCCCCGTGGTCATGCACCAGGATCACGGCCAGTCCCCCAAGGTCTGCCAAGGCGCCATCGACCTGGGATTCTCCAGCGTCATGATGGACGGTTCGCTCAAGGAAGATGGCAAGACCATCGCCGACTACGACTACAACGTCGAAGTGACCAAGAAGGTCGTGGACATCGCGCACAAGCTGGGCGTGACGGTCGAAGGCGAACTGGGCTGCCTGGGTTCCCTGGAAACCATGGAAGGTGACAAGGAAGACGGCCACGGCGCCGACGGCAAGCTGACCATGGATCAGCTGCTGACCGACCCGGAGCAGGCCGCCGACTTCGTGCGCCGCACGCAGCTCGACGCGCTGGCCATTGCCATCGGCACCAGCCACGGCGCCTACAAGTTCACGCGCAAGCCCACCGGCGACATCCTGTCGATCTCGCGCATCAAGGAAATCCACGCCCGCCTGCCCAACACCCACCTGGTGATGCACGGCAGCTCCAGCGTGCCGCAGGAACTGCTGGCCGAGATCCGTGAATTCGGCGGCAACATGAAGGAAACCTACGGCGTGCCGGTAGAGGAAATCCAGGAAGCCATCAAGTACGGCGTGCGCAAGATCAATATCGACACCGATATCCGTCTGGCCATGACCGGCGCGATCCGCCGCTTCTTCGCCGAGAACCCCGAAAAGTTCGACCCGCGCGAATACCTGAAGCCCGCCCGCGCCGCCGCCAAGGCGATCTGTGTGGCTCGCTACACGGAATTCGGCACCGCCGGCAACGCCAGCAAGATCAAGGCGCTGCCGCTGACCGAAATCGCCGCGCAGTACGCATCGGGCAAGCTGGCCCAAGTGGTTCAGTAAGCCTCCCGCGCCAGCGCCCCTTGCGGGGCGTGGCACAGGAAAAAGGGCTGGTCCTTGCGGGCCAGCCCTTTTTGTTTTGTGCGGGTTTCACGCGTGGCCGCGCCAGTGCGGCGCGGGGGCCGCCCCAAGGCGGGGCAACCCCCTCGGGGGGCAGCAAGCGAGCGCAGCGAGTGCGGCGTGGGGGCCCTTCTCATTCTGGCGAGTTCTTCGGGAAATGCGGAATGCTGCGGTCCACGTGGTGCCATGACGGCGCGGATGCCGTCCACAGGCTGGCCTTGGCGTGGAACGCCTCCGGGTCGTCCAGGGAGCCGGCGCGCACGACCTCGTAGCCCTGGCCTTCCGAGCCGCCGAACAGCGGCGTGCCACAGGCTGCGCAGAAGCTGCGCATGACCGTGTGGCCGGACTCTCCCTTGTAGCGGTGTTCCTTGGCCTGGCCGCGCAGCAGCGTCACGGCGCCGGCCGCGAAGATCAGGGCGTGGGCCGGGGCGCCGCCGCTGGAATACTGACAGTCCCGGCAATGACAGGTGGCGGCCATGAGGGGCTCGTCGGTGACGGCGTAACGGACCGCGCCGCACTGGCATCCGCCTGTCATGTGTACCTGCGCGTCGGCGTGGGGCGTGCGTTTGAGGGAAGCATCCTGCATACGACTCTGTCTCCGGGCAGTGGGTCAGCGCCGTGACGCCTGGGCGGTCGGCGCGAATAGTGTGTTGGGAAAGAGAGCCTAACCCGGCCCCTGGGGCCCGGCAAGGCGAACTTATTTGCAGTAATCTATGCGCTTTGCAGGGTCCGCGTTCCGGCGCAACCCTCGCACAGTGTCCGATTTCGTTCTACTTCCCGCCCTGGCGCCCGCCCGCGGCGGGAATCTTCATTTTTGCCATAGGCCATTCCCGTGACTTCTGCTTTGCATGAATCCAGCATCAAGTCCTTGCCGCTGCTGGGCCGCGGTAAGGTGCGCGATATGTACGCGGTCGGCGACGACAAGTTGCTGATCGTCGCGTCGGATCGCATCTCCGCCTTCGATGTGATCCTTGATGACCCCATTCCCGGCAAGGGACAGGTGCTGACCGAGCTGACCGAATTCTGGTTGCAGAAGCTGGCCCACATCCTGCCGAACCACTCCACGGGCGTGAAGCCTGAAGACGTGGTGGCGCCGGACGAAGTGGACCAGGTGCGCGGCCGCGCCGTCGTGGTCAAGCGCCTGAAGCCCATCCTGGTGGAAGCGGTTGCCCGCGGCTACCTGATCGGCTCCGGCTGGAAGGACTACCAGGCCACCGGCGCCGTCTGCGGCATCAAGCTGCCCGCCGGCCTGCAGCAGGCCAGCCAGTTGCCCGAGCCCATCTTCACGCCCGCCGCCAAGGCCGAATTCGGCATGCACGACGAAAACGTGGACTTCGCGCACGTGGTCAAGGAAGTCGGCCAGGAAATGGCCGAGCGCATCCGCGACGTCACGCTCAGGCTGTATGCCGAGGCCGCCCGGTTCGCGGCTACCAAGGGCATCATCATTGCCGACACCAAGTTCGAATTCGGCCTGGACGATAACGGCACGCTGCACCTGATGGACGAAGTGCTGACGCCCGATTCGTCGCGCTTCTGGCCCGCCGACGGCTATCGCGTGGGCATCAGCCCCCCGTCGTTCGACAAGCAGTTCGTGCGCGACTGGCTGGAAACCCAGACCTGGGACAAGACCCCGCCCGCGCCGCGCCTGCCCCAGGAGGTGCTGGAAAAGACGGCCGCCAAGTACCGCGAAGCCCTGGATCGCCTGATCGCCTGATCGCAGGCCGCCTGAAAAAACCGCTCATGCCTGAGCGGTTTTTTTTTGCCCTCGGACTCGTCGCAGAAAC
The DNA here is from genome assembly GCF_013116765.2 of Achromobacter deleyi. Classification (GTDB taxonomy): domain Bacteria; phylum Pseudomonadota; class Gammaproteobacteria; order Burkholderiales; family Burkholderiaceae_B; genus Achromobacter; species Achromobacter deleyi_A. The sequence continues at coordinate 6,277,156 of NZ_CP074375.1, forward strand.
ATAAAGTCAGGGCTTTCGATAGTAATTATTTCGGAATGTTACGTTATACTCGTCGGCTGCTTTATTCGGGATGCAAGTCGAGAGGAGCTACGCATGGTAATGATGTTGCCTTTCCTGACCGGAATGGTCGCAGTATGGTTCGGGATGCTGGGAAGGCGCCGCCCCTGCGTGACCTTCTGGCTGCTCACTCTCGGGATATTCGCCGCCTGGTGCCAATATCACATGACCAGCCCGCTGGCGCTGTCGTTGTAAAGCGCGGCGATGATCTTCTCCCGCAATCCCGCGCGCGGTTCCCGCATCCTGAACGGCCTGGCCCTGCTGGGCGTCAGCGCCATCCTCTGGATGGCCTTCGTCTGGCAGTTCGCCTATGACGAACTGCCATGCCCCTTGTGCCTGCTCCAGCGCGTCGCGCTGATCCTGGCCGGAGTGGGTTTTCTGCTGAACATGCGGCTGGGGCCATCCCCGATGCACTACGCGATGAGCATCGCGGCCTCGCTGGGCGGCATGGTGGCGTCGGGCCGGCAGGTGCTCCTGCACATCGCGCCCGGCGATCCGGGTTACGGCACGCCATTCCTGGGCCTGCACTTCTACACCTGGGCGTTCATCGCCTTTTCGGCCATCATCGTATTCTGCGTATTGATGCTGTCCGCGGACCGCAAATGGGGCGACAGCATGCTGAAAAAGCCCGTCTCGGCGCTGGGCGTCATGGTCATGGCCCTGTTTTTCATCGCCACGCTGGCCAATGTCGGCAGCACCACGCTGGAATGCGGTTTCGGGCCTTGCCCGGACAATCCCGAAAGCTATCTTTTGCTGGGAACCGCGGCCGCGCCGTAGCAGGTCGCCGGCGCCGGGTAAAATACCGGGTTTCGCGGGCTGGTTCCGCGGTCCTTTGACATTCCGCGGCCCACGCGCCGCGGTCTCAACTCTTTGACACCGGTTATGACAGCCAAGACTTCCGCAGCGGCAGAGGCCACCCCCGTGGTGGGCGTGATTATGGGTTCTTCCAGCGATTGGGAGGTCATGAAGCACGCAGTGACCATGCTGGAGGACTTCGGCGTGGCCTATGAGGCCCGCGTGATCTCCGCGCACCGCATGCCGCAAGACATGGCCGAATACGGCGCGGCCGCGCACCAGCGCGGCCTGCGCGGCATCATCGCCGGCGCCGGCGGCGCCGCGCATCTGCCGGGCATGATGGCGGCCCTCACCGAAGTCCCGGTGTTCGGCGTGCCGGTCCCGTCCAAATACCTGCGCGGCGAAGACTCGCTGCTGTCCATCGTGCAGATGCCCAAGGGCGTTCCGGTGGCGACTTTTGCCATCGGCGAAGCGGGCGCGGCCAACGCCGCCCTGCACGTGATCGCCACGCTGGCGGGCACCGACGCCGGCCTGCACAAGAAGCTGGTGGCGTTCCGCGCCCGCCAGACGCAGGCCGCGCGCGACATGAAGGTTCCGCCCGAGGCCTGATGCGAATGACTCAATCTACTGCTTTCATGATTGCTCCCGGCGGCTGGCTGGGTTTGCTGGGCGGCGGCCAGTTGGGCCGCATGTTCTGCCACGCGGCGCAAAGCCTGGGTTACAAGGTCGCGGTCCTGGACCCGGCCGCCGAGTGCCCGGCCGGCATGGTCGCGGACATGCACATCCAGGCCGCTTATGACGACGAGGCCGGCCTCGCGCGCCTGGCCCAGACCTGTCAGGCCGTCACCACCGAATTCGAGAACGTCCCCGCCGACAGCCTGCGGACCCTGGCCACCCGCTGCCGCGTCAGCCCCGCCGCCGACGCGGTGGCGATCGTGCAGGACCGCATCGCCGAAAAGACCTTCATCGCCTCGCAGGGCATCCCCGTCGCGCCGCATGCCGCCATCCGCAGCGAGGCGGACCTGCGCGCCGCGCCGCAAGCCCTGTTCCCCGGCATCCTGAAAGTCGCCCGCCTGGGCTACGACGGCAAGGGCCAGGCCCGCATCAGCACGCGCGAAGAAGCGCTGGCCGCTTTCGCGGAGTTTGGCGGCGTGGCCTGCGTGCTGGAAGCGCTGATGCCGCTGGATTACGAAATCTCGGTGGTCATCGCGCGCGGCTTCGACGGCGCGACGGTGGTGTTCCCCGTGGCGCGCAACGTGCATCGCGACGGCATCCTGGCCGTGTCCACCGCGGCGCCCGTGTTGCAGGACGCGGCCCATGCCGAACGCCAGGCTCGCGCGACCGAAGCGGCGCAAGCCATTGCGCAGGGCCTGGGCTACCACGGCGTGCTGTGCGTGGAGTTCTTCGTGCTTCAGGACGGCGGCCTGATCGTCAACGAGATCGCGCCGCGTCCGCACAACAGCGGCCACTACACGATGGACGCCTGCGTCACCAGCCAGTTCGAGCAGCAGGCGCGCGCCATGGCCGGCCTGCCCCTGGGCAGCTCGGACCTGCTGGCGCCCGCCGTCATGCTGAACATCCTGGGCGACATCTGGTACGCGTCCGACACCGCCACTACCCAGCGCGAACCCGACTGGGCCGCCGCGCTGGCGGTGCCCACGGCCAAGCTGCATCTGTACGGCAAGCGCGAGGCGCGCCGTGGCCGCAAGATGGGCCACATCACGATCGTGGCCTCCACGCTGCAGCAGGCTCGCGCCGATGCCGCCCGCGTGGCGGCGGCGCTGGGCATGCAAGCGCCCGAATAGGCCGCGGCGATCCGATATGCCACTGCCCCCGTCTGATTCCGCCAGCCCCGCGGAGATCGCCCACGCCGCGCAGCGCATGCTGGACGGCGAACTGGCCGCCTTCCCCACCGAGACCGTCTACGGCCTGGGCGCGGACGCGGAAAACCCGCAAGCGGTGGCCAGGATCTATGCGGCCAAGGGCCGGCCTTCCAACCACCCGGTGATCGTGCACATCGCGCCGCAAGGCGACGTGTCGTACTGGGCGGCTCAGGTGCCGCCCGAGGCGCGCCTGCTGATCGACGCGTTCTGGCCCGGCCCGCTGACCTTGATCCTCAAGCGCGCGCCGCACATCGTCGACACGGTGAGCGGCGGCCAGGACAGCATCGGCATCCGCTGCCCCTCGCATCCGGTGGCGCAGGCGCTGCTGGCGGCGTTCGCGGCGGGCAAGCCGAACGGGCAGGGCGGCGTGGCCGCTCCGTCGGCCAACAAGTTCGGCCAGGTGTCTCCTACGCGCGCCGAGCACGTCCGCAGCGAGTTTCCCGAGGAAGTCGCGGCCGGCATGCCGGTGCTGGAAGGCGGCGCCTCGGAAGTCGGCATCGAGTCCACCATTCTTGACCTGTCGCGCCTGGACCTCGGCGCGGGGCCGGTGCTGCTGCGTCCCGGCCACATCAGCGCCGCGCAGATCGAGGCCGTGCTGGGCGTGCAGGTGTTCGCGCCCGACGCCGCCGCGCCACGCGCCTCGGGCACGCTGAAGGCGCATTACGCGCCGCGCACGCCGCTTGAACTGGCCTCCGACGAGCGTCTGCAAGACGTCGTGCAAGGGCGCAACCTGCCCGAAGGCAAGGTGGTGGTGGTGGCCTATGGCGTCCAGCCGCCCACGGCCGATGCCCGCGTGCAATGGCAGCCGGTGCCGGCGGATCCGGCGCGTTATGCGCAGGCCCTGTACGGCTTGCTGCGCGACCTGGACGGGCAGGGCTATGCGCGCATCGTCGTGCAGGCGCCGCCCGCGACCGACGACTGGCATGCGGTCAACGACCGCATCGGCCGCGCCGCCGCGGCCTTCACGCTGGATACGACGGACCTGTAGCCTGTCCGCTCACGCGGCCAGGAATTCACCGATTCTTTCCACGGCCTGCCGCAAGGGCGGCAGGAATTCGTCCGTCAGGCGGTTCAAGGGCACGCGCGCGGCCTTCACGCTGACATTCACCGCGCCGCAAGCCTTGCCGCTGGCCGACCGCACGGGCACCGAGATCGCGCGCACGTTCAGTTCCAGCTCCTGGTCGACCACCGCGTAGTCCTGTTCGCGGATGCGGATCAGCTCCGTCCGCAGCTTCGCCTCGGTGGTCAGTGTGAATTCGGTGTAAGGCTGCAGATCGGTCGCGGCGAAGTAGCGCGCGAGCGCGGGCTCGGGCAGTTGCGCCAGCAGCACGCGGCCAATGGACGTGCAGTACGCCGGCAACCTGCTGCCCAGTCCCATCGAGGTCGCCAGCAGGCGGTTCACTTCCGAGCGCGCCAGGTACAGCATCTCGTGGCCTTCCATGATGGCCAGCGCGCAAGTCTCGTTCACCGTTGCGCTCAGTTCTTCCAGCACCGGTTGAGCCAGCGAGACGAAGGGCGTGGAGGAAAAGTAGGCATAGCCCAGCCCCAGGATGCGCGGCGTCAGCACGTAGAGCCGGTCGTGCTGCTCGGCGATGCCCAGCAGCATCAGCGTATGCAGGCAGCGCTGCACGACCGCGCGGGGCAGGCCGGCGCGCCGGCTCAGTTCAGCTGCGGTCTGCGGATGGCGGCGCGTGCCGAAGGCGCGGATCACGTGCAGGCCGCGCGCAAGCGTCAGCATGTAGTCCGGATCGCCGCGCAGCTGATCGGGATGGTCTTCCGCCGCAAGCGGCGCGGCATAGCCGGGAGGGGGAAGATTGGGCGGCATCAGCCTGCGCGCAAGGGCGCGCCGGTGCGCGCCTGCAGTCCGTTCAGAGTCATGCCGTCGATCATATCCCGAACCACCAGCCCGTCCGGCGTGACGTCGATGACGGCCAGGTCGGTGTAGATGCGGTCCACCACGCCGGCGCCCGTGAGCGGATAGGTGCAGCGTTCGACGATCTTGGGATCGCCGTTCTTGCTGTTGTGCTCCATCATGATGAACACGCTGCGCGCGCCCACCGCCAGGTCCATCGCGCCGCCCACGGCCGGGGCTTCGCCGGGCTTGTTGAGCGACCAGTTGGCCAGGTCGCCGTTGGCGGCGACCTGCATGCCGCCCATGACGCAGATGTCCAGGTGGCCGCCGCGCATCATCGCGAACGAATCCGCATGATGGAAGTACGAGCCGCCTTCCAGCAAGGTCACGGGCTGCTTGCCGGCGTTGATCAGGTCCAGGTTGATGTCGGCCTCGGCCGGCGGCGGGCCCATGCCGAGTATGCCGTTTTCGCTGTGCAGCACGATCTCGCGGCCGGCGGGCAGGTGGGCCGCCACCAGCACCGGCATGCCGATGCCCAGGTTCACGTAGCTGCCATCGGGAATGTCCAGGGCCAGGCGGCGCGCCATGGCCTCGAGGGTCAGGGGATGAAACATGCGGGGCTCCTTTCGGTGTCTGCAGGACCTAGCTGGAGAAGGCGGCGTTGGCCACCTCGGTGACGCGCTGGACGAAGATGCCGGGGGTCACCACGGCTTCGGGTGGCAACTCGCCCAGCGCGACCTTGGCGCGCACCTGCACGATGGTGGTCTTGGCCGCCATGCACATGATGGGGCCGAAGTTGCGCGCGCTCTTGTGGTAGGTCAGGTTGCCCCAGCGGTCGGCCTGGTCCGCCTTGACCAGCGCGAAGTCGCCGTGCAGGGGTTTTTCGAACACATGGCCGCGCCCGTCGATCATGCGGGTCTCCTTGCCCTGTGCGAGTTCGGTGCCAAAGGCCGTGGGGGTGTAGAAGCCGCCCAGGCCGGCGCCGGCCGCGCGCAGCCGCTCGGCGATGGTTCCTTGCGGCACGCATTCGAGTTCAATGCGGCCTTGGCGATAGAGGTCGTCGAAGACCCAGGAATGCGAGGCCTTGGGAAACGAGCAGATGACCTTGCGCACGCGTCCGGCCTTGATCAGCGCGGCCAGCCCGGTTTCCCGGTTGCCCGCGTTGTTGCTGACGACGGTCAGTTCGCGCGCGCCCTGGCCGATCAGCGCGTGGATCAGTTCGGTGGGCATGCCGGCGCCGCCGAATCCGCTGATCAGCACCGTGGCGCCGTCGTGGATGTCCGCGACGGCGGCCTCGGGAGTGTCTATGAATTTGTCGATCATGAAGGGCTCCGTTCGGCGCGGGCGCACGGGGCGCCCGCCCGCGTTCAATCCACGGTGATGCGCGCCTGCTTGATGATTTCGGCATAGCGCGCCGAATCCGTCTTCATCAGCTCCGCGAACTGCGCGGGAGTGCCGCCGACGGGCAGGAATCCCGCGTCCACGAACTTCTGCTTCACGTCGGGTTCCTTGACGATCTCGCTGATTTCGCGCGCCATGCGTTCGATGATCGGCTTGGGCGTATTGGCCGGGGCCATCAGCCCGGCCCAGGAGCCGGTGACGAAACCGGGCAGGCCGGCTTCTTCCATGGTGGGAATGCCGGGTTCGGTCGGCCAGCGTTCCTTGCCAGTGAACGCCAGCGCCTTCAGGCGGTTCTGCTTTACGTACTGCATTGGCACCAGGATGGGATCGAACACCATGGACACGCGGTTGCCCAGCAGGTCGGTGAGGATGGGCGCGCTTCCCTTGTAGGCCACGTGCGTCATGGTGATCTTGCTTTGCAGCGCGAAGTCGGCGCCCGTCAGGTGCGCGCTGGACCCGTTGCCGCTGGAGGCGTAGGTGAGCTTGTCGGGATTCTTGCGCGCGTAGGCGACGAGGTCCGCCACGGTCTTGACGGGCAGCTCTTCCGAAACGAACAGGAACAGCGGCAGGTCCGCCATCTGCACCACCGGCGTCAGGTCGGCCGGCGTGTAGTTCAGCTTGTACAGATGGAAGTTGATGATGAAGGCTGGCAGCATCGACAGGAAGGTGTACCCGTCGGGCTCGGCCTTGGCGGCCATGGCCGAGCCGACGCTGCTGTTGGCCCCCGGCCGGTTCTCCACGATGATGGTCTGCTTCAGGCGCGGCCCGAGCTTTTCCATCACGATGCGGGTGACGATGTCGGTGGATCCGCCCGGCGTGTACGGCACGATGATCTTGATGGGCTTGCTGGGCCAGTCGTCCGCCGCATGGGCGGGTCCTGCTGCCAGTCCCGTCGCCGCCACGGCGGCGAACAACAGGGTCCTGAGGGTGTGGCGGCGATCGGCTGCTGCGTTGCGACGGGGCTGCGACTTGCTTGCTTGTGCCATGGACTTGTCTCCTCCATGAATCGGCCGAATATCGATGCGCGTCCTGAGTTTTTTTGTGACGCGACCGGCTTTTTTAAGGGCTTGCGGCTTTGCTGCCTATCGGACAAAGGCGCAAAAAAAGTATGGCACGCAAGCACAGGCCCGACGGTCCGCCGCGGAGCCGATAAAGTTCGATCACCGGACAGCGGCGGAATTGGCGGGGCGCGAGATTCCCTTCGGGTTTTCACTAGGCGGCTGCGCGTTGTTCACGCTGTGGACATCGCTTAATCTGGCGGCCGGCCCAGTAAAGCAGGGCCCGGTCTCAGCCGCAGCGGGTTACAAGCCGCGCGCGCGGTCATCTATCTCAGGAGAGGCAAAATGAAGCGGACTATCATGGTTGCGGCCGGCGCGATTGCCCTGGCTTGCGCGTCCCAGGCGGCGATGGCCGGCCCCACTCTGGATGCGGTGAAGAAGAAGGGGTTCGTGCAGTGCGGTCTGACCGACGGCGTGTCCGGCTTCTCCGCGACGAACAGCAAGGGCGAATGGGAAGGCATGGACGTGGACATTTGCCGCGCGGTTGCCGCAGCCGTGTTCGGTGACCCGACCAAATTCAAGGGCACCGCGCTGTCCACGCAGCAACGCTTCACCGCGCTGCAATCGGGCGAGGTCGACGTGCTGCTGCGCACCGTCACCCTGACCCAGACGCGCGACACCTCGCTGGGCCTGGCGGCCGTCGCGGCCAGCTTCTACGACGGCCAGGGCATCCTGGTGAACAAGAAACTGGGCGTCAAGAGCGCCAAGGAACTCAACGGCGCCACGGTCTGCGTGCAGCCGGGCACCACTACCGAACTGAATCTGGCCGACTGGTTCCGCGCGAACAATATCGAGTTCAAGCCGGTCGTGATCGACAAGGTGACGGAAGTCGTGCGCGCCTTCGAATCCGGCCGCTGCGACGCCTTCACCGACGATTCCTCGCAGCTGGCCGCCGTGCGCGCGACCCAGGTCGCCAATCCCAATGACTACGAGATCCTGCCGGAGCGCTTCTCCAAAGAGCCCCTGGGGCCCATGGTCCGTCAGGGCGACGAGAACTGGCTGGGCATTATCCGCTGGACCTTGTTCGCGCTGCTGGAGGCCGAGGAATACGGCATCACGCAGAAGAACGTGGACGAAATGCTCAAGAGCAAGAACCCCAACGTCCTGCGCATCCTGGGCGTGACGCCGGGCGCCGGCAAGAACATGGGCGTGGACGAGAAGTGGGCCTACAACGCGATCAAGGCGGTAGGCAACTACAGCGAAGTGTTCGAGCGCAACGTGGGCAAGGACAGCAAACTGGGCCTGCAGCGCGGCACGAACGCGCTCTGGAACCAGGGCGGCGCCATGTATCCGTGGCCTATCCGCTGATGCGGGCAGGGTAGCCAAGGCGGTCCGCGACGCGGACCGCTTTTCTTTTTCCATCCGGTTCTGGCAATCGCCCAGCGATATGGGCGAACCGTTCTGCGGTACGCTATACGTTTTCCCAACCAATGCCCAGGGCCATGACCCAGACTCGCAATCCCGAGGACTCCCCGTTGTTCATCGCGGCGCTGGCGCGCGGCGTTTCCGTCCTGCGGGCATTCAGCGAAGGACAACCCGCCATGACGCTGCCGGAATTGGCGGAGGCCGCGGGCTTGAGCAAAAGCTCGGTCCAGCGCTTTGCCCATACGCTGTGGACGCTGGGCTATCTGCGCAAAGACCCGGCCAGCAAGAAATTCTCGCTGGCGCCATGGTCGCTGGAACTGGGCATGAAATATGTGCAGACCAGCCCGCTGGTGCTGGGCGGCAATCCCTTCCTGCATACCTTGAACCGCAACAGCCAGGAGACCTGCAGCCTGGCCGAGCCCGACGGGCTGGACATGGTCTATGTGGCGCGCTTCGCCACGCACAAGGAAATGTTCGTGAACATGCCGGTGGGCATGCGCCTGCCCTTGTACTGCACGGCCGCCGGCCGGGCCGTGCTGGCCAAACTGGACCCCGCCGTGGCGCGCGGCCTGCTGGAACGCTGCGACCGCAAGCCGTACACCGCCGACACCATCACCGATATCGATGCCTTGCTGGCCGAACTGGACTTCGCGCGCCGCCACGGCTATGCGCGCTCCAACGGCGAGTTCTATCCCGGCGACATCACGGTCAGCGCGGCGGTGCTGGACGCGGGCGGCACCCCCTTGGGGGCGGTGAACGTGTCCGTGCCTTCCAGCCGCTGGTCGTTCGAGCAGGCGCAGGCCGTGTTCGGCCCGCAGGTGGTGGAAACCGCGCACGCCATCAGCGCATCGCGCACGCTGGGCCGCTCGCATCCGTTCTACGAGATGGAGCCGCCCGGCGGCGCCTTGCGCGGCACGATGTCCTTGGCCAGCGACGAGGCCTGAGTCTTTCCGCCTGCTGCATTCCGGTGCGTCGCCAGTGCACCGCGCCGGGGCGCGCGCCTCTGTATTTCATACTAATTTAGTCAAGTAATTTTTATTGCCTCTAGGGGGAACTCCCTAATTGGCCGCATGGCTTCTTGCTTGCTAATCTATTTATGACACGATCGTATCGCACAGCGATTTGATCAAATCTAAATAGACGGTTCGCCCGACAGGATTCGGACAAGCCGTCCGCCCAGGAGCCGCGTTGTGCCGCAGTCAGCTGAAGTCTGTTTCCATCCCGTTGCGGGATTCATGGGCCTGCCGTCCGTCCGCGACGCAAACGCGGGCAAGGCCCGCGCTTGCGTCGTGGGCATCCCTTTCGATTGCGGCACGCACCCGTTCCGCGTGGGTTCGCGCCAGGGGCCGGACGCGATACGCGAGCAATCCCGATTGCTGCGCCCCGTCGACATCTTCCGCCGCAATGGCATCGACAATCCGCCCGAGTTCCTGCGCGCGATCGACGTGGGCAACGTTGCCTGCCACCCCGGCGACCCGGATGCGTCCTATCCGCTCATCGAGGCCGGCATCGGCGCCATTCTGGACGCGGGCGCCATCCCGATTTCGATGGGAGGCGACGGCGCGGTGACCTTGCCGCAATTGCGCGCGGTGGCGCGCCGCCATCCGGATTTCGTGGTGCTGCATTTCGACTCGCATACCGATACCTACCCCATCCCCGGCTACAACACCGCCACGACCTTCACGCGCGCCGCGGAAGAAGGCCTGCTGGACGTTGCTTCCAGCTTTCATGTGGGCACGCGCGGCAGTTCCTTCATGCCGGGGGTGCTGGAATTCGGACGGGAGGTCGGCTACACGATCGTGCCCTACGACGATTTCGATCAGGACCAGAAGGCCGCGCTGGAGGACATCAAGCAGCGCATCGGCCAGCGCCCGGTCTACCTGTGCTTCGACATGGACATCTTCGATCCGTCCTGCGCGCCCGGCGTTTGCACGCCTGAATGGGGCGGGTTGTCGGCCAAGGAAGGACTGGCGCTGCTGCGGCAGCTGGCCGGACTGAACTTCGTGGCGTTCGACGTCAATACCGTGTCGCCGCCGCAAGACGTACAGGGGGCGACCGCCTTCCTGGCGGCCACCGTCATGCAGGAGTTCTGCGCATTGGCGGCGGTGGCGGTGCAGCAGTACCCGCAAGGGCGCCCGGCCTGAGCCACCGCGTCCGGGTCATACATTCATCCAAGGGGAAAACGATGAAACTCAAATCCATCCTGCTGGGCATGGCCGCGGCCAGCCTGCTTATCCAATCCGGCGCGCAGGCGCGCACGCTGGACGAGGTGCGCGCCGACAAGAGCTTGGCCATCGTCACCACCGCGTCCGCTCCGCCGCACGGCTTCAAGAACCCGAAGTCGAACCAGCTGGAAGGCATCATGGTGGACGTGGCGGCCGGCGTGGCCAAGCATCTGAAAGTATCCGACAAGCTGGCCGACGTGCCGTTCTCGGGCCTGATCCCCACGCTGACTTCCGGGCGCGCCGATGTCATGTCCGCGCCGCTGTTCATCACCGAGGAACGCGCCAAGGCCATCGACTTCTCCGCACCCGTCTACGAATGGGGTGAAGGGGTGGTGGTCAGCGACAAGGCCACCCGCAAGTACGCAAAGTTCGAAGACATGCAGGGGCAGCGCGTCGGGGTGCTGGTGGACTCGGTCCAGTTCAACATGATCAAGGACATGCCCGGCACCAAGGTAACGACCTACCAGGATTACTCCACCTTGCTGGCGGATGTGCGCGCCGGCCGCATCGACCTGGGCATCGTGGATCCGCCCAGCATCATCTACCAGATCCAGACCAAGAACATTCCCGGCGTGAAGCTGGACACGGGCTACCAGCCGCAGCGCAAATGGCAGGTGGGAATGGCCGTGCAAAAGGGCAACGCCGCGCTGCTGGAAGCCGTCAACGGCGCATTGGCCGAAATGAGGAAGAACGGCGAAATGGCCGCCATCGGTCAGAAGTGGGGCGTGTCCGACCTCATCAGCAAGTAATGCCGTACCGGCACGGATAAGGAGCACGACTTGGATTTCGCTACCCTGCGCATGTACCTGACCCCTTTGGCCGAGGGAACGGTCTGGACCCTGGCGCTGTTTTTCAGTTCGGCATTCCTGGCGGTGGCGCTGGGCCTGGTCGTCTGCTTGTGCCGCCTGTCGCCGTCGCGGCTGCTGAGCCGCGGCGCGCGCTTCTACATCGAGGTGATTCGGGGCACGCCGCTGCTCCTGCAATTGTTCTACATCTATTACGGCCTGCCCGAGATGGGTGTGGTGATCAACGGCTTTGTCGCCGGCGTTCTGGGCCTGACCCTGAACTTCGGCGCCTACCTTGCCGAGCTGTTCCGAAGCGGCATCCAGTCGGTGGACACCGGGCAGTACGAGGCGGCGCGCGCGCTGGGACTGGGCAAGGTCCAGCGGCTGCGCCGCATCGTGCTGCCGCAGGCGCTGCGCACCGTGTTCCCGGCGCTGGGCAACTATGCGTTGGTGCTGATCAAGGAGACGTCGCTGGTCGCCGTCATCAGCGTGTACGAGCTGATGCGGGCGGGCGAGATGCTGGCGGGCGCCACGTTCCAGGCGCTGACCGTCTACACCATGGTGGGCGTTATCTACTTCGCCATGTGCAGCGTGCTGTCGTATGCGTTCCGGCGTTCCGAAAAGCGCCTGACCGTGCCGGGCTACTGGAGCGGAGCCGGCGAGAACCATGACATTTCCAAGGCCTGAAGCGATGGATGCACTGAACGACTCCGCCCCGATCATCACCATGCAGGGCGTATCCAAGTGGTATGGCGAATTCCAGGTGCTGGATGATCTGGCGCTGGAGGTTTCGCCCGGCGAAAAGCTGATCCTCTGCGGTCCGTCCGGTTCCGGCAAGTCCACGACGATACGGCTGCTGAACCGGCTGGAGGAACACCAGAAGGGCCGCATCGTGGTCGACGGCATCGAGCTCAATGAAGACGTGAAGAACATCGAGCGCATCCGCGCCGAGGTGGGCATGGTGTTCCAGCACTTCAACCTGTTCCCGCACCTGACCGTGATGGAGAACTGCACGCTGGCGCCCATGCTGGTCAAGGGCGTGCCGCCAGGCGAAGCCAGGTCGCGCGCGATGGACTACCTGGAGCGCGTGAGGATCCCGCAACACGCGGATAAATATCCCGGCCAGTTGTCTGGCGGCCAGAAGCAGCGCGTGGCGATCGCGCGGGCCTTGTGCATGCAGCCCAAGATCATGCTGTTCGACGAACCCACCTCGGCGCTGGATCCCGAGATGGTCAAGGAAGTGCTGGATACCATGGTCGCGCTTGCCAGGGACGGCATGACCATGGTCTGCGTGACGCATGAAATGGGCTTTGCGCGAGAGGTCGGCGACCGCGTCGTGTTCATGGACCAAGGGGCCATCGTCGAGGCCGATACGCCGGACAACTTCTTTTCCTCGCCGCGTTCCGAGCGCGCGCAGGCCTTTCTGGGGCAGATACTGGGCTGAGCCGCCCCGGGCGGTTATGCTAATTCCGGCTGGCGGAACGTCGGGGGAATGGTTCCATGCGCGCAAGCTGAAATGGCTCTATGCCGTTTCCGCTGCGCTCCCTATCATGTCCGTCAGGCGGGCGCGCATGCGCCCCTTATTGCCATTGATAACTACCAGGGAAACACGATGAACGGCGCTGACAGCCTTTGCGATACCTTGCTTGCCAATGATGTGGACGTTTGCTTTGCGAACCCCGGCACATCGGAAATGCACTTTGTCGCGGCATTGGATCGCAAACCGAAGATGCGCTGCGTGCTGGGCCTCTTCGAAGGCGTGGTGACGGGGGCGGCCGACGGCTATGCGCGCATGGCCGACAAGCCCGCGGCGACCTTGCTGCACCTGGGGCCGGGGCTGGGCAATGGTCTTGCCAACCTGCACAACGCCAAGCGCGCGCGCACGCCCATGGTCAACATCGTGGGCGACCACGCCACCTATCATGTCCAGTACGATGCGCCGCTGACCAGCGATGTGGAGGGCGTCGCGCGTCCCATGTCGCACTGGGTCAAGCGCACGATGACGGCCGCCGCGCTGTCCGCGGACGCCGCCGAGGCCATCGGCGTGGCGCGCCGCGCGCCGGGCAACATCGCCACCCTGATCCTGCCGGCCGACACCGCCTGGACCGAGCTGCCGGACAACTCGCCCGCGCCCGTGCAGGTCAAGGACGAGGCCCTGGTCCAGACCTCGGCCGACGCGGTCCGCGCGGCCGCCGCCGCCATCCGTTCGGGCGAAGCCACCGTCTTGATGCTGGGCGGTGCCGCGCTGCGCGAGCGCGCGCTCAATGCCGCGGGCCGCATCGCGCGCGCCACCGGCGTGCGCCTGGTGTCGGAAACGTCGAACCGCCGCATCGAGCGCGGCGGCTCGCGTACGGCAGTCGACCGCCTGCCGTATCCCATCGACCTGGCGGTGGCCAAGCTGAAGGACGTGAAGCACCTGGTGCTGGCCGGCGCCAAGTCGCCGGTCGGCTTCTTCGCCTATCCCGGCAAGCCCAGCCTGCTGGCCCCGACGGACAGCAACCAGGTGGTGCTGGCGACGGCCGAACAGGATCTGCCCCATGCGCTGGAATGGCTGGCCGATGAACTGGGCATCGCCGCCGACGCGCCGCGCCTGGCCACGCCGGCCCCCAGCTACGAAGTGCCGACGTCGGGCAAGCTGACGGGCGCCGCGGTGAACATCCTGGTCGCGCATAACCTGCCCGAACAGGCCATCGTGTGCGACGAGTCCATCACGCAGGGCCGCGAATTTCCGATCTACAGCGCCAGCAGCGCGCCGCATGACTGGCTCATGCTGACGGGCGGGGCCATCGGCATCGGCCTGCCGATGGCGACGGGCGCCGCGGTGGCCTGCCCGGACCGCAAGGTCGTGACCCTGCAGGCCGACGGCAGCGGCATGTACACCTTGCAGGCGCTTTGGACGCAGGCGCGCGAGAACCTGAACTGCCTGACCGTGATCCTGGCAAACCGCTCCTACGCCACGCTGCACGGCGAGATGAAAAACGTGGGCGTGCAGGAACCGGGCCGCAATGCCCGCCGCATGTTGGACCTGGAAGAGCCCTATCTGGACTGGACGCACCTGGCCCGCGGCATGGGCGTGGAAGCGGTCAGCGTGGATACGGTTGAAGGCTTTGCGCGCGCCCTGGCCGATGGCCTGAAGCGCCGCGGCCCCTTCCTGATCGAAGCGGTGATCTAAACCCCAAGATAGCGCGTCAGCTGCTCGGGTTGCCGGGCCAGCGACGCGCTGTCGCCATCCTGCACGATCTGCCCTTTTTCCATGACCAGGCAGCGGTCGGTGTGTTCCAGCACCGCCCGGTAGTTGCGGTCCACGATCAGCGTGGACATGCCGGTGGCGCGGATCTGGCGGATGATCTTCCAGATTTCCGCCACGATCAGCGGCGCCAGGCCTTCGGTGGCTTCGTCCAGGATCAGCAGGTCGGGATTGGTCATCAGGGCCCGGCCTATGGCCAGCATCTGCTGCTCGCCGCCCGACAGTTGCTGCCCGCCATGTCCCAGGCGTTCCCGCAGGCGCGGGAAGGTGTCCAGCACCCTTGCGTAGGTCCAGTCCTGGCCGGCGCGTTTTCCCGGTCTGGCGGCCACCTGCAGGTTCTCGCGCACATTCAGGTTGGGGAAGATGCCGCGTCCCTCGGGCACATAGGCCACACCCATCCGCGCGATGGCGTGCGGTTGGGCGTGGGTGCAGTCGCTGCCCCGCACCCGCACATTGCCTTGCGCGCTTTTCACGTGGCCCATCAGGCTGCGGATCAGCGTGGTCTTGCCCATGCCGTTGCGGCCCACCAGGCCCACGGATTCACCCGGCGCGATGTGCATGTCCACACCGCGCAGCACGTGGCTGGCGCCGTAGTAGACGTGCAGGCCGCCCGCTTCGATCAGCGCGCTCATCAGCCGCCTCCTTGTTCGTCTTCGCCCAGGTAGGCCGTGCGCACCTCGGGATTCGCGCGGATGTCCGCCGGCGTGCCGCTGGCGATGGCGGTGCCGTTGACCATGACGGTGAGCCTCTCGGCGATGCGGAAGACGGCGTCCATGTCGTGCTCGACCAGCAGGATCGCGTGGCCGGCCTTCAGGGTCTGCAGCAGGTCCAGGATGCGGTCGGTTTCCTCGGGGCCCATGCCGGCCAGGGGTTCGTCCAGCAGCAGCACCTGCGGTTCGCCCGCCAGGCACATGGCGATCTCGAGCTGGCGCTTGCGGCCGTGCGGCAACTGGCCGGCTGCGCGCGCGGCGTCGCCGGTCAGCCCGGTGCGGTCCAGCGCGTGCCCGGCCAGCTCGGCGCTGTGCCGGCAGCCGGACGCGGCGCGCCACCAGTGCCAGAAGCGTTGCCGGCCCGCCTGCGCGGCCAGCCGGCAGTTTTCGAACACGCTGAGCTCGGGAAAAATGGTGGACCGCTGGTAGCTGCGGCCCAGTCCGGCGCGCGCCCGTTCGGGCTGGCGCCATGCCGTGATGTCGCGGCCGTCCAGCATGACCTGGCCGCTGCTGGGCGCAAGCTCGCCCGACAGGATGTTGATCAGCGTGGATTTGCCCGCGCCGTTGGTGCCGATCACGGCGTGCACCTGGCCGCGCCGCAGTTCCAGCGAAACGCCATTGACCGCCGTCAGGCCGCCGAAGCGCCGGGTGAGCGTGGTTGCGGCCAGCAAGAGATCAGACATGGGGTTCTCCCTGGATGGGCAGCCGCGCCGGGGTGGCGCTGCCATCCTTGCGCGCCGGCGCGCCGGCTTCGGCCTTCCTGGCGGCGGCGCCCGCCGCGCGCGCCTCGCGGCGTTCGCGCCATTGGGCTGGCAGCCCGGCCAGCCCGTTGGGCAGCAAGGCCACCAGCGCGATGATGGCGATGCCCAGGGGCAGATGCCAGTGGCGCGCATAGTCGCCGAACAATTCCTGCGACTGGAACAGCTCTTGCAGCAGCACCAGGGCCACGGTGCCGAGCACGGCGCCGCCCAGGCTGCCCATGCCGCCCAGGATCACCATCAGCAGCACCAGCCCGGACTGTTCCCAAGCCAGCAGCTCCGGCGTGACGAAGCCGTCCTTCAAGGCGAACAGAAAGCCGGCCAGGCCGGCCAGCGTGGCGCCGACGACGTAGGCGGCAAGCTTGTACGGATAGGTGGAGTAGCCGGCCGCTCGCATGCGCTGCTCATTGATGCGGATGCCGGTGAGCGCCGCGCCGAACGGCGAGCGCCGCAGCAGCGCCAGGAAACCCCAGGTCAGCGCCAGGCAGGCCAGGACGAAGAAGTAGAAGGTGGCGGCGTTGCCCAGGTCGAAGGGCATCCAGCCGCCCAGGGACAGCTCGGGCCGGAAGTACAGGTAGATGCCGTCGCTGCCGCCGCCGATCTTGGTGTCGTGGAAAACGTAGTAGGCCATCTGCGAGAACGCCAGCGTGACCATGATGAAGTACACGCCGCGCGTGCGCAGCGCCAGCGCGCCGGTCACGGCGGCGTAGGCGGCGGCGGCCAGCAGGGCGGCGGGCAGCAGCCACCACAGGCTGGCCGCTTCCGACTCGGGCGACAGCAGCGCCGCCACGTACGCGCCGATGCCGAAGAAGGCGGCGTGCCCCAGGCTGACCAGGCCCGCGCCGCCCACCAGCAGCTGCAGGCTGAGCGCGAAGATCGCGTAGATCATGACCTTGATCGCGAGGCCGGTGTAGTAGTCGCTGCCGCTCCAGGAAAAGGCGGCCAGCGCCAGCAGCGCCGCGATAGGCAGGAGTCTATTCAGCATTGCTAACCCTGTTTGAACAGCCCTTCGGGCTTGCAAAGCAGAATGAAGGCCATCAGCAGGTACACCAGCACGCCCGCCGCGGAAGGGAACAGCACTTGTCCGAAGGTTTCGGCAAAGCCCACCAGCATCGCGGCCAGGAATGCGCCGCGGATCGAGCCGATGCCGCCGATCACGACCACCACGAAGCAGATGATGAGCACCCCGTTGCCCATGCCGGGATAGACGGACGACACGGGCGCCGCGATGCTGCCGGCCAGGGCCGCCAGCGCCACGCCCGCCGCGAACACCAGCCGGTAGAGCTTGTTGATGTCGATGCCCAGCGATCCGATCATCTCGCGGTTGCTGGCGCCGGCGCGCAGCATCATGCCCAGCCGCGTGCGCGAGATGACCCAGTACAGCAGCAGGGCGACGGCGATCCCCACCGCCGATATGAACAACCGGTAGACGGGGTAGGTCATGACGCCGCCCAGCGAGATGCTGCCTTGCAGCCAGGCGGGCAAGGGCACGCCGTGCACGTCATTGCCCACCAGGATGCTGCGCAGCTCTTCGAACACCAGGATCAGGCCGTAGGTCATCAGTACCTGCTGCAAGTGGTTGCGCTTGTACAGGTAGCTGAAGAATGCGGCTTCCAGCAAATAGCCCAGCACGCCTGCCGCAAGCACGCATACGGCCAGCGTCGTCAGGAACCCGCCGCCCAGCCAGCGGTCGACCAGCGGGCCCAGCGCGAACGCCATGTAGGCGCCGATCATGTAGAAACTGCCATGGGCAAGATTGATGATGCCCATGATGCCGAAGATCAGCGTGAGCCCGCTGGCCACCAGGAACAGCAGCAAGCCGTACTGGAAAGCGTTGAGGCTCTGGATGAGCAGGATGCCGATGTCCATGGGACCTCCGGTGGCGAACGCGGTTCGGGGCGGGCGGCGGGGCCTTAGAGCTTGCAGCCGCGGGCGGGGTCGGCCAGCTTCTGCACGGCCACTTCGACGACCTTGTTCTCCAGACCGTCGACGCGGCGCAGGTAAATGTCCTGCACCGGATTTCCCGCCGCCGACAGCGTGAACGGGCCGCGCGGGCTGTCCACCGTGGTGCCGCGCATCGCGCGCCGGAAGTCTTCCTTCTTGGCGAAATCGCCCTTCACGGCGGCGAGGCCCGACTGCATCAGTTGCGCGGCGTCATAGCCCTGCACCGCATATACGTCCGGCTGCGCCTTGTAGGCCTTGGCGTAGTCGGCGCGGAAGGCGTTGTCGCGCGGGGTGTTCAGGCCGTCGGCATAGTGCAGCGTGGTCAGCAGGCCCTGGGCCGATGCGCCCTGGGCCTGCAAGGTGCCGTCGGTCAGGAAGCCGGAGCCGTACAGCGGGATCGTCTTGTCCAGGCCGGCCGCGTGGTAGTCCTGCACGAATTTCACGGCGCCGCCGCCGGCGAAGAAGGTAAAGACCATGTCGGGCTTGAGCGCGGCGATCTCGGTCAGGAGCGACTGGAATTCCACGTTGGGAAACGGCAGGCTCAGCTCGCGCACGACCTTGCCGCCGGCCTTCTCGAAGCCTTCCTTGAAGCCGCCGATGGCCTCGTCGCCCGCCGCGTACTTCCAGGTGATGGTGACGGCCGTCTGATGGCCCTTGGCGCGCGCCACCGGGCCCATTGCATACGCGGGTTGCCAGTTGGTGAACGACGTGCGGAAGATGCCTGGCCCGCACAGCGGGCCGGTAATCGCGTTGGCGCCCGCGTTGGTCACGATCAGGGTCGTGTCGGCGTCCTTGGCGGCCTTGGCCAGGGCCATCGCCACGCCCGAATGCACCGTGCCGATCAGCACGTCGACCTGGTCGCGCTTGATCAGGCGGTTGGCGTTCTCAGCTGCCTTGGCCGGATTGGATTCGTCGTCCACCTTGAAGTATTCGATCTCGCGCCCGCCCAGCTTGCCACCCTGTTCGGCGACATACAGCTTGAAGCCATTCTCGATGGCGTTGCCAAGCGCTGCGAAGGTGCCGCTGTAAGGCAGCATGAAACCGACTTTGAGCTTGTCGGCGGCCTGCGCGCCGCCGGCGGCGAGCGTCAGGGCTGCGGCTAGAGCAGCCCGGGTCAGGGCGTGGTTCATGGTTGGTCTCCGTGCTTGTTATGGGTTGACGCCAGGGCCTGTTCACAGGCCCCGGATCAACCGGGTTTGCCCAGCGCGCCGATAAAGCCGGCGACGGCCTGGATAACGGTGGCGGGTTGGTCCTTGTGCGGCGAATGCCCGCAGTCCGGAATCTCCAGCAGCTCGGTCCGCGGCACGCGGCGGCGGATGCCGCGCACCTGCTCCAGCGTGCCGTATTCATCGTCCGTGCCCTGGATGGCGAGCACGGGGCAAGCGATGCGGGGCAGGTAGTCTTCAATGTTCCAGTGGCGGAATTCCGGCTTGAGCCAGATGTCGTTCCAGCCCTGGAAGGCAGAGTCCACGTCCCGGTGATGGCGGCTCAGCCTGGCGCGTAGGTCCGTCTCCAGATAGGCCCGGCGCGCCTGCTCGATGTTCGATACGGAGATGTCTTCGACGAAGATATGGGGCGCGGCCACCGCGATGCCAGCCACCGCGTCCGGATGCATCGCGGCATAGAGCAGCGCGATCGAGCCGCCGTCGCTGTGGCCGAACAGCACCGGTTTGTCGGCCGCGGCATCCACGCCCAGCGCCGCGAACAGGGCGGGCAGTACCTCGCGCGCCTCCTGGTGCATGAAGTCCACGGGCCATTGTTCCTGCGGCGGCCGGGCCGTCGATTGCCCATAGCCGTAGCGGGAGTACACCAGCCCCCGGCAGCCGGCCGCGTCGCACACGCGCCGGGGCCAGTCTTTCCACATGGACACCGAACCCAGTCCTTCGTGCAGGAAGACCAGTAGCGGGGCCTGGCTGCGCCCGGGCTCGATCCACTGGCATTCCAGCTGCAAGTCGCGTCCGCGCGCATGGATGCCGGCAAAGACGGTCTCGGCGAAGGCGGCTGCGCTCATAGCGTCGTCTCTTCCAGTTGGCGCAGCCGGAATCGCTGTATCTTGCCCGTGGCGGTCTTGGGCAGCTCATCCAGGAAATTGATCTGGCGCGGATACTTGAACGGCGCCAGGTGCTGTTTCACGTAGTGCTGCAAGGCCGCGCCGGTCTGGGCATCGGGTTCGAATCCCGCGCGCAGCACCACGTAGGCCTTGGTCTTGACCAGGCCGTCGTGGTCCGGCACGCCGATCACGGCTGCTTCCAGCACGGCTTCATGCTGGATCAGGATGTTCTCCACCTCGACCGGCGAGACATACTGGCCGCTGACCTTGATCATGTCGTCGCTGCGGCCGGCATAGGTGTAGTAGCCGTCCTGGTCGCACACGTATTTGTCGCCGCTTTTGAGCCAGTCGCCCAGAAAGCACTGGCGCGTCTTGTCGCGGTTGTTCCAGTACATCAGCGCGGCGCTGGGGCCCTTGATGTAGAGGTCGCCAATGGAACCGGGGGCGACGGGCGCGCCGTTGTCGTCGCGCAGCTGCACTTCGTAGCCGGGCACGGGCTTGCCCGTGGTGCCGTAGCGCAGCTGCCCGGACTGGTTGGAAAGGAAGATGTGCAGCATCTCGGTCGAACCGATGCCGTCCAGGATTTCACAGCCGAAATGGCGCGTGAAGCGCTCGCCGATGTCGCGCGGCAGGGCTTCGCCGGCCGACGTGCAGATCCGCATGGCGACCTGGTCGCGCGGCGGCAGATCGGGCGAGGCCAGCATGCTGGCGTACAGCGTGGGCACGCCGTAGAACACGGTGGGGCGGTGCTGGGTCAGGCGCTGGAACACGGCTTGAGGGGTGGGGCGTTCGGCCATCAGGACGACGGTGGCGCCCACCGTCAGCGGGAAGGTCAGGCCGTTGCCCAGGCCGTACGCGAAGAACAGCTTCGCCGCGGAGAACACCACATCGCTTTCCCGGATGCCCAGCACCGGCCTGGCATAGAGCTCGGCCGTGTGCCACAGGTTGCCGTGGGTGTGGACAACGCCCTTGGGCTTGCCGGTGGAGCCGGACGAATACAGCCAGAAGGCGATTTCGTCGGACAGCGTGCGCACCGCCGGCGCGATCGGCGACGCGGCCAGCAGCGATTCGAATTCATGCGCGCCGTCGGGCAGGCCGGCGGCGGGTTGCGACACGACCAGATGTTCGATGTCGGCCGGCGCCTGCGCCAGCGCCGCCTGCACCGCGGGCAGCAAGGCGCCCGACACGAAAATGGCGCGCACGCGGCTATGCGCAATGATGTAGGCGTAGTCGTCCGCGGTGAGCAGGGTGTTCACGGCCACCGGCACCACGCCGGCATGCAGCGCGCCCAGGAACACCACCGGCCAATCGGCCGTGTCCTGCATCAGCAGCAGGATGCGTTCCTCGCGCCGCAGGCCCAGCCGGCGGAGGGCGCCGGCCATGCGGGCCACCCGTTCCGCCAGTTCCCCATAGGTGATCCGGCGCGTGTCGTCGATGTAGGCGGGCTTGGCCGCGCGGGGCGCGTTCAGCGCCGCCAGGTGGCTGGCGAAGTTGAGTTCGGCGGGGCAGGTATTCACGGTTGTCTCCTGATGTCCTGGCGGGCGGTGCGCGGCCTGTGTTTGTTGTTTGGCGGCGGCGCGGGGCGGGGGGGGGCTAGCTGTCTGGGCGCGTGAATTCGATGGCGCCGCCGGGCAGCAGGTAGAGCACCAGGGCGCGGCCCTGCGTCACGGTGGGGCTGTGGCTGCTGCCCGGTTCATAGACCAGCCAGCCCGCGCCGTGGCCGTCGAAGCGGGCGTCTTCGGTCAGCGGCATGATCAGGTCGATCTCGCCGTTGGGATGCGCGTGGTGGGGACCGGCCAGATCGTCCATGTCGACGACGTCGACCGAACAGTCTTCCAGGTCGGCGGCCGGCTTGATGACGCGGCCGTAACGGATGCCACCGCCTTCGCGGCTGCACATCCAGCCGTCCGCCACCCCCTGCCTACAGGTGGCGAAGATGTCCCGGTACAGGGCGCTTCGGGGGCCGGCCTCGCTGTTCAGCCGCGCTTGCAGCGCCGCATCCAGTGGCTGGCCTGCCACCAGGCGCGTCACGTCGCGCATCAGGGCATGGAATTGGTCTGGCGTGCTCACCGGGCTACTCCTTTACACTGTCGGCGCTTCAGAAGTCAGTGAAAGCCACTGCTGCTTTTTTGCACCGGAACGGCTTTGAACTCGATGGAGGAAAAATAGTGCTTCCTTTGACTTGGGTCAAGCACTATAGTGCATAAAAGAGCGGTAATCAGGGTTTTTGCGGAGTCAGGCCAAACATGAATCAAGCGCTAGATGCGGCGCCAATCGAACCCCGGCGTGAAGCCTTCCTGGTGGCATTGGGCGAGCGGGTGCGCCGCCTGCGCGCCATACGCGGCATGACGCGCAAGAGCCTGGCCCAGGTGACCGGCGTGTCCGAGCGCCACCTGGCCAATCTCGAGCACGGGGTGGGCAACGCGTCGATTCTGGTGTTGCTGCAGATCGCCCGCGCGTTCAACTGCGCCCTGGCCGAACTGGTCGGTGACGTCACCACCGAATCGCCCGACTGGCTGCTGATTCGCGAACTGCTGAGCGGCCGCACGGAATCCGACCTGCAGCGAGCGCGCGAGGCCCTGACTCAGCTGTTCGGCGTGGGAGCCGGGGCGCAACGCCCCAACCGCACCCAGCGCGTGGCGCTTATCGGGCTGCGCGGCGCGGGCAAATCCACGCTGGGCCAGATGCTGGCCGATGACCTGGGCTACCCCTTTG